>CP129474.1:0-307574 GCA_030583765.1 Candidatus Paceibacterota bacterium
GAGAAGCTGGTCGCAGCAGCTGAAGAGCTCAAAACCGCACTTACAAGCGGGAAGCTTGTGCTCTTCGTTGCGGCAACAAAGCAAGCGGAAGAGGGCATTCGTGCCATTGCCGACGAAGTGCAGATGCCGTACGTACTCACCCGATGGCTTGGCGGTACGCTCACCAATTTTAAGGTGATTAACAGCCGCGTGCGCAAGCTTGAGGAATTGGAAAAGATGGCAGCGGAAGGCGGTCTTGAGAAGTATCCGAAGCATGAGCAAGTGCGCATGCGTCGCGAGCTTGCAAAGATGCAGGATCGTTTCGGTGGACTCAAGCGCCTCACGCGCATGCCCGATCTCGTATTCGTCGCATCGCTTAAGGAAGGGAAGCTCGCCGTGCATGAATCACAGCGCATGAATGTTCCGGTCATTGCTATCGCAAACACCGATTCGAATCCTCGTGATATTGCCGTAGCAATCCCAGCAAACGATCGTTCGAAAATTTCTGTTGACCTGTTGCTGAACACGATTCGCGAACAATTACTCGTTCGCTAGTTGTCTCGCCTGCAGGTAGTAAGGAGGCTTATGGCAGACGATATCCAGACAATTAAGGCGCTTCGAGACGAAACTGGCCTCTCTTTCGGAGAGATTAAGAAAGCGCTTTCTGAAGCCGGAGGCGATGTAGCGAAGGCGCGCGAAGCACTCAAAGCATTTGGTGTTTCTGCGGCCGCGAAGAAGGCAGACCGTACAACAGCAGAAGGCGGCATTGGAGCTTACGTGCACACAAACGGCAAGGTTGCTGCTATGGTGCTCGTGCGTTGCGAAACTGATTTCGTAGCCCGCAACCCCGAATTCCAAACACTGACAAAAGAGCTAGCCATGCACGTTGCAGCAATGAAGCCAACGTCCCAAGAGGAGTTGCTGGATCAGGAATTTATCCGTGACCCAAGCATGAAGGTTCGCGATGCTATAACTCAAGCAGTCGGCAAGCTCGGGGAAAACATTCAACTCGATTCGTTCTCCCTGCTTGAAGTGTAATGGTCATCATTATTCTCATCGGCATTGCTCTTCTCGCGTGCGCAGGCATTGCGTGGGTCATCTCACGCAAAATCCCGTACCTCAAAAAGCTTGATCCCGAGCTTCACGAAGAGGAGCATGAAACATGGTTTCACGCCATGTTCCCAGAGGCGATACGCCTTGTGCATGCAATTCGAGCGATCCCTCTGAGGGCTATCCTCACGCATGAGCTTGAGAAGATCATGCGCGCATTTCGTGTTGCGGTGATGCGGCTCGATACGCTCAGTACGCGCACCATATCAACGCTTCGCACCATGCGCGCTCCTGGGGTTACGCAAGGGCATTTGAGCACTGACCCAGTTGCGCCGGAGAACGAAGAAGAGAAGGTGGCTGTTGAAGAGCCGGCGGTAGTGCAGCCGGTCATTGATGCGGCGGCTGTGCGGCGCGAAGAGTTGATTACGCGCGAACAGGAGCTCATTATTGCGATCGCGCGCGCTCCTAAAAATGTTGAGCTCTATGAACAGATCGGTATGGTGTATAAAGAGTTAGAGCAGCTACAAGATGCTCGTGAGGCGTTTGAGGCAGGCCTGAAATTAGACCCTGCGCATGCAGGTTTGCGGGCGCAACTCGAGTCATTAGAGCAGGGGAACACGAATTGAAGAATCGAGTAAAATACGCTATACTTCTTCGTGCTCTACGAATGCGCCGGCGTAGCTCAGTGGTAGAGCAACTGTTTTGTAAACAGTAGGTCGTCGGTTCAATCCCGACCGCCGGCTCCGCAGTTCATTACATGGGGGTGTGGTGGAGTGGTCAATCACAACAGACTGTAAATCTGTCGGCCGATCGGCCTACGTAGGTTCGAATCCTACCGCCCCCACAATGTATTTTTTAGATGCCTTGAGGCATGTAAAAAATCATCGTCGTTCTGAAGCGGTGGGATTCGAACGACGGAGCGATATCGCATAAGCTTATGCGATCGCGAGTCGGTGCCTAGCCCGAAACGTGCGACGGCACGTTAAGAGGCGAGGGCGACCTACCGCCCCCACCGTGAAAAGAAGGGAAGTATGCCGACGTAGCTCAGAGGTAGAGCAACTCCATGGTAAGGAGTAGGTCGTGAGTTCAATTCTCACCGTCGGCTCACGGTTCTAATGACCGTAATACATATATGTCACAAGACAACCTAATTCGTCTTAAGTGCACCGTGTGTAAAGAGGCAAATTACTACACGTCAAAGAACAAGAAGAAAGTAGAACGAAAGATCGAGTTACAGAAGTTCTGCTCTTCGTGCAAAAAGCGGACGATTCATAAAGAAGCAAAATTGACCGGCTAGTTTACAAAGCCTGTGCATCCATGCGCAGGTCTTTGTCATGGGGGTGTCGTTCAACGGTAGGACTCTGGTCTCCAAAACCAGGTATCCAGGTTCAAATCCTGGCGCCCCCGCCCACGAAGTGGGCGGGCAAGCCCGCAACAAAGCATAGAAAAGAATTACCCCGCCATGGCGGGGTTTTCTTTTAGTACATATCGATCTTTAGTTTTCTATTTCTTGGCTTGCTTTGTTCTATCTGTCGCAGGAGGATTTCGACATCATCTATTTTATACATCCGATAGTTATTCACAGGGTTCCGATAGGCGATGAGCTTCCCTTTTTGATCCCAGTTGCGGACTGTCAAGGGCGTTACACCGAGCAAGCGAGCTACTTCTGACACGTTGAGGAATTTTTTTGGCATCTCTGTATTCGTAGGTTTTACCTGACTTTTATGATTATAACCTATTTAAACATTAATATATAGGTTTCTGTGTAAAACATTAAACCTTATGCATTTTTTGATAGTAATGTTTTATAGCCTCATATAATTTATACATACGATTTTATTTTTCATTTCTTCTCTCACATCCTCTACAAGTCACTTTTACATATTCTCAGACATTTCTTTAAAGAAGCGATCGGGAAGAAAATTTTAAAAAAATCTTATCAACATTTTTTGATACACCCATGCTAGCATTGACTATCGGATGCCACGAGAATCGTCGCAGTTCTCGCGGACAATTCGATATCCGATACTGTATCGGATACGACGTACGAACATCTACTCTCCAGTTCTTTTCAGAGTTAAAACGCTAACGTCCCGACTTGGGGTCGGGACGTTAGGGAATGCACGGTCCTCACTCTGCTCCACGCAAAGTTTAGGACTCATCTAGTATAGCATATTTTCGCTTTTTTGATGAGTCTTTTTCGATGAACGAAACGTCACAAAAACCAGAACGAAACGAAGCACCGCAAGGTGACTTTATTTCGCTTCAAGATGCGGCAAAAATTTCTCCTTACTCGCAAGAGTATTTGAGTCTTCTTGCGCGTCGTGGAAAATTATTCGCGCGCAAGATCGATGGCCGCAATTGGTTTACAACTCGCGCGGCACTTGCAGAATACGTACGCAAACAAAGTATCACTATTGCGGTGCCGCGTGTTGGCGGTGGCGAAAGTGCGCTCTCTGTGCCCGCACATCGCGCATATCCAGAAGCAATTCTTGCATCGTCGCTCACACCAGAAGATCCTTCTGATGCTGAAGAGCTCCTTGGCCACGCTGGGCACTCAAAAATGTACGAAGAATTTGAGCGTCTCAATAAGGCTCAAAGTTCTGCGCCGGCGGCACCGGCAAAGCCCGTGCAAGCACCAGCACCACAGTCTATTACTGCGCCTGTTGTTGCCGCCGCACAACCGACCGCAGAGTTAAAAGAAGCGGCCCCACAAGTGCCCGCGTCGCCCGCGTTCGATACGCTCGTTGATTCCATGGGCCAACTGACGCGCTCCCTTTCTTCATTCGCAGATCGCGTATCACAGACACTCGGGACCTCTCACGCGCCTACACAGGATCCAGCACAACAAGAGTTCTATGCAGTTGAATCAAACACGCTACGCTATCAGTTTGACCGCATAGATGCACGCGCAAAGGGCCTCATGGGCCACACGTCCAGTATGACCGCTATCGTGGTCACGGCTATTGTGCTGATCTTTATCTTGGTTGGAGGATTCACATTCGGCCGCGCAGATGACATGCTCACCGCGGTACGCAACGCCTTTAAGGATGCGGAAACGCTTCAGGGGCATTTTCCAGGCACGCACGCAAATGAGGTGCTACTCCTTGATTCCGAAGGTAAAGTATCTATTTTTGGCCATATTGAGACTGCCGGCCAACTTCGCTCTCGTGCCCCAGAAGGAGTTGCGCCTATCGTCGTTGATTCAGTCACGAAAGTTGAGAATTTGAATGCCGACTATTTTGATAATCTTGATTCAAAAGACTTTTCGCTCGCATTTGTTACAAAAAACGGGAACATCACCTATGATGACGTCTTCCTCGAAGGTGCTGTAGAAGTTGGCAAAACGCTTACGGTAAAAGGCGCCACCAAATTGTTGAGCTCTTTGGATGTGTACGGCCAGCTTGGAGTATGGAATAACGCCGTTTTCGGCAAAGATGTCACGCTCACAGGCGGCTCCCTGAACGTCCAGAAGGGTGAATTACTTGTTGGACAGGGCAATGTAGGCATCGGAAAAGGCGATGTGGTCATCGAAGAAGGCAATCTTCGCCTTGGACAGGGCACAATTGAGATTCGGAACGACACGATGATCGAGAATTTGAACTCTGAGTACCTCCAGGGGCTGACTCCTGATGACTTTGATCTCGATTTTGTGGTGAAAAAGGGGAACAGCACGAACCGCGTTGCCTTTTTCAATGGCGGTCTCTATGGCGGTGACGGCTCCTTCTCTTCGCTCGGCGTATCGGGCGACGCATCATTTGGCGATCAAGAAGACAAGAACGCAAGTCTTTTCACGGTGTACTCACGCTATTTCGGTGTTGATGAAGTCGGAAACCTGCGAGCTTCCGGTATCGCAAGCGTCGGCGGGCTCGTGGTGAATGGCTACGTTGGTTCAGATCTCACGCCTTCTCGCTCTGCATACTACGATCTTGGCACATCTTCGAACCGCTGGAACACGATTTTCGGCACCACCGCTTCGCTTTCTGGCTCTATGGAGCTCGGTGGACCGCTCTACTTGCCCGACGGCACGGCAAGTGAGCCTTCTCTGACCTATGACGCAGACCGCGACACGGGGCTGTTCCGACCAGCAACGAATTCACTGTCGATCACTACCGGCGGCACAGAACGTGTACGTGTCGACGCGACTGGCAACGTTGGTGTAGGGACGACTGCGCCACGCACGCAACTCGATGTTGCAAACTTCAGTCCCGTAATACTCGCGTCGGCGAGTATTAGTGGTCAAGGCTTTGCGGCGGCTGTGCAGGGCCCCTATGCATACATAGCGAATTATGGGGCTGGTGTCATGAATATCTTTGATATTTCAAGCGCTTCGGCACCCGTGGAGCTAAGCTCAATTGCACCAAGCGCAGGGTCGTTTCCGCGTTCGATCGCCGTACAAGGGCGCTATGCCTATATGGGCATGGGAGGCGGACGGGTGCAGATTTTTGATATTTCAGATCCGAGAAATCCGCGCCGACTTGGGAACATCGCATCTCAAACAGGCATTTCTCTCACTGTGCAGGGCAGATATCTCTATGTCATGGATGGTTCGGGGCTCTCGATTTATGATGTCGCGGACCCAAATACGCCAAGGCTTACAGGGTCGCTGTCTGTCGGTTCAACAAATACCGGCATCACGGTACAGGGGAAATTTGCGTATATCACCGCATATTCTGGCGCGACAATGTATGTCGTGAATATTGCCAACCCTACCGCGCCCTTCTTAGTGGGCTCTGTGGCAACACAGGCGAACCCATTTTATATAGCGGTACAGGACACTTATGCATATGTTACTACCGGGAGTGGGGCATTACAGGTTATTGATATTTCAAACCCAAGCGCGCCAGCAGTTATTGCTACGGCCTCTATAGGAGGCAGCGTTCGTTCTCTCTCCGTTCAAGGTGATTATGCCTATGTCGTTGGGGGTACAGATATGCGGGTTATTGATGTCTCCCGCCCCACAAATCCAAGCGTTGTTGCTACTACGACCACACATACGAGCGCGAACTTTATTACGACACAGGGGAGGTTTGCTTACGTTGTTAATGGAACTTACGCCACGAGCGGAGGTAACTCAAGGCTTTCTGTGTATGATCTGGGTGGTGCATATATTCAGCAATTTGAGGCTGGCGGCATTCAGGCAAGCGACCTTGCAGTGCGTCGGAATTTGCAAGTAAATAATGATATTAGCATTCGTGGTGGTGCGATGATCGGAGCTGGGCTCCATGTCACGGGCCCAATGGCAATTACCGCAAGTAGTAGCTCGGCTTACGCTTCTTTTGTGGTAAATCCAAACGGCAACGTCGGCATCGGCACCACCGCCCCCATGACCCGCCTTGAAATCCAAGGCACTGCATCTGCTTCATATCTTCTCACCTCTGGCTCTCTGCAAGTAGCCAACGGAGGTGCAACGGTGAGCTACTCACGCTTTGGTACGAACACCACAACCTACAACTCCTTCCTTGATTCAAGCGATGACCTCCTCATCTCCGATGACCTTGAAGTAGATGGAAAACTTTTTGCCGATACTACTGCGTCTGTCGCAGGAGATTTTGAAGTTGGCAATAGTGCGTTCTTCGTGAGGGCAGCAACTGGCAACGTTGGAATTGGCACGAGCGCCCCGATGACCCGTTTTGAGGTGCAAGGTACCGCATCGGCATCAAATCTCCTCACCTCGGGCATTTTACAGGCCGGAAACGGGGGTGCGACGACCTCTTACAACCGTTTTGGCACTGCAACGACCACCACGGGGCTCGCGGAGAACGATGACGTGCTTATTTCTGGCAATCTTGAAGTAGTAGGCACCTCATATTTCATTGGCGGCACTGTGAACTTTACCGGTATCGCATCCGCGTCCACATTCTTGGCGGCTGATGGTACCGCGGCTTCACCTTCGTTCTCATTTAGAAATGATCAGAACACAGGTTTGTTCCGCCCCGGGTCTGATGTGCTTGCGATCACTACTGGCGGCACGGAGCGCGTGCGCGTAGATGCAAACGGCAACCTCGGCATCGGCACCACCGCCCCTATGACCCGCCTTGAAACCCAAGGCACTGCATCTGCTTCATATCTTCTCACCTCTGGCTCTCTGCAAGTAGCCAACGGAGGTGCAACGGTGAGCTACTCACGCTTTGGTACGAACACCACAACCTACCCGAACTTCCTCGACTCTCCCGACGATGTCCTCATCTCTGGCTCTCTCGAAGTAGACGGCCCCGCATTCTTCGACTCCAACGCAAGTGTGAGTGGGAGTTTTGAAGTAGACGGCAACACATTCCTCGATGCCAATGCTTCGGTTGCAGGGAGCTTTGAAGTGACAGGGGATTCATTCTTCTCGAACGCATCGGTATCGGGCAATCTTGATGTAGGCGGCGATCTATTTGTTGGCGGCAACATCGCTTTCGGTGGCTCTATCTCAACCAATTTTGATCCTTCCGCTGACAATGCCTATGATCTCGGTGAGGCTGCTACACGGTGGCGCACGGGGTATTTTGGTACTTCACTTGGCGTTGGAATCTCGAGCGCTCCAGAAACGGCTTTCGAAGTACTTGGCGCCGCGTCTATTTCTGGAAATGGCTTTATTGGCGGTAACTTTGGTGTGGGGACGCACCTTCCTACAACGCGTTTTGAGGTGCAAGGTACCGCATCGGCATCAAACTTCTTCACGTCGGGTTCATTGCAAGTTGGCTCTGGCGCCGCTACTGCAACCGTTTCGTATAACCGTTTGGGCACTGCGGCAACCTCACATCCAAACTACATTTCTGAAAACAATGATCTGCTCATTTCCGGTGACTTGGAAGTGAACGCATCCGCGGCATTTGATGAAGATGTGGTGATCGGTAATGCAACCGACGGCTCTGATGTGCTGGTAGTAAACTCGCGCATTGCTTCCGACCTCATTCCGTTTGATGGCAATCGCGATATTGGTTCTGGCGCACTCCGCTGGAATACTGGCTACTTCGATTCTATTGACGTCCTCAACATCTCCGCTGCCTCATCTTCTATTTCCGGTACCACTGCGCAGACGTTCACCGTCAACACCGACAATGCCACGAATGATGCCGAAAACATGCAACTCGTGTTTGAGCGCGGCTCGGCGACATCGAACGCGCAGCTTGCGTGGGATGCGGCGAATAAGCACTTTTCCTTTAATTTCCCCATTGTACTCGAGACGTCGAATACATCAGAGCCACAATATAACTACACCCAAATAGCTCTTACGGGTGCCGCGGATCAGGGCTCGCGCGACTATCTTTCGATCGCCAACAAAGATGACAGCCGTCTCTTTGTTGTAGAAACGGGCGGTAACGTGGTTGCTTCAGGTGCGTTTCAGGCGGGCGGTGGCACGGTAGCAACGGCTTCTTATTCACGTTTTGGTATTGGGAATACCTCCTACAGCTCCTTCCTCAACTCAAGTGATGACCTCCTCATCTCCGATGACCTTGAGGTAGATGGCCAAGCATTCTTTGACTCGCATGCCTCTGTAGCGGGCAACCTTGAAGTCACAGGAAGCATCTATGGCACCATTAACCCCAACTTCACCCCAGGCTCTGTAGTCTTTGCAGGTGCAAGTGGCCAACTTACCCAAGACAATGCAAGCCTCTTCTTTGATGACAGTACGAATAATGTTGGTATCGGAACAACAACTCCGGGTGCGAAACTTGATGTTTCTGGTACGGGACTTGTCGCTCGGTTTGGGAGTACGACAACAAATGCTATTGAACTTCGTACAAGTGACGCAGGGGCAACGGGCTTCTGGATTCGCAACGATGGCGCGAATACGGTTCTTTCTACGAAAGTAGGGAATATGGTGTACGGACTTTCGGGCTCTGGAGGTGCTCATCGTTTCTACACAACGAGTGGCACTACGTTAGCTCTTGAAGTTGCGGGAGAATACACGTACGCAAGTGGCCTGCGTTTGAATGGTCTCGACGCTGGCGTGAACCAAATCTACCAGAGTAATTCTGGGACCACGTTGGGCATTACCGCCAATGGCGGAAATATATCTTTCGGGCAGCCATCTACACAGCAGGTCATTATCAATCCGAGCGGCTACTTCGGCATCGGCGACACCACTCCCAACACTCTCCTTGACGTCGAAGGCGCAGGTGGCTTTGCTGGTGAACTCCTCACCACAGATGCTCTCCAAGTAGCCCACACAGCAACCGTTGCTTACAGTAGGTTCGGCTCCAACACCACCTCCTACAGTAGCTTCCTTGATTCAAGTGACGATGTACTTATTTCTGACGATTTGGAGATTGACGGCCAACTGTTTGCAGATGGCAACGCCTCAGTCTCCGGCAACCTTGAAGTCACAGGGAATACATTCCTCAGTAATGCGAGTGTGTCTGGCGATCTTGAAGTCTCCGGCACAATCTCCGGCACCATTAACCCTAACTTCACCCCAGGCTCTGTAGTCTTTGCAGGTGCAAGTGGCCAACTTACCCAAGACAATGCAAGCCTCTTCTTTGATGACAGTACGAATAATGTTGGTATCGGAACAACAACTCCGGGTGCGAAACTTGATGTTTCTGGTACGGGACTCGTCGCTCGGTTTGGGAGTACGACAACAAATGCTATTGAACTTCGTACAAGTGACGCAGGGGCAACGGGCTTCTGGATTCGCAACGATGGCGCGAATACGGTTCTTTCTACGAAAGTAGGGAATATGGTGTACGGACTTTCGGGCTCTGGAGGTGCTCATCGTTTCTACACAACGAGTGGCACTACGTTAGCTCTTGAAGTTGCGGGAGAATACACGTACGCAAGTGGCCTGCGTTTGAATGGTCTCGACGCTGGCGTGAACCAAATCTACCAGAGTAATTCTGGGACCACGTTGGGCATTACCGCCAATGGCGGAAATATATCTTTCGGGCAGCCATCTACACAGCAGGTCATTATCAATCCGAGCGGCTACTTCGGCATCGGCGACACCACTCCCAACACTCTCCTTGACGTCGAAGGCGCAGGTGGCTTTGCTGGTGAACTCCTCACCACAGATGCTCTCCAAGTAGCCCACACCGCAACCGTTGCCTATAGCAGATTTGGCTCCAACACAACCAGCTACTCAGACTTCCTCAATTCAAGCGATGACGTGTTGATCTCTGATGACCTTGAAGTAGACGGTCAGTTGTTCGCAGATGGAAACGCGAGCGTATCAGGTAACCTTGAAGTAACGGGAACCATCTACGCAACCATTAACCCCAACTTCACCCCAGGCTCTGTAGTATTCGCTGGCGCAAGTGGTGAGCTTGCCCAAGACAACGCTTCCTTCTTCTTCGACGACTCCACAAACCGTCTAGGCCTTGGAGACATCACCCCAGAGACCACATTGGAAGTGGTGGGGATTGCGAGTGTTTCTGGCAATACATACATCGGAGGCAACCTTGGCATTGGGACGACGACGCCTGGCGCTAGATTACAGGTCGCGGGTAGCGGTAATGGCAACCTGAAGGTTGGAGGTATTTTTGGAAGTGATTATACGGGCGTGAGTCTTAACGGAACGCTTGATACTTCAAATTACAATTTCTTAAGTAGTCCAACAGATACAACACTTTGGATTAATCGACCAACCGGATCCGGTATTAATTTTTCAGAGGGGCATACTGCTACAGTCGTATTCCCGGCGGGATCGACTATTGGA
Organism: Candidatus Paceibacterota bacterium; assembly: GCA_030583765.1. Lineage (NCBI taxonomy): Bacteria > Bacillati > Minisyncoccota > Minisyncoccota bacterium. The sequence goes on from CP129474.1 coordinate 10,673, forward strand.
GGAGGTCCTAGTATCTATACAGCATCTGACATTCGCATAGGCACAAGTGGGGCCGGCGCAGCGCTATTTTTCAACGACTATAGTTACAGTGGGGGTGATTATATTCGACAAACCAGTGCTGGCACGGTGCATATTGTAGGCGGTGGCACGTCAGCGGCGGCGACTCAGCTTATTGTAAATCGTGGCAACGTCGGCATCGGTTCCACGGCGCCTTCTGCGAAATTTGATGTTGTTGGCGCTGGAAAATTCACCGGCGAACTCCTCACCGCAGATGCCCTCCAAGTAGCCCATACCGCAACCGTTGCCTACAGCAGATTCGGTTCCAACACCACTTCCTATGCATCTTTCCTCAACTCCTCCGACGACCTCCTCATTTCCGATGACCTTGAAGTAGACGGCCAGCTCTTTGCAGATAGCCATGCGAGTATTGCAGGCAATTTCGAAGTCACCGGAAACACATTCCTTTCTAATGCCTCCGTATCCGGAGACCTTGAAGTATCTGGCACCATCTATGGCACTGTATCTGGCACCATTAACCCCAACTTCACCCCAGGCTCTGTAGTCTTTGCAGGCGCTCTCGGCCAACTCACCCAAGACAATGCAAGCCTCTTCTTCGATGACACCACCAACCGCCTTGGCCTTGGTGACATCACCCCAGAAACAACACTCGAAGTGGTAGGGATCGCGAGTGTTTCATCTGCCTTGCAAGTAGGCGGAGTTGTGTCTCGAACTGAAACGCTTGAAATAGCTGGCACCGCTTCTGTTTCTGGCAATGCCTACTTTGGAAGCAATGTTGGAATTGGCACCACAAGCCCAGTAGCTAAGCTCGATATTTGGTTAAATAACGCCTCTGGCACAACCCAAAGTTTTATAAATTTTAAGAATGTTTCCAATGGCGTGAACTGGGGCATCGGGGGCACGGTTAATGATTTCCATATCCGCAGTATGAATGCAGACGGCGCTCGTGTGCTTACTGTCGCGTATGCCGCTGGCTATGGAGGAAGTATCGGTATTGGCACCACCTCTCCTGCCGCACTCCTTGACGTGACAGCATCATCAAGCTATACGACTGGCGATCTCTTCCGCGTTGCCTCCAGCTCTCCTTCAAATGTGCTCTTTATTGTGAAGAAGGACGGCAACGTGGGCATCGGTACTCAAACTCCTGCCGCTAAGCTTGACATTCGATTGGACGATACCACTTCGACGACCCAAAATCTCATTTACTTAAAACGACTTCCGAGCGGCGCGGCTTGGGGTATTGGAGGAACGGTCAATGATCTCCATATTCGAAACGTGACCTTGGGCGGTGCTCGCGTATTTACTGTCGCGTATGCCGCAGGCCACGGAGGGAACGTCGGTATCGGCACGACGGCTCCCACCACACTCCTTGATGTGACAGCATCAACAAGTTTCACCACTGGCGATCTCTTCCGCGTTGCCTCCAGTTCTCCCTCGAATGTGCTCTTCATTGTGAAGAAGAGCGGGAACATTGGTATCGGGACTTCGACTCCGACGGCAAAAATAGAAATCGGCCCATATCAACCGCTGAGCGTGATGAGAGATTTGATCAAATTCACGCCAAATGACGGTGCTGTCGGGTGGAAAATCTCGCAATTGGGCCATAATCTTCATTTTGTGGGGACGAATAGTGACATGGGTCGCACGATGACTCTCGCGTATTCTGTCTCAAATCGCCAGGGCAACGTCGGCATCGGGACCATAGCTCCCGCGGCAATCCTCGATGTGACGGCAAGTTCGAGCCATACCTCCGGATCCCTCTTCCGTGTCGCATCTGCAAGCGGTGCAATCCTTACCGTTGATAGATTGGGCACCACAACATTTAATCTTGCAGCAGCCGATAGTAATCAGTCGAAAACAAAAAATTTCGTTACCTTTACTGGCTGCAATGGATGTATTTCATGGGGACTCAGCAGAAGTGTAAATAATTTCAACGTGTCGAGCTCAGAAGGGCGAGTCATGACGTTTGAATATATTGCTGGTGGCGCTGAAATTGGCATCGGCACCACCGCACCAGCGGCGCTCTTGGATGTAACCGCAAGTGCTGGATACTACACAAACGGCGACCTCTTCCGCGTTGCTTCTGGCTCCCCAGATGCCGTGCACTTTATTGTGAAGAAGAGTGGCAATATTGGTATTGGCACTGCCACCCCAACCACTGACCTTGATGTTTATGGCAATGCATCCGTGTCGGGGAATTTTGAAGTTACGGGCAAACTCTTTGCACAATCTACCGCCTCTGTCTCCAGTAACTTCGAAGTAGGCACGAGCACCTTCTTCGTGAACGCTGTAACCGGGAACGTGGGTATTGGCACGAACATTCCCGTAACTCGCTTTGAGGTGCAGGGTACGGCATCTGCTTCACATTTCCTTACCTCTGGCATGCTTCAAGTAGCAAATGGAGGCGCAACCACCAGCTACTCCCGCTTTGGTACGAACACCACTTCCTACAGTAGTTTCCTTGATTCAGGCGATGATGTGCTTGTTTCTGACGACCTCGAGATTGATGGCCAGCTCTTTGCAGATGGCAACGCATCCATCTCTGGCAACCTTGAAGTGACGGGAACTATTGACGGTCCTTATACCCAGGGCTCCATCCTTTTCTCTGGCGCAAGCGGTGTTATTAGCGAGAATAACTCGAAATTCTTCTGGGACGATACGAATTACAGGCTCGCAATTGGCACAACGGCACCCACGGATGCGGTCCATCTTGATGTATCAAGCTACAACCATGCAGCAGCATTTACGGTGACAAATGGGAGCCTCCTCGCAGCGCAGCTTGGCGATGACACGCCGGCAGATGGTAACGCCAGAGGGTACCTCCGTCTTATGACGAATGGGGTCACGGGCACCTACTTCTCTGCTGGCACAGCCTCTGCGAGCTATACAAATGCAGTGGCTGGAAACTTTGGCGTAGGCACGCGCACCCCCGACCAAAAGCTCGACGTCGCAGGCAATATCCTCGCCTCTACCTCCGGAACCACCGCAGACCTCATCCTCAACGCGCACTCCCAAACCGGTAACGGTACGGGCAACGATGGTCGCTGGTACCTCCGTGCCAACACTGGTGCTACTACTGCAGACAGATTCTCTATCCTTAACAACGCAAACACAGAAGTCTTTACCATTGCGAGTAGTGGGAATGTGGGAATTGGAACGACGGCACCAGTTGAAAAGGTGCAGATTGGTGCAGCAGGAGGTGGAGCGCTGAGTATTTGGGGAACTGGATATGAGGCGGTAGAACTCGGCAACGAATGCACTGGAAATTGTGCATATGGCTATCTACGCCTGATGGTGAATAATGCAACTAATACATATCTTTCAGCAGGAAATGCAGGATCTGCAAGTTACATGAACGTTATAGGCGGCAACCTCGGCATCGGCACCAAAACTCCAGAAGCAAAGCTTGATATTGCAGGCAATATTCTCGCCTCTGCCTCTGGTAACGTACTCCTGCGCCTTAACTCTACAACCAACACCGATGCAGACTTTACGCTGCGCACTATTGGGGTAGGAGGCTCGCAGGCCCGGTTCTCCATTCTGAGCTCCGCATCTGAAGAAATTTTTGTCATTGCTTCCAGTGGCAACGTGGGCATTGGCACTATCGTTCCGCTCGCTACGCTTGATATAAATGACACCACAAGGATTCCTGACCCATTTATTTTGGTTGCTGATGCAGGAAACAAAGCTGCAGAGCTAGGCGATGATGCGACGGGCACTACGGGCAACGGATATCTTCGCCTTATGTCGAATAGCGTCACTCGCACCTATCTTTCCGGCGGAGCATCTGCAAGCTACCTTGCGTGGGGTGGTGGCAATGTGGGCATCGGCACCAAAACCCCTGAGGCGAAGCTTGATGTGGCGGGAAGTATGCTTGCGTCTGCGTCGGGAAATATACAGTTCCGCATCAATTCAACGACCTGGGAGGACGCAGATTTCATCTTCCGCGTGACTGGGCAAACGGCTCCTGCCCGTTTGGATATCATGAGTTCTGCATCGCAACCCATTCTTACCTTGTCGTCTCGTGGGTTTGTAGGCATTACGTCTGCAGTACCATCAAATTTCTTGACCATGGATGTCTATAGTCCCTTTACGCGCTACTACGGCACGGGCGGCATTTCTATCTTTGGTTCGAACCTTGCTGCAGAACTAGGAGATGATCAGCCGGGCACTACGGGCGACGGATATCTTCGCCTTATGTCGAATAGCGTCACTCGCACCTATCTTTCCGGCGGAGCATCTGCAAGCTACCTTGCGTGGGGTGGTGGCAATGTGGGCATTGGTACCAAAACCCCTGAAGCGAAGCTTGATGTGGCGGGAAGTATGCTTGCGTCTGCGTCGGGAGATATACAGTTCCGCATCAATTCAACGACCTGGGAGGACGCAGATTTCATCTTCCGCGTGACCGGACAAACGGCTCCTGCCCGTTTGGATATCATGAGCTCTGCATCGCAACCCATTCTTACCTTGTCGTCTCGTGGGTTTGTAGGCATTACGTCTGCAGTACCATCAAATTTCTTGACCATGGATGTCTATAGTCCCTTTACGCGCTACTACGGCACGGGTGGGATTTCTATCTTTGGAACCAATCTTGCCGTTGAACTAGGAGATGACCAGCCAGGCTCTACGGGGAATGGGTATTTGAGACTTATGACCGCAGGCGTCACTCGCACCTATCTTTCTGGTGCCGCCTCTGCAAGCTACCTTGCATGGGGTGGCGGCAACGTCGGCATCGGCACCAAAACCCCCGAAGCAAAGCTTGATATTGCAGGCAACATCCTTGCGTCTACCTCGGGTAATGTGCAATTCCGCATAAACTCCACCACGGAAGACGATGCGGACTTCAAACTACAAACCTCTGCAACCTCTGGCTCGCTGGCACGCTTTGATATCTTGGGCTCAGCCTCAACAACGCCACTCTTTTCTATCGCAAGCAATGGCAATGTTGGTATTGGCACAACGACCATGACCGCACGGGTAACGATTCCAAGCGGGGATATTCATGTGGCCAGCGGCAATATCGGCATCGGCACTACAACAGTACGCGCAATTCTAGAAGTGAACGATAACTTAGGATTTGCAGATCCCTTCATTCTCGTTGCCGATGCCGCAAATAAAGCCGCGGAACTTGGAGATGCGACTAATAGTGGCACTAACGCATATGGCTACCTCCGCCTCATGAATAACGGTACGAGTAATACTATGTTGTCTGGTTACAGTGCCTCAGCAAGCTACATGCAAGCTGCTGGTGGCAACCTCGGCGTGGGCACAAGAACACCCGATGCAAAGCTTGATATTCTCGGCGATATCATTGCTTCCGGCTCTGCAACTGCCGCGCAAAACATTGTTATTCATGCAACGAGCACTACAAGCAACGGTACCGGCAACGACGGCCGCTGGTACCTCCGTGCAAACACCGGTGCTGGTTCTTTGGATCGCTTTAGTATTCATAACAACGCAGGATCTGAATTCTTCACCATTGCAAGTGCTGGCAATGTCGGCATCGGCACCACAAACCCCATTGCAACACTTGAATTAAACCAAACCGCAGTGATTGGTGATCCGTTCCTGCTTATTGCCGATGCCGCAAATAAAGCCGCGGAACTTGGAGATGCGACTAATAGTGGCACTAACGCATATGGCTACCTCCGCCTCATGAATAACGGTACGAGCAATACTATGTTGTCTGGTTACAGTGCCTCAGCAAGCTACATGCAAGCTGCTGGTGGCAACCTCGGCGTGGGCACAAGAACACCCGATGCAAAGCTTGATATTCTCGGCGATATCATTGCTTCCGGCTCTGCAACTGCCGCGCAAAACATTGTTATTCATGCAACGAGCACTACAAGCAACGGTACCGGCAACGACGGCCGCTGGTACCTCCGTGCAAACACCGGTGCTGGTTCTTTGGATCGCTTTAGTATTCATAACAACGCAGGATCTGAATTCTTCACCATTGCAAGTGCTGGCAATGTCGGCATCGGCACCACAAACCCCATTGCAACACTTGAATTAAACCAAACCGCAGTGATTGGTGATCCGTTCCTGCTTATTGCCGATGCCGCAAATAAAGCCGCGGAACTTGGAGATGCGACTGATGGCGGCATCAACGCATATGGCTACCTCCGCCTCATGGTCAATGGTACGAGCAATACTATGTTGTCTGGTTACAGTGCCTCAGCAAGCTACATGCAAGCTGCTGGTGGCAACCTCGGCGTGGGCACAAGAACACCCGATGCAAAGCTTGATATTCTCGGCGATATCATTGCTTCCGGCTCTGCAACTGCCGCGCAAAACATTGTTATTCATGCAACGAGCACTACAAGCAACGGTACCGGCAACGACGGCCGCTGGTACCTCCGTGCAAACACCGGTGCTGGTTCTTTGGATCGCTTTAGTATTCATAACAACGCAGGATCTGAATTCTTCACCATTGCAAGTGCTGGCAATGTCGGCATCGGCACCACAAACCCCATTGCAACACTTGAATTAAACCAAACCGCAGTGATTGGTGATCCGTTCCTGCTTATTGCCGATGGGAGCAATAAAGCCGCGGAACTTGGAGATGCGACTGATGGCGGCACCAACGCATATGGCTACCTCCGCCTCATGAGCAATGGTACGAGCAATACTATGTTGTCTGGTTACAGTGCCTCAGCAAGCTACATGCAAGCTGCTGGTGGCAACCTCGGCGTGGGCACAAGAACCCCCGACCAAAAGCTCGACGTCGCAGGCAACATCCTTGCTTCTACCTCCGGAACCACCGCAGACCTCATCCTCAACGCCCACTCCCAAACCGGCAATGGCACTGGCTACGATGGAAGATGGTACCTCCGTGCCAACACCGGTGCCACCACTGCAGACCGCTTCAGTATCATGAACAATGCCAATACTGAAGTCTTTACTATCGCGAGTAATGGGAATGTGGGTATCGGAACGACAATCCCAAGAGCAGAATTAGAAATTAACGGCACCATGAAGAAGATCCTTCTCGCAATTGGCGCTGCGAGGGGCGGGGAATTTGGCATGGATTGGAGTGCTGGCGCTGCTATTGGCTACATACGCCTTGGATATGACATGGGCACAAGCGGCGCTACCACCTACTTCTCCGGCTACACTTCCTCTGCAAGCTACATCAATGCAGGAACGTGGGGAGCTCAAAACCTTGGCATCGGCACCAAGTCGCCAGACCAGAAGCTCGATGTCATGGGTAATATCCTAGCTTCAGGTTCCGCGACCACGACGCAAGACATCATTCTCCACGCCACCTCACAAACGGGTAACGGCACTGGCTACGATGGAAGATGGTACCTCCGTGCCAACACCGGTGCCACCACTGCAGACCGCTTCAGTATCATGAACAATGCCAATACTGAAGTCTTTACTATCGCGAGTAATGGGAATGTGGGTATCGGAACGACAATCCCAAGAGCAGAATTAGAAATTAACGGCACCATGAAGAAGATCCTTCTCGCAATTGGCGCTGCGAGGGGCGGGGAATTTGGCATGGATTGGAGTGCTGGCGCTGCTATTGGCTACATACGCCTTGGATATGACATGGGCACAAGCGGCGCTACCACCTACTTCTCCGGCTACACTTCCTCTGCAAGCTACATCAATGCAGGAACGTGGGGAGCTCAAAACCTTGGCATCGGCACCAAGTCGCCAGACCAGAAGCTCGATGTCATGGGTAATATCCTAGCTTCAGGTTCCGCGACCACGACGCAAGACATCATTCTCCACGCCACCTCACAAACGGGTAACGGCACTGGCTTTGACGGAAGGTGGTACCTCCGTTCATATTCTGCGGCGCTTTATGACCGGTTTAGCATCCTCAACAATGCAAACACAGAAGTCTTTACCATCGCGAGTAATGGGAACATTGGCATCAGCGACGCAACCCCAACTGCGACTCTTGATATAAATACGAACGCTGGGGGCAATACAACCGGTAAAATTGCACTGGCATATAGTGGAACCGTTGGCGCGGAGCTCGGAACGGACTGGGTTAGCGCCGGTATCGGGTATTTGCGTCTCGGGTACCAGCTGAATCTTGGCTCGGCTTACACTACCACCTACTTTTCTGGCTATACTTCCTCCGCGAGCTACATTAATGCAGGACAATATGGCTCCCAAAACCTTGGCATCGGCAACAAAACTCCAAATGCAAAGCTTGATGTCCAAGGCGATATCCTTGCCTCCGGCTCTGCTACCACGACGCAAGACATCATTCTCCACGCCACCTCACAAACGGGTAACGGCACTGGCTTTGACGGAAGGTGGTACCTCCGTTCATATTCTGCGGCGCTTTATGATCGCTTCTCCATCCTTAATAACGCGGGTACGGAGCTTTTCACCATCGCGAGTAATGGGAATGTGGGGATCGGGACGGCAACACCGGGCGCTGGGCTCGTCGTCATGAATGGCTATATGGGCATCAACACTACCTCTCCAAGAACATTCCTTGATATCAACACATTTAGCGCCACAGCAAACTATCAGGGAGGTATTGCGATCACAAGCAATGGTGCTCGTGCAGCAGAGCTTGGTGATGATACGCAAGCCAGTGGCGTGGGAGTTGGCTACCTGCGCTTAATGTCAGATGGAGCGAGCTATACCTACCTCACTGGTGGCAATGCATCTGCCAGTTATATTAACGCCGCGGGTTCCCAAAACCTTGGCATCGGCACCCGCACCCCCGAACAAAAGCTCGACGTCGCAGGCAATATCCTCGCCTCTACCTCCGGAACCACCGCAGACCTCATCCTCAACGCCCATTCCCAAACAGGCAATGGCACTGGCTACGATGGAAGATGGTATCTCCGTGCCAATACGGGTGCCACTACTGCAGACAGGTTCTCTATTCTCAATGGTGCTTCTACTGAACTTTTCTCTATTGCCAGTAACGGTAACGTAGGCATGGGTACAACCGATCCGCAGGCAGCCCTTGCTATTCGTGGCATCGGCAGCCGAGATCCATTTATACGCATTCAGGATTCTGGTGGCACTGCTGCCGAACTCGGAGATTACACAGGAAACGGTACACACGGTGTTGGATATCTTCGCCTTGGCATGAACGGCCTCTCCAACACGTTCTTGAGCGGTGGTTATACGGGCGGAGGCACGGCGAGCGTGAGTTATATCAACGTTGGCTCCGGCAACGTAGGTATTGGCACTCGCACTCCTGATAGCATGCTCGACGTCACCGGCAATATCCTTGCCTCTGGCTCAGCAACAACGACGCAAGCGTTGGTCATTCATGCAACCAGCACCACGGGCAACGCAACGAGAGCGGATGGAAAGTGGACGCTTCAAGCAAATGTAGGCACTACCACTTCAGACAGATTCAGCATTTTAAATGGTGCGAACGCAGAACTTATCAGTATCGCCAGTAACGGCAACGTGGGCATTGGAACTACGGCGCCAACAGCAAAAATCCATATTGGCCCATATGCACCACTAAGCACTCCTGTGGATCTCGTTAAGTTCGTCCCCAACGACGGCGCTGTTGGGTGGAAAATTACACAATCTGTCCATAATTTGAGTTTTGCAGGGACAAACGGCGATATGGGCCGCACGATGACCCTCATATATTCGGGGGCAAATCGCCAAGGCGCCGTTGGCATCGGCACCACATCTGCTAACGCAATTCTTGATGTGGTGGCTAGCTCGAGCCATACTTCCGGATCTCTCTTCCGCGTTGCATCTGCAAGCGGCGCAATTCTTACCGTTGATAGATTAGGTACCACCACATTTGATATCTCGACGGCTGAGGGTAATCAATACACGAAAACAAAACGATACATTACCTTCACGGGTTGTGGCGGGTGTGCGAGCTGGGGCTTTAGTAGGACCGTAAATAATTTTAACGTATCTGCAAATGGCCAAGAGCGAGTTATGACCTTTGAATACATGGTGGGGGGTGCTGAAATTGGTATTGGTACCACCGCACCAGCAGCGCTCTTGGATGTAACCGCAAGTGCTGGATACTACACAAACGGCGATCTCTTCCGCGTTGCTTCTGGCTCCCCAGATGCCGTGCACTTTATCGTGAAGAAGAGTGGGAACGTAGGTATCGGCACCGCAACCCCAGGTACTGATCTTGATGTCATCGGAAATGCCAGTATATCGGGCAATTTTGAAGTCTCTGGATATGTGACTTCGAATCTCACGCCGAGCGTAACGGACACATATGACTTGGGCACTTCAGCACTTCGCTGGCGCGATCTCTACGTGTCTTCCGGCTCGCTTCACATTGGTACTTCCGGTGATGAGGCGGTGATTGACTACAATGTAAATGACGACCATCTGAGCTTTAAGCCAAATGGAAGCACCACGGGCTTTGTGATGACTGACGCCGGAAACCTTGGCGTCGGAACTACCGCGCCCGCCGCTCTCTTGCATCTCAACGGTGCATTCTCGCTCGGACTGAATGGCGGTACTGGATCTGCGGAAATGTTCTCTTATACTACGAATGCGGACATTCTTGGTCTCGCGAATAGCACTGGGACGGTGAATGTCTATGGCGGTGGGTGGTGGGGCGGTGGCTCGGGGATCTCACTACGTGGCACGAGCGCAACGAATGGCAACACTATTGGATTCCGTGGTAGTTCTGGAACGGAAAACATGAGGCTCTCTGCGGCCGGAGGGCTTTCCATTGGAAATAGCTATATCAGCACGGATGCCGGTGCGGGAGGGCTCATTATGTCTGGCAACCTTGGTATTGGGACAACGACAGCCTCAGAGAAGCTTCATGTAGCTGGGCAGATTCGCATGAGTAACGGCACTGATTATGTAGATATCTTTACGGCGGGCACTCAAGGAACTGGTGGTTGTGGAGGCGGCGGCTCAAGCGGTGCTTCGTTCTGTGTTGATGTATCTGACGGTGGCGGCGGGAACGGTACCGATTTTCAAATTGCATATGGTGGGACGGTAATTGCGGCGGGCGACCTGAACGGGAACGGTAGTCCAGATATCGCAGAAGGCATTAACGTTGCTGATCCCTCCATTGAATATGGAGATGTGGTGGTGATCGGCGACGAAGATACTACGGCCTCAGATTCGTATTTCAAGCGCCTTGCGCAGAAGTCAGACGTGGCATACCAGGCAACAATTCTCGGGGTAATTTCTGAAGATCCAGGCCTCTATATTGCTTCTGGCATCATGCCAGGTACTGGCTTACAGAGCGATGAAAAGCGTCGTCCGCTTGTGTTGGCTGGACGCGCCCCAGTGAAGGTTTCATTGGAAAATGGCCCGATTGCGCCTGGTGATCGTCTTACATCCTCATCAACGCCTGGCGTTGCTATGAAGGCGACGAACGCCGGAATGATTATTGGTGTTGCGCTTGAGGCATTTGATGGAACAGCAACGACATCGCCAGTGCGCATTATGACTTTTGTGAACGTTGGGTATTGGGCGCCAAGTGTCACGGATGTTGCAATCACTGGTGGCACGTCGCCAGTGGTGCAGACGCTCAATGCGATGTTTGAAAGCGTGCGGGTAACGGGCGATGTGATTGCCTCTGGCATGAAGAAGACGTGGTTCGCCACTCGCGATCTCTTCCCGAACGTGGACGTTTCGATGATGGCGCAATTCTGGAATGGCCGCGAAATCGCCATTGATTCCACCACGAGCGATCCGAACGCAAGCATCTTCCGCAGTGACGCAACGTCACAGGGGGCAGAGCAGTCGAAGGTTGTCCTCGAAGAGGGCGGGGAGCAGCTGGCAACGTTTGGTATCGATTCTACTCGCGGCGAAATCTTCCTCTCGGGCACTTCAAACTTGAATAGCGGTAGTGCAAAAATCTTCTTTGACTACTCGTTCACTGCTTTGATCGCCAAAGAGGTGCCTATTCGTGTGCTTGTCACTGCGGGCCCGGGTATTGCTGGTCCGCTCACCGTACCGGTGAAGAGCGAGTTTGGCTTTACGGTTCAGGAATTCGGGCAATACAGCAACGGCACATTTGACTGGCTTGTTGTGGCCCGCCGCGCTGGATATGAGGCAGGAGATAGTGCAGAAACAGCCCCCACCGCAACCCCAACCCCTGCACCAACCACTGAGCCTACTCCAACAGTAGAGCCAACCCCAGCGCCAGAAGTAAGCCCAGAGCCTTCTCCGGTGGCAACTCCAACCCCAGAGGCACCGGTAGCACCTTCACCAACTCCAGAAGTGAGCCCAACGCCAACGCCAGAAACAGCCCCCACCGCAACCCCAACCCCTGCACCAACCACTGAGCCTACTCCAACAGTAGAGCCAACCCCAGCGCCAGAAGTAAGCCCAGAGCCTTCTCCGGTGGCAACTCCAACCCCAGAGGCACCGGTAGCACCTTCACCAACTCCAGAAGTGAGCCCAACACCATAATATGAAATATCCCCATCACCCTGTTGCATATGTGCGCAAAGAACTCGATACTATAAGGGTAGTTTGCATATATTGCGTGTCTGCGTACGGACCGAATGCACCCGTGCGGAGGCGCACAATAGTGCGTATTTCATGAATATGTATGGCATGCCCGATGCAGTACTGACTGCGTCGGCTCCGCGCGTTGAGCGCGGGCAGGAAGAGGGGATATATCGCGCCATTGCAAAGTGGGCGGTACTTGTATTCGCGTTTCTGCTCCCGCTGTTTGTGCTTCCCGTGACAACGGCGGCAGTTGAGGCGAATAAATTCGTGTTGGTAGTGGTTGCGGCGAGTCTTGCGCTGATCGCATGGTTTTTAGGGATTGTGGTTTCTGGCACACTGCGTGTACGCATGTCTCCCGTTCTCACGATTCTTGCCGCGTTCATCGGTGCGGGGATTCTTGCGACGGTGTTTTCCGTGTCGCCAGAAAAGAGCTTATTTGGAAACGGCATCGGTTTCGCTGGCTCGCTGACGAGTATCATTGCGCTCTCCGCGTTGGCCTGTGTAGCATTGCATGTGTTTGACGATCGTGGGCGACGCCTTGCGCAAGTCTTTGGTGGGGGCGCGCTACTCGCGCTCATTATTGGGCTTCTGCAGTTGCTGGAGATTTATCTTTTGGGCGCCGCTGCGTTTAGCTCGCGTGCATTCAACACTGTTGGCTCAGTGAATGCGCTGGGTATGTTCGCGGCATTTTCACTGCCACTGTTTGCGAAGCTTCGCTTGCCGTTGCCTCGATTTGAAAAAGTAAACCTCGCAATGATTGGCGTGCTGGTGAGCTTGGCAATCTTGGTCATCCTAAACTGGTGGATCTTCTGGACCGCCGCCATTGCGGGCATGGTCGGCCTTATCATCTGGGACAGCGTTGCGTCATTGCGCATGGGCGCGCGCACATTTCGCATGGCGCACTTCCTCTTGCCCATGACGGTTGTCGTGTTGGGAGTATTTCTCCTTATTGTGAACTTTTCAGTCCCCGCGGTCCGTAACGCACTCCCTGTCGAAGTTGCTCCTTCGTTTAGCCTTTCGTGGGACGTCATGATGAAGACGTTCGGCAAGAACCTCATTTCCGGCTTTGGCCAGGAGAACTTCCTTCTTGCATTTGACCGTTTTGGCGCACAGCGCTTGGCGCAAACGACGCTTGGCGACATTCGCTTCCTCTCGGGTACTTCTGAAGCAATGACGATGATAGTAGAACAGGGAGCCGTGGGCATTTTGGCACTCGGTGCGATGGTGTGGATGCTAACACTCGCACTAGCGCGCATGGCGCGTCGGACGCAAAGCGACGAGGCAGTGCACGGTGCAGTGTTTAGCACGGCAGTCGCGATGCTTGTGGGCTTTTTCCTCTTCTCATTTGAGGGAACGTTGATGGGCACGTTCTTCCTTGTGTTGGCATTAGTGGCGCTTGCGGCGGCCGCAGATCGCGAAGAGCTCATTCATATTGAGGAGCGTCCAGCGTGGTCGCTTGCTGCTTCACTGGGCTTCATTACGGTTCTCATTAGCGTGCTAACTGGCGGATATTTTGTAGCATCTGCGTATACGGGCGATGTGCAATTCGCAAAAGCAGTACGCGTAACGGATAACACCGAGGCAAGTGAGCGCATGGCGCGAGCGCTAGCATGGGCGCCCGACACCGATCGCTACCTTCGTGCAATTGCACAGAGGCAACTCGCTATTATTGGGACGGAAATAAACGCTCCTGCTGGATCGCAAGACGCCGAGCGCCAAGCGCGCATTCAGACCGCGGTGAATAATGCTATTGGTGCAGCCCGACGTGCGACAGAAGCTGACTCTTCAGACTCACTGAACTGGTTTACGCTCGCAACAACCTACCAGCAGCTTTTGGGCGTGCTTGAAAACGCAGATGGTCTCGCAGAGGATGCTTATAAGAAAACGGCAGATTTACGTCCAGGAGATCCAACATTTAGCAACCAGCTTGGCACGATGTATCTGGCAAAAGCGGACTTGACGCGTCAACTTGCCCGCAGTGGGGGAGCAAACGCCGCACGCTTTAGTGCTGAGGCCGAAGCTTCGTTGATTAAGGCAGAGGAGCACTTCAAAAAAGCAATTGAGGTGTCTCCAAACTTTGGGCAGGCAATCTACAACCTTGGCGCAGTTTATGATCGTCAAGGAAAGGTGAAAGAGGCTGTTCGTGAGCTAGAACGTATTGCACCGGCGAATGCCAACAACGCGAGCATTCTCTTTGAGCTTGGGCTCTTGTACTATCGTGATGATCGCAAAAACGATGCTATCACTGCATTTGAGCGCGCAGTACTTATCTCCCCGGACTTCAGCAATGCGCGCTGGTATCTCGCGCTTATCTTAGAGGAGCAGAAGAGGCTTCCTGAAGCCATTGAACAAGTGAAGCGCATTCTGGCTCTTGAGGCGAATAAAGATAACAAGACGGTTCAGGATAAGCTTGCGCAACTTGAGCAAGGGCTAGCAACGATTGGGCCCGATGGGGCGCTTGACGAACAACCGCTGTAATGAACATCCCCCGCATTCGCATTTCACAGAAGGCAGCACTTGCATGGAGCGTCACGGGAGCATTTATTCTTGCTCTCGTGTACGCTCTCGCGGTGCCCACTGGCGGCATGCCGCGTGAGATTTCTATTGCGAAGGGTCTGGGCACTGACGCAATCGCCCGCACGCTTGAAAGTGCGGGCGTTGTGCGTTCGTCTCTCCTCTTTTCGCTTTTAGTGCGTGGATTGGGAGAGGACGGGAATTTGCGGGCTGGGCGCTACATCATTGACCCACGAGAAGAGAGCGCTTGGGATATCGCGCTAAAAATGGCAGCTGGGCGTGCAGAACCAGAAGATATCGGCGTATTAATTTATGAAGGTATGAATATCTGGGAGGTTGATCGCCAGTTGGCGGCGGCCGGCCTTATCACACGCGGCGCATTTGCAAAAGAGTGGTATCAAGAGGAGGGGACATTCTTTCCTGACACGTACCGTTTTCTTCCGGGGACAAGTGTTGCGGAGATGGGTCGCGTGATGCAGGAGAATTTCCGTGCCAAAGCAGGGTTCCCACGCGACGATACGCTTATCATTGCTTCCATGCTTGAGAAAGAGGGCAAGACGCAAGAGGAGCTTGAGCTGATCGCGGGCGTGATTCAAAACCGCATAAAACTCGGCATGCCACTCCAGCTAGACGCCACTGTCATCTACGGTGCCTGTATGCGCTCCTGGAAGGCCCAGGGGATGCGCGATATATGCGATGTGACCAATGTACCCGTTGGGCGTGAAACTGCCATAGATTCGCCGTATAACACGTATACGCGCAGAGGGCTTCCAGAGGGGCCCATTGCCAACCCGGGAGCTCTAGCAATTAAGGCGGCGGAGCATCCGAAGGCATCAAAATATTTATATTATCTCTCGCCACGCGACGGCAGTAGGGTTATTTTTACTGAAACGTATGCGGAGCATGTACGTAACCGTGCGAAGTATCTGGGGATTTAAAAGGGGCGCGTATCGCAAATTCCCACCCAAAGACTGAACATAGAGAAGCACACCGCAAGTCCTCTCTCTACCACGCGTCGAGCATCCTGCGAATGCTCGCGCTCCTACTCGCCCTCACCTTATACTAAGGAGCAATCCTTACCGTTCGGGCTGCGAGAGGGTAGAACCGAGGACTTGCGGTGTTCTTTTTTACTCGCAAAGAAGTTACTAAGGAGTGCATACAACCCAATACGCGAAGCATTTCGGAGCACGACGGTGCGAGAACTAGCTGCGCCGCCAGTAAGGCGGCGACAGCGTGCTGAGTCTTTGGGCGGTATGCACTCAATAAGAGGGCAAGCGCTTCTGGTCCCTTGCATTTTTGCAGGTTTTTTGTATACTTATAGGTAAGCCGTAGACAGCGGGCGTCCATCCTTTTTCGCATAAAGCGATGACGGATAAGTAAGACCCGCCGAGGAACACACTCTTCATAGAGTCTGCGGCTGCGCGCAGGCTTTTTTATTGGTCGAAGCGCGTAGCATAAACCGTAGTTTGTACCATGAAAACACGAACACAGAAGGCAACTGAGCTTTCCCTCTTAAAGGAGAAGCTCCCGAAAGCAACAATTCGTATCTTCACCACGTTTGCGCGTGATGGGGAAAAGGGATTGTCGGTTGCAGAGATGCAGCAACTCAAGCGTGCACTTCGTAAGATTGGGGCAGAGTTCCTGATTGCGAAGAAAAGCTTGGTTGATATCGCATCCCGCGACTTGAACTATGACGGCGTTGACGTCTTTGGCATGAACGGTTCCGTCGGAATCGCGCTTGCAGAGGGGGATCAATACGCTGTCGCACGAGAAATCTACAAGTTTGCCAAAGAACACGAAGCACTCAAGCTCTACAGTGCATGGGGTGATGGTTACATCACGCCAGAATTGCTCGCTGAAATGGCTACCATGCCATCACGCGAAGAGCTCGTTGTGCGCCTCTTGGGCATGCTCCAGTATCCGATTCGCTCGCTCGCTATGGTGCTCCAGCAGATTGCTGATAAGCAACCTGCCGCACCAGCTCCAGCGCCCGTAGCGGAACCGGCAGCTCCAGTAGTTGAAGAAGCCGCTCCTGCTCCGGATGTGTCAGCGGAAGCACCCGCAGAAACACCGGCAGAAGCACCTGCAGTAAGCGAAACGCCTGCTGCTGAATAACCACGTATGGACAAAGCAACATTTATTGAACACATTGAAAAGATGAGCGTCAGCGAGCTCAACGAGCTCGTCAAGGGGCTCGAAGAGAAGTTCGGTGTCTCCGCCGCGGCATTTGCCATGGCAGCACCAGCAGCAGGTGGCGCAGCAGCGGGTGAAGAGAAGGATTCCTTCACCGTGGTGCTCACCAATGCTGGCGAGCAGAAGATTCAGGTCATTAAAGTTCTCCGCGAATTGACCGGCCTCGGCCTCAAAGAAGTGAAGGACATGACCGACAACGTCCCTGCAACCGTCAAGGAAGAAGTGAAGAAAGCAGATGCAGAAGATATGAAGAAGAAATTGATGGATGCCGGCGCAACGGTAGACCTCAAATAAGTCACTACACAGGTAAGACATAAAGCCCCGCAAGGGGCTTTATGTATGGGGGCTTGTGTTAATACTTTATATGTTGTACAATATGCAGCTAGTTCCTTAAAGTGAAAAACACTTCGACGGCAGAAAAACTGCTGTTGGCATAGTGCTAAGGAGCACTCACGAGGTGACGTATGAAAAAGTTGTTGAGGCGCTTGTCTCAGATTCCGAGGAGTCTGATCGCCACATTTTGCTACACAGTACTCTTCGCCGCTGTGACGGTGAGCTGGAAGCCCGAAGACTTCAAATCGGCATTACATGGTCTCGCGCTCTTTAGCTTTGTCCTTCTCGCATTCTGCCTCTCGTTGTTTCGTGAGGTGGAAGAGCAGTTGTTCTTCGCGAAGAAACTGCTCTTCGGAATGGGCTATTACGAAATTCAGGCCGGGCTTGAGAAGCGCGCGAAAGAGCTGGATGAGGCGTACCGACAGATCATCGTCATCCAAAGGGGAGGCGTCGGGCTTGACATGAAGGCTCCTGCGGAGCTTGAGAAAGACCCTGAGCGCATGGCCAAATGGTATGCTGATTGCCACGCTGCCTGGGTTCACAAGGCTCAGGCCGAGGCTGCGGAGGCGAAGGAAACTTTCTGGGGGGTGATGAAGTTGGTCGCCGATTTTCGTGGGCAACCCCTTCCGAAATCCTACAAGGATCTTCTGCCGCCCAAGAACGCTGTGCCGGCCTACGACCCCGACTAGCGCCCATAACGGGCAACGCCAGTGAAGAGAGATCTTCACTGGCGTTTTCATTTTTACGCGTTCGTTTTTTACTGTACCTGCCAGACTTTTTGGTCGTCAGTCAGGTAGAAGAGTGAGCCGTTGGGGTGTACTGTTGCAGTAACTACGGCATGGTCTTCGGGGAAGGTGATGGTCTTAAAGAGAGAGCCACTCTTTTTATCTATAAGATAGAGGCGGTTGAGAACGGTGTCGAGGATATACACATAGGGGAGATCCACGCCCGTAAATAGCTGTGATGCAGGAGAGACGGGGAGGCCCGTGCTCACCTCTGCAGTGCGTTCACCTTTGTAGTAGGTGAGTAGGGTGCCCGTGGTGGTCACGGCGTAGATGTTGCCATCAATGGCGATATCTACCACGTCTGCAGGAAGTGCAGCGCCACTCTTGAGCCACGCACTTGCTGACCCCTTGCCTTGTGCGGCCCCTACAATGCGCATAATGGTGCCGTTTGCTACGCCGTAGAGATTGTCGCCAAATTGTTCAAGGTGTGCGAGTGATGTGGAGAGGGTGATGGGAGTAACGCTCTGGCCTTTCACTGCTGCCGCGCTGGTTCCTGCGATAACGGTATGTAGAGAATCGCTTCCCGTGAGCGCGGTTGCGTTAGCGGGGACGGTGATAGCGTCCGCAATGCTACCGGTACTGATCGCATTGAGCGTGCCTACGGTTTCTGTAGTTCGGTAGATATAGAGGCCATTCTGCGCGGCGATATGCCTAATTTTTGCCTCTTCTTTGCTGTTATCAAAAGCGAGCTGTGGTTCTGCTAACTTTGCTTGATCCAACGTGTTCAGTTCACTGAAAAGCTCGGAGCGCATTTCTTTTGCCGCGGGCGCGGCGTCCTCTTCGGTGAGAAATGGATTAAGAGCAACAAGTGAGGCGCCTAAAAGTGCGCGTGCTTCGGGGATCTGGTTCTGGCTCACTTTCGTCTTTGCGATCTTTACTTGGTTTCGTACATCGGCAATGACTGCTGCGAGGGCTTCTTCTTCTGCAGAAGGTGTTACGAGTGAGCGCACAAACAGTGTGCCGCCGACAATGACGGTAATCGTGAGCGCGAGGGCGATGGCGCGAGAGCGTGGGTTCAGGTCAGTGAGGCCAAGGCGTCGGAAAAATGCTACAAAAGGACTCTTTTTGCGGCCCAATGAAAACTCAGAGGGGATAATGCGCGGGATTGCTTCTTCTGCTCCGAGCGACGTTGGTTGTGCGATGGGAGGGGTCTCGTGTTGTTGGGGAGCCTGTGCAAAGCGGACCTGCTGTTGCTGTGGTTCGGGAACGAATGAAGGCGCTGGCGCCGTTATTTCGCGTATCTTTTGCACCGTAATGTAGAGTGCCGCGCAAGAAAACGTATCTTTCTGCTCACGAATAGCGGCGAGCTTTGCGATAAAGGCGTCTTTGTCGAGTTTATCGAAATCACTCTTCACGAAGCGTTCTCGCGTGGTGAGTGAGCGATTAGGGAAGAGCGCGAGGAGACGATCATGCTCCTGCACTTTGCCAGAGATAATATTTGAGAACTGGCTTCCGGTGCCGTCCGCGTCTTTTTCAAAATGCTCTACGTTATTGAGTACATCAACAATACCCCCTGAGCGAGCAAGAAATAGTTTAAACTTTCCTAGCTTTGAAATGAGGAGCGAACCATCAGCGATGGCAAAGATGCCCAT
Organism: Candidatus Paceibacterota bacterium; assembly: GCA_030583765.1. Lineage (NCBI taxonomy): Bacteria > Bacillati > Minisyncoccota > Minisyncoccota bacterium. Next base: position 30,510 of record CP129474.1, read on the forward strand.
ATTGATCTTCGCGCCGTTATTTTCGAAGAGTTCAGAGACGACTTCGTTTACTTTGCGCAACGTGTTTGCGAACGCTTCTTTGATGGCGATACCTGGGCGTGCATAATATTCCCGCTTTGCGAGTGCGGCGATGAGGTTAAGCGCATAGGCGAGATCGTCAGTGGGGTGGCTAATGTTGCCGACAACGTAGAGGTTGCCCAACATGCGGGTGCTGTCTTGTTCGTCGGGGCTGTATGAGAATGCGTCTGCTGGTCCTTCGGGGTTCGCGCCGGAGATAGAGATTTCGTGGGCAATCGGCTTTAAAGTGATTTTTTCCATGGGGTTTACTTTTCAGAGCTCCTACGCTAGACTGCGCGGTGTCTTTTCAGTAGCGCATAATGGTTCTCTTGCATTCTACTGAAACGTCGGACCATATGTCAAAGAGCGTTCTGGATAACCTGTTTGGCTCGCGTGCGAGAGTCAAAATTTTGAAATTTATTTTTCGGACACATCCGGAGCAATTTACCTTTCGCGATATTGTGCAGCGGACACAGGAATCTGAAGAAGTGGTGAAAAAGGAGCTTGCCATTCTTGAGAGTATGCATTTGGTACGGCGCATCAATAACGGCTCATAATTATGTCGCCAAAGAAACGAACTCGTATCGTAAAAAAGAAAAAAACTCATGCGAAGAAGCGTGTTGCGCGTCCGCGCGTCGTGACGCCAGGGCCAACGTATGCCGTGAACAAAGAGTTCGCATTCTTTAATGAACTACACGCGCTCATTTTAAAACCATCTCCTGCAGAACGTGGCGAGCTCACGCGCCGCATTGCAGCACTGGGACGCGTGAAGCTCGCGGTGATCTCTGGTGTTTTTCTCAACACGCCCGATCAGAGCGCACTCATTGATACAAATTCACCGACTGATCTTTTTCTGGTTGCTGATGATTTGAGCAAACAGAAGCTTGCCGCGTTTCTGAAATCACTCGAAGCAGAAGTGGGCAAGGAAATAAAGTTTGGTATTATGGATAGGGAAGAGTTCATGTACCGTTTCGGCATGTTTGATCGTTTCGTGCGTGTGCTCCTTGAGGGGCCTCACGAGAAGCTCATAAATAAGCTTGGTATTTAGGGCGCATAGCTCAGCTGGTTAGAGCGTTGCATTCACATTGCAAAGGTCCCTGGTTCGAGTCCAGGTGCGCCCACTAGGAGGCAAGAATACACGACGGCCACTGCTGGCCGTTGGGTATTCTTAAATAGTTTAAGCACCTGGCTCGAACGCCGGAGCGATGTGTTGCCAGCTGGCAACACCGCGAGGCGGTGGTTAGTTCATCTGCCGTCAGGCAGACCCGAGCCCCGACGGCTGGTCGGGGCGAGAGGCGAGACCGAGTCCAGGTGCGCCCACTAGGAGGTGAGGAATGTCGAAAGATCAGAACATCGAAAGCGATGAGCGAAGTGGTCGCGTTTCGGCGTGGGTAATCATCATCGCTCTCGCGGCGCTTGTCGCATTGGCGCCCTAGGAGGAACGGCATGAAGCCAGAAGAATGGCGGGCGTACGTTCGTAAACTCGCACGGGAGCTGTGCGTACGGAAGCACCAAGATCGATGCGGCTCACTCATTTGCGCCGGACCGTCGCGTTCTGGGTCCGGACCACCGTGCGACGAGTGCGTTGCGGTGGTTGAGCACGATCTTGAAGAGAAGCGTCGCAAATCGGGTGAAGTCCAGCTTTCCCTACAGGAAGTGACAAGACTGAAGGAGCGGCTCGGCCGCTCATGAGCTGGCAAAGGAGGGCACTATGCGGCCCGAAAGGTCGATCTCTCCGGTGGGAATCCTGCTGATACTTGCTGGCCTTGGCCCGTTGGCGGGGTATCTGCTCTTTCTGATGTATCGCGCGCAGGAAATGCTTGCGCGCAGCCCCCAGCCCGGCTGGTAGGGCTCCTGCACACCCCGCGATCTTCGCTAAAAAGGCGAATGGTCGCGGGGTGTTTTTACTTATGCACATTTCTATATTTGCGTCTCTGCTCGGTGGGGTATAATGACCATGTAGTGTTTGTAAGTGGGAAGAAGTGTTACATCGCAAAACATGCTTATTGGTGAATACCAACACACGATTGATGCCAAGAAGCGTCTTGCGATTCCTTCAAAATTCCGCCGTGAACTCGGAGAGCGCGCCGTCGTCACTCGTGGCGTTGATGCATGTCTCTTCGTTTTTCCCATTCAGCAATGGGAAGCTCTCGCGGAACGCATTGCAAACCTACCCGTGACACAAGGGGATAGTCGATCGTTCGCGCGATTGATGCTCTCCGGTGCCACCGAAGTGGAGTTTGATTCCCTCGGTCGCGTTCTCCTTCCTGATCACTTAAAAAGCTATGCAGGACTGAATCGTTCAGTTGTCGTTGCTGGGCTCTATAAGCGATTGGAAATTTGGGACGCTGATGCGTGGGAGCGCACCAAGCAGCAGCTTGAGAAGAACTCTGATCGCATTGCAGAAAAGCTTGGTGAATTGGGGGGTATCTAACGTATGACGGAGCACGTACATACGCCAGTTCTTTTAGAAGAAGTTATCACGCACCTCAATCTGAATCCTGAAAAGCGATTCATTGATGCGACCCTTGATGGCGCAGGCCACACCGCTGCGGTGTTGGAACGCTACCCAGGCATTCGCATTTTGGGCATTGAGCTTGATCCGGTGCAAGTTGCACAGTTGCCGGAACGCCGCCCAGAGGTTGCTCGACAGATCATCGTGGTGAACGACAGCTACGCGAACCTTGCGCAGCTTGTTGCTGATCATGCCTTTCCGCCCGATGCAATTCTTATGGATCTCGGCCTTTCTTCGTGGCACTACGAAGTGAGTGGCAGGGGATTCTCATTTATGCGTGATGAGCCGCTTGATATGCGCTTTCAGCCCGAGACAAATCCTACGACGGCTGCGGTTCTTTTGAACACCGCACCCGTTGATGAGCTAGAGCGCATACTGGCGACGTATGGCCAGGAACAGTTTGCAGACGCAATCGCATACGCAGTGGTTCGTGCCAGGTCGGCGACGCCCATTCGGACGACGTTTGACCTGGTGCGGGTCATTGAAAGCGCAGTTCCCGCGTGGTACCGGCATCGCAAGTTGCACTGTGCCACCAAAACATTTCAAGCACTCCGTGTCGCCATCAATGACGAGCTGTCATCGGTTGCGAACGGTGTTCGAGCTGCAATCGATGTTTTGAATCCCGGCGGACGATTAGCGGTAATCTCCTTCCAAGGCATGGAGGACCGCATTGTCAGAGAGGCATTCAAGGCAGCGGTTGCAGGAGGAAGAGGTTCGTGGGTGACGCGAGCGACCCTTCGACCCGCATGGGAAGAAGTAAAGCGAAATCCTCGAGCGCGGAGTGCGAAGTTAAAGTTGTTTCAGAAAGCAGAGTAGATGTGTTCGTAGCTAGGGAGGGTAGGAATGCCTCTCCCGACGCCCGTGCGTCGTTCGAATCCTTTTTCACCATTTTCTAAACTTGTTGTTCGGTGCAACCTGACATTCATCGCTGTGATAGCGCTTTGTGCTGGGCTCTATGTTGTGCAATCGAATCGGGTAGCAACACACACGCTACGTGTTGGCGAGCTTCAGCGTGAAACCGTTGCGCTTGCTGCACAACGCGGCGCATTGCTCACAGAGTCGTTTGCGGCAGAAGAGCCAGAGCAACTGTCCTCGTTTGCTCAGCGCCACGCGCTTGTCGCTTCACAAATGCCGGTGCATTTGTTTGAATCCAGTAATGTTGCGCGACGCTAATGCTCGCTTTGCACTATGAAGCGCGTTTTACATGAGCACATGCGGGTTGTTCTCTTAACGGCGGCATTTCTTGCCGCCTTTGCGCTTGCGGGGTATCGCCTTGTCGTGCTTGCTGGTGTTCGTCACGAAACATATGCGCAGCAAGCTCGCGCGCAATCAGAGCGAGCCACTACGCTCGTTGCGAGAGGTAGCATCTTTTTCCAAGACGCTGGCGGCATCCGTCCAATTGCGGCGGTTAATCGTCGATTTCCTTTTGTGGTAGTGCGCACAAGCAGTGTTGATCCCGAATTGCGCGATGGCATTGCTGACGCGCTCGCAACGGTGACGGGCGCCAGTAAAGATTCTCTCATCGCGCTTTTAGATCGCGAAGGGAAAGAGCGCACCTTGCCGTATCGCCTCACTGAAGAACAGGCGCGCGCAGTCACTGATCTTGAGCTCCCTGGTATTGGTATCGCATACGCACTTGATCGCGAGTACCCAAGCGGCACACTTGCTGCTGATGTGCTTGGCTTTGTCGGCTACAGTGACCGAGGTCGCTCTGGGCAGTATGGTATTGAATCTCGATTTGAACACATGCTCTCCGGCTCTCTCTCACGACGGAGCTTCTTTGCCGCGACGAATCCGGTGAGTATTATAAAATCTCTCATAGGAGGGGAAAGTGCCCGCGCCGAGCAGTCAGATCAACCCCGTGATATTGTGCTCACGCTCGATCATGCGATCCAGGCATATGTTGAAAATGCGCTTGATGCCGTAGTTACCAAATGGAAGGCGGCGGGAGGCTCAGCTATTGTGCAAGATCCACGCACGGGGCGTATTCTCGCAATGGTAGATCGTCCGACGTTTAATCCGAACGAATATCGCACGAGTAAAACGGAGGCATTTTTAAATAGTTCCGTGCAGAGCATTTTTGAGCCAGGTTCTACGTTCAAGCCGTTTACGATGGCTGCTGGTCTTGATACGAACGTCCTTACGCCTCAGACGACGTACTATGATACGGGATCGGTCGAAGTGGCGGATCGTGTTATTAAGAATTCAACGCAACGGCCGTCGGGGACGCGGACAATGACGCAGGTTTTGGAGCTTTCGTTGAATACGGGAACGGTTTTTGCGGCGAAACTGATCGGCACGGAGAAGTTTCGTGAATACATGGTCAATCTCGGCTTCGGCCAACCGACGGGCATTGATCTTCCTGGTGAAGTGAGTGGCGATATCTCAAACCTCTATTCAGGGCGCGAGATTAACACCATGACAGCTTCATTCGGGCAAGGCATTGCCGTTACTCCACTGCAGCTTGTGAACGCGTTTAGCTCCATTGCAAATGGTGGAAGACTCATGCGCCCACTCATTGTGGATCGCGTGATAACAGGGACGAAAGAAGATGTGATAGAGCCAGAGGTGGTCTCGATTCCGTTCTCTGAACGTACCGCGAGTCGCTTACAGACTATGCTCACAAGTGTTGTCGATAATGGTTATGACGCGGGCGGGCGCATTAGCGGATATGATATCGCGGGAAAGACGGGTACGGCGCAGATTGCAGGACCCGACGGGAAATATCTCGATGGCATCTTCATACACACCTTCGTAGGATTTGCGCCTTCGTATGATGCGCGCTATACCGTATTACTCAAACTCGATAGGCCGCAGGGCGTTACCTTTGCATCAAATAGCCTCGTGCCAACATTTAAAGACATTATGCAATTTTTGCTGACCTATGGTAGTGTACCACCATCGCGACGATAGCCATGTCTTATAAACGACTTACTCTTGAAATGATCCTCAAGGCGCTCGCACGAGTGCTCGTGTGGCGCTATAAGCCCCTCATCATCGGTGTTACGGGCAACGTGGGAAAGACGTCAACAAAAGAAGCAATCGCTACCGTGGTGCGTACGCGCATGACGGTACGAGCGAGCTCTGGAAATCTCAATAATGATATTGGCTTGCCCCTTTCTATCCTAGGCGATTGGGGAGAGGTGTACTATCACGAAGGCCCTTCATTTTCTTTCTGGGCGCGCGTCATAGGCGTCGCACTTCGTGATTGTGTTGTGCGCAATTCAGCATATCCGCGGGCATTGGTGCTCGAATATAGCGCAGACCGTCCAAAAGATATCGCTCGGCTTGTTCATCTCTTTAAGCCGCACATTTCAGTGGTGACCGCGGTTGGAGATATCCCTGTACACGTGGAATTCTTCCGCTCACCCGATGCTGTGGCACGAGAAAAGAGCGCTTTAGTGCACGCGCTGCTGCCTTCAGATTACGCCGTCCTCAACGCGGATGACGCACGTGTACTCGATATGCGCCTTGTTACTAAGGCACGTGTCCGTACATTTGGATCGCAACAAACCGCATCAGCTTCATTTTCCCACGAAGCTCCGTGGGTTGAAGATGGCGTAGTCCGTGGCATGGTATGCAAGCTGCACTACGACGGTGGTTTTGTGCCCGTACGTGTACCAGGAGTTTTGGGGCGCACCACATGCTATGCTGTTTCGGCGGCCGCTGCTGTCGGGCACATTCTCCACGTGAACGCGCTTGCTATGAGCGAGGCTTTCTCCGCATACCGCCCCCCTGCGGGACGATTGCGCATTCTATCGGGCATTAAGCACACTACCATTATTGATGATACATATAATGCCGCTCCGGCGGCGACGCGTATGGCACTTGAGACCTTGCGCGATATGCCCGCGCAACGAAAGGTGGCTGTGCTTGGCGATATGCTTGAGCTGGGAAGCTTCACAATCGAAGCGCACGAAGCGATCGGACAGATGGTTCCTGCCATTGCGCAGCGCTTAGTTTGTGTTGGTGAGCGCGCAGCGCTTATAGGGCGCACCGCCGAGCAACAGATGCCACAGGGTGCTGTGCAGTATGCGCATACCGCAGATGAGGCAAAGCGCATGGTGCAAGATCTTCTTGAAGAGGGGGATCTGGTTCTTGTGAAAGGCTCGCAAGGAATGCGCATGGAGAAAGTGGTGGAAGAAATCATGGCAGAGCCTCAATTGGCACGGGAGTTGCTCGTGCGCCAATATGGCCACTGGCTTGCCTCATAGGCCCACCCTATGGCATACTAGATGACGTTTTAGTACGCTGGCTCCGCCTTCGGCGAGACAAGCCTGTCGTCCCAAGACGTGGCTGGTGCTCGTGTGTTAAATACATATATGGCCCTGTCGTCTAGCCCGGTCTAGGACACTAGATTCTCATTCTAGTAACACGGGTTCAAATCCCGTCGGGGCTACTAGTACATAAAGACTCCCACTGGGGAGTTTTTATGTACTAAGACCCTGTTGGATTTGAAGGGTATCCGAGAACGCCAACTGCTTGGCGTTCTCAGGAACCCCGGCTTTGAAGGAGGAGCGAGCCTGCGCTATAGCGCGTGCGAGCGACGGATGAAAAGAAATCCCGTCGGGGCTACAAATACATAAAAACCCCGTTTGGGGTTTTTATGTATTTAGACCCTCCTCCATAATTCTTGACCTTTTAGGCGTTTCTGCTATGATAGAGCCTTATGACATTTGCTGTTATTCAGACGGGCGGCAAGCAATATAAAGTCGCTGTGGGCGACATTCTTGACATTGAAAAGCTTGATGCCGCCGAAGGTTCAGAAGTTACTTTCTCAGAGGTGCTTCTCACGGCCGATGACAAAGATATTTCCGTAGGCCAGCCCCTCGTCGCAAAAGCAAAGGTAACCGCGCAAATCCTTGAGCAGGGTAAAGGAGAGAAGAAAATCGTTTTCCGCTTCAAGGCGAAGACTCGTTACCGCAAAAAGAAGGGCCACCGTCAGCCGTTTACGAAAGTAAAAATCACCAACATCTCCGCATAACGGAGATGTTGTGTTTATGCGCCATCTATGGCATAATAAACCCTCCCCAAAGCAATAGGGGGAAGAGGAGGGTTATGGCGAGGATTCAGTGCCCCCATTGTGGGGGCGAAATGCCCCTGGCGAGCGCCTCCGAGCGCGCCCCCATGCGGGTGATGAACTGCTCACAGTGTGGGAAAACGCTGGAGCAGGCGCAGGAAGCAGCAGCGCGCCGTTCCGTTCTCAACCAGATCAACGGAGAGGGGGAGTCGGTTGGTGAACTGCCCGGCGTGTAAGACGCCACGCACCATGGTGGGTATGCACCTCGCGTGCCCGACCTGTAAGAAGGTCTCAGCGCCCCTTACCGAAGAGGTAACGACGCTGCTAGCCATTCCTGTGCGCGTCACGCGCCCGCCACAGCCTCCCCGGATGCCGCTCTGCACCTAGTGTGCTGGGCTGTTGGCCAAGGATTCGTCCTTGGCCTCTTTTATTTTCTGAAATCGAGGGCGTTTTTGAGCGTCATCTCGTCTGCATACTCCACGTGTGTTCCAGATGAAAGGCCGCGAGCAAGTTTCGTGATGCGTACGTGCTCTAAGGGGCGCAGTAGGCTTTCAATATACAAAGCAGTGGTTTCGCCCGGGGCGTGGGCATTAGTCGCTAATATAACTTCTACGGGGCGGTCCGGGTGTGCTAACGAACCTACCCGCTGTACGAGCTCGTGAATGCGTAGGTTATCGGCAGTAATGCCGTCTGCGGGGTGGATGGAGCCGCCAAGCACGTGGTACCGACCACGGTACAGTCCGGTGCGCTCAATGGACTCAAGGTCCGTTACTTTCTCAAGCACCAAAATAGTGTAGGGGTCTCGTTTTGCATCCTCGCATACCCTACACGCATCGCCGTCAGAGATGTTGAAGCAAGTCTTGCATGTTTGTACTGCGGTTTTCAGGCGAGCAATGGCGTCGCCCAGCAGAGCAAGATCGCGCTCATCGTGGTTCATGAGTGCCAACACAAAACGCAGTGCTTGGCGCGGGCCAACCCCGGGGAGCTTCTGTAACATGCGCGAGAGCGCGATGATGTGTTCGTTCATAGAGACTAGAACGTCGCGGGCCCGTCATAGTTATGCTGACGGTCTACTTCGTAGAATTGTAAACTATCTGGATCAATATAGAAATCAATGTCGCCGGTTGGTCCGTTGCGGTGCTTCGCAATAATGAGCTGCGCCATGTTGAGCTTATTTTCTTGCTGTGCTTTCGCAAAGTTTACCTTGTCGTCGCGATGGATGAACATAACAACGTCCGCATCTTGTTCGATGGAGCCGGAATCACGAAGGTCAGAAAGCTTCGGACGATGACCATCACGGCTTTCAATTGCGCGGGAAAGCTGGGATAGCGCAATAACGGGGATGTTGAGCTCTTTTGCAAGTCCCTTGAGGCCTCGGGAGATCTCAGTGACTTGCTGTACGGCGCTGTCGTAGTCTTTGCGTCCTGCCATGAGCTGAAGGTAATCAATAACCACCGCGCCAAGGCCATGCTCAGCATGGAGGCGGCGCGCAACGGCGCGCATTTGTAGCACGTTCATGCTCGCCGAGTCATCAATAAAGACCGGTGTATTTTTTAGCTCACTGATTGCTGTGGTAATACGGAGGAAGTCGTTATCAACGCCTTCATGAGAGAGGCGGCCCGTGCGTAGCTTCCAGAGGGACACGCCAGACTTTGATGCAATAAAACGATCTACCACCTGATCGGTAGACATTTCCAAACTAAAGATGGCGACTGGAATGCCGTTTGATGCGAGGCGCCCTGCGATATCAATCGAAAATGCTGTTTTACCCACCGAGGGACGCGCGGCGAGAATAATCAAATCAGAGCGCTGGAACCCGCCCAACATTTCATCAAGTTTTGTGTGTCGTGTGGCAAGGCCGCGTAGCTCACCAGTATCCTGCGTGCTAATGCGTTCCATGGCAGCATCCAAACTGCTCGCGAGGGCAGTAAAGTTCTGGGGGCGCGTTTTCTCAGATATGGCAAAGAGTTTGCGTTCCGCTTCATCGAGGAGCGTTTCCGTATCTTCATCTTCACGATATCCCATACCGACGATCTCGTGGGCGACGTCAATGAGGCTGCGCAACGTGCGCTTCTTTTGAACAATGCGGCCGTAGGTTGCAGCGTGAGCGGCAGAAGGCACTGCGCCGGCGAGCGACGTGAGAAAGCCAACTCCGCCGATATCGGCGAGCACGCCGCGTTCAGCGAGCACATTTGAAACGCTCAAGACGTCGATGGCGTCACGCTTTTCAAAAAGCGAAAGCACCGCCTCATATACGTGCTGATGATTGCGGTGATAAAAATCTTCAGGGCGGAGGAAGTCAACAACACGGTTTATTGCTTCGCGATCAATAAGGAGCGCCCCTAAGAGTGTTTTCTCGGCATCAGTGCTGTGCGGAGGAGTCTGCGTGGGAGTCTGTAGTCCGTTGCCTGCCATGGGGCTCATTATTCATCTTCTAGACCCGCTGGCAACTATTTCTGTGGAGAGCGTGTGGATTGAGCGCAGAAATGATTGACTAAGTTTGTATATATGGTATTATAACCACTCACGGCATTCATGAGGAGGTGCTATGCCGGTTGGTCCGAAGTACGTCGTCGGAGGCAAGGTGTTGATTTCGAACGCTCATCCGTCCATCATCGGTCGGATCGGTGTCGGTCCGCACCCCATCGTCAAAATCCTCCCCACGACGAATGCGACTCTGGGAGAGGAGCGGCAGGTCGTCATCCACAACGACGCCCACGGGAAGTTCATCTTCTTCGAACGGGAGGTCGCCCCGGCCCCCTAGGAGGAGCAAGAGCTAGGACCGAGCCAGCGCAATGTGCGCTGGCTCATTTATTTTCGTTTTATACGATAACCAGTCGGCGTGTCGTCTACAGAGTATCCTTTTTGTAGGATTGTGGTGCGGAGTTCGTCGGCGAGCGTGAATGCCTTAGCGCGCTTTGCCTCTTGTCGCTGTTCCGCAAGCTCCCGGATGTCTTCAGGGATAGGAGCGCTTGGACGTGGGATGACACCGAGCACTGCATCAAAGAAATCAAAGAGTTGAAATACTTTTTGCGCGGAGTGCATGTCGATAGTTCTCTGATCTAGCGCAGTGTTAATTGCGCGGATGCTTTCAAAAAGTGTTGCGATAACTGCAGGTGTGTCAAAATCATTATTCAATGCCGAGAGCGCTGCTTCATGGTGCTGCGCAAGCGTGTGGGCAATTGAGGCGTCGTGAGCGTGCGCGTGGGGCGTATCCTCTTCTTGTGCCACTAAGCGGTCAAGGCATTCTTGCATACGAGCCACGGCGGCCTCACTTGCATCAAGCGCCTCGTAAGAAAAAGTAAGCGGGGAGCGATAGTGCGCACCGAGAAGAAAGAGACGGATGGCTTGTGGGGAATACTTTTCTAATAATGCTCGAAGAGAAACGATATTTCCGAGAGACTTGGACATCTTTTCATCTCCCATGTGCAAGAAACCTGCATGCATCCAATGGCGCACGAAGGGGGTTTTTCCTGACGCGGCTTGCTGCTGGGCTATTTCTGCCTCATGGTGGGGGAAAATGAGGTCCTGAGCTCCACCGTGCAAGTCATATTGGGGTCCGAAATAAGTTTCACTGATTGCTGTATCTTCTATGTGCCACCCAGGGCGGCCGTTACCCCATGGTGAATCCCACGAAGGCTCGTAGGCGTAATTTTTCGCTTTCCAGAGCACAAAATCTCGTGCACTTCGCTTGTTCTCTTCAAGTGCTCCTCGTGCACCTTCTAACAGTGTCTTCGCGTCTGTTTGCCCAGATAGCGAACCATAGGCATGGGGGAAGTCGGCCTCATATGCGCGGACGTCAAAATACACATCAGAGAGGCCTGTAGGATCAAGAGCGGCGTGGCCCTCCGCTTTCCGTGCAGGAACCGCATATGCATATCGCTTCGTAATGAGAGTTTGGATTTGCTGAATGATAGCTGTGATGACGTCAGTGGCGCGCACATATGCCGTTGGGCTGGTGATGCCAAGCGCGCGCGTATCGGAAAGAAATGCGTCGGTATACATGCGCGCCACATCCTCCGCTGCTTTTTTCTCAGCGTGTGCGCGCTCAATGATCTTATTATCAATGTCGGTAATGTTCTGGATATACGTTACATGAATATTTTGTGCGCGTAGGGCGCGAGCAACAACATCGAAAACAACAAAGGTTCGTGCGTTGCCGATATGGATGTAATCGTAGACCGTGGGACCGCATACAAACATGCGAATTGCTTCGCCGGGAGCGGCGAGGTGTTCAACTTGTTTTGTGCGCGTGTTGTATGCGTTCACCATATACCAGGTATGATAAGCAAAATACCAGTGATTGTCATGACCCACGCAGTGCCAAGCGCGAGACCGCGAATGGTTGGACTACTCACGTGGTCGCCAACGATTGCCTTATTACTCGCCATATGGGTGATGAGGAGAATGAGCGGTGGAGAGACAATCGCGTGAAGCACGGCGGTGTAAAAAAGTGCCTGTACGGGCGAAATGCCGCCGAGCGGTACAATAAGCCCGATGAATGCCGAAAGAGCAAGTACTATATAAAACGCACGGGCTCGAGAGAATGGTTTATCAAGACTGCGCTCCCAGCCAAAAATTTCCGCGAGCACGTATGCCGCTGATCCTGCGAGGACGGGGATGGCAAGAAATCCTGAGCTGATAAGGCCGAGGGTAAATAAAATATACGCGTATTCTCCTGCGAGAGGCCGCAAGGCCTCAGCGATTTGTGCGACACTGTCCACATCACGTACGCCCGCGCTGTAGAGCGTCGCTCCGGTGAGGGCGACGATAAAATAAGCAACAATATTTGAAAACGACATACCGATTGCGGTGTCGAGCTCAATAATACTCAAGCGATTATCTGAAAGTGGGCGGAACTTACATACGCGAATTCGTGTATTTTTTTCACGCACCTCTTCTGCCTCCTCACTTGATTGCCAGAAGTAGAGATATGGGGAAATGGTGGTTCCAAGAATGGCAAAGAATACAAGTACAGTTTCGCGATCCCACGCAAGCGCAGGGAGAAGCGTGTGAACGAGCATGTCATAGGCGTCACCACGCACAATGGCAAATGCTCCAACGTATGCGAGCAACGAAAGCGCAAGCCATTTAAAAATGGCAACAATAGTAGCATACCGGAGCCATATAATCATCCCGACAATAGCCAGCGTAAAAGCTGTCGCGGTGAGCATTGTTGGCAAGCCAGGAAAGAGAAGTTGTGCCGCGCTTGTCATGCCGGCGATATCGGCGCCAATGTTGAGCACATTGGCGCCGATAATACCACCAGAAACAGTAGCAAGAATCCATGTGGGATAGTGGCGCTTAATATTCCCCGTTAAACCACAGGCAGAGAGCGCGCCAATGCGCGCACTCATCTCCTGAATGGCAACCATAAAAGGGATAATAAATGGGAGTGTCCATAAAAGGCCAAATCCTGTTCGTGCGCCTGCTATAGAATACGAAGCGATCCCAGATGGATCGTTGTCCGACGCTCCCGTGATGAGTCCTGGACCGAGAGCTTTCCAAAATGATCGAATAGAGCGAAAAAATGCCACAGCAAAAATAAAATTGATACACCTAGTATAGCACGAGAATATGCTTTGAGACTCTCTACATGTGTATGATATACTCAAGGATATGACGCACACTCCATTTTACGAGAGAGGCTTATCGCCGGGAGGCATTATTGCGATACTCGCCGGTATCATTGTTGCTGGAAGTGCGCTTTACGTAAGTTATGGCATGCCTGATCGTACAACTCGTGAAGCTGGCGAACCTGCAATTCCCACGCCGACATCAATGCGACCAGAAACATCAGCCCTTGCGCAGGCAGAAGCGCCCCGTATGGCTCAAAAGAGCGCGCTCACGCAGGCACAGCCAGTCGCCTTTACTGGGACAAAGCTTGCGGGCTCACAGGCACCGCTGCTTGATTTTTCAGTAGCAGACTACGCGGCGGCTCGCGAATCGGGGAGGATGATAGTGTTATTCTTCTATGCTAATTGGTGCCCGATCTGTAAGGCGGAGATGCCAAAGATTGAGCAGGCGTTTAATCAGTTAACCTCAGATCAAATTGTCGGATTCCGGGTCAATTATAACGACTCCGACACTGACGATGTGGAAAAGGGTTTGGCACGCGAGTTTGGAATTGCATACCAACACACGAAAGTGTTTGTGAAAGACGGCGCGGTCATTCTGAAATCTGGAGAATCGTGGGACTCGGCCCGCTATGTGCAGGAAATAACAAAGGCACTCCAATAACCTTCTATGCTCGAACTCCCTGTTGCCGCTGCATTTATTGGAGGAATTGTTTCCTTTCTTTCTCCGTGCATCTTACCCATTGTGCCTGGATTTTTAGCATATCTTGCCGGCACAACGCTGGCCGATGCTCCGCAGCGTCGTCGTGACATGCTCATCAATGCGTTTTGGTTCGTATGCGGCTTTTCTCTTGTGTTTGCGGTGCTTGGAGTTCTTCTGCACACTGTACTTGCAACGGTCGCATATGATGCGCGCATCTGGATGTCACGCATCGGTGGCGGGATGATTATTCTGTTCGGCCTTATGCTGATGGACATCATTCATATTCCATGGCTTTCACGGGCGCATGTAGCGCGCGTGCACCCGAATCCTTCGGCGCGGTGGCTCACTTCATTTCTCTTTGGCTCTGCCTTCGCCACAGGATGGACGCCGTGTGTAGGGGCGGTGCTCGGAGCCATTCTCACGCTTTCCATTACCCAACCGGGGTCTGCTTTTATACTTCTTATGGCGTATGCGCTTGGGCTGGGTGTGCCATTTTTATTGGCGGCATTTTTCACGTCCTTCTTCCAAAAGGGTATGGTACGTATTGGCGGCGCCTTGCCGTATATTTCCAAAGGCTTCGGCGTACTGTTAGTGGTTATGGGGGTTCTCGTGGTACTCCAGCGCCTAGAGCGCATTGCGTCGTTCGATATCTTGCTTAGATTTTTGCCCTTCTAATCTTGCGGGTAGGGCGGGGGATTTAGCACTCTTGACTTGAGAGTGCTAAATTTTTTATACTGTCTCTGCATGCTCACGGAACGACAACAACACCTCTTAGAGTTCATTATTCGAACCTATGTACAAACCGCGGAACCTGTAGGCTCTGCGGCGGTGTGTGCGCGTGCTCGGATGGACGTAAGTCCTGCAACAATTCGCAACGATATGCAGGTGCTGGAAGAGCTTGGGTTTTTGGCCCAGCCTCATACATCAGCTGGTCGTGTGCCAACTGACCACGCCTATCGTTGGTTTGTCGACGAGCTTGTGCGTCGCGATGAGCATGCAATGGTTCCCGTTCGCGATCGCCGCCGTATCGATGCCGTTGTTGATGGAGCTGCATCTGACTCGCGTTCGCTCAGCAGGCACCTTGCCGCAACGTTGGCCGACCTTCTCGATAGTGCCGTCATCACTCACGTTCGAGACCATGATGATTTTTATAAATTCGGTCTCTCGGAGTTGATGGCGTTTCCAGAATTTCGGCGCCTTGAGCGCACCATGCAGGTCATGCATTTCGTTGATCGATTTGATGATTTGTTTGGAAGTCTCGAGGATGCGTTCTTTGGACGCTGGCGTGGCGAACCTTTCCGCATCTTTATCGGAAGAGAAAATCCAGTCCGTACGATACAAGATGAGGCCGTCATTGTGGCGCGCTACCGTTTGCCAGGTAATATGTCGGGGCTCCTGACCGTTATCGGGCCAATGCGCATGGATTATCGTCGTAACCTTGCATTGCTTGCCTATGCAACCGATGCAGTATCGCGCGCCGCAGAAGAGTCTGACGCTTCATAATATACCCCATGACACACATTGATATGCCAGAGAAAGAACAGGCGACACTAGAAGAACGCATCATCGAGCTTGAAGGCCAATTGGCTCGTGCGCAAGCTGACTTCATCAACTATCGCAAAGACGAATCTCGTCGAGCGCTAGAGATGACGGAGCGCGCCGGAGAGCGTGTGGTCGCTGATCTTCTTGAGAGCCTTGACTCTCTCGAAGCTCTTGTTGCGCACACGCCGGAGCCAGTCCAGTCTCGACATGCAGACTGGGCAAAGGGCCTGTTGCTCGTTCGAGATCATGTCCGCACTGTTCTCGCTCGCCATGGAGTGGCGGAGATTGTCACAAAGGATGCTTCCTTTGATCCAACGCTTCACGAAGCCATTGGCACCGATGTTGTGCGCGAAGCAGATAAAGACGGCGTCATTACCTCGTGTTTACGCGTTGGCTACACCATGCATGGGCGCGTGCTTCGTCCTGCGCAGGTGCGCGTCGGATCGTTCCGTGAGCAGAAAGAAGAGGCAGTAGCGTAGGTGTATCTGGTGCGAGAATCGCCACATACATGCAACGCACATGCTCCTAAATATATGCGTATTACCCCTTATGATCCCTTTCGTGAAATAGACCGCATGTTCGATGATTTGGCTTTTGGTTTTGCGCCACTGGCGCGCCGGGGCTTTGAGCCAGCAATGGATGTATATCAAACAGAAGCAGACTTTGTTGTCGAGTTGCATGTACCGAAAATCGACGCAAAGCAAATCAAAGTTTCTGTAGAAGACGGCATCCTAAAGATTGAAGGCGAACACGCAGAAGAAAAAGAAGACAAGCGTGAGTATTTCCGCAAAGAAATTCGTCGTGGCAGCTTCGTTCGCATGATTGCCTTACCCGTGCCCGTAAAAGAGGATGAGGCAAAAGCTGTCTTTGAGCATGGCATTTTGAAAGTTTCGCTCCCTAAGGTTGAGGCAAAGCAGGCAAAGGAAGTGAAGATTGAGGTTCGTTAGAACGGGGAGAGTTTCTGCGGAGCGTTGCTCCGCGGGCTACTCTTCCGGTTCGAAGAGTGATCGTATAGAGCACATTCCACATAAACAGTCCCGTCGCAGTCCCAGCGGGACTGCGCGGTCTCACTCGCCCTCGCTCGTCTCCTTACGGAGACACCCTGCCCGCTCGGGCTCCGAATGCTGTTTATTGTGGAATGTGCTCTAACATAATTATCTATGACAAAAATTCTTGGAATTGATTTAGGAACAACAAATTCCGCGATGGCGGTGGTAGAGGCGGGTCAACCTCGCGTTCTTGAGAATGCGGAAGGCATGCGCACTACGCCATCCATTGTTGCTATGAAGGGCAGTGAGCGTTATGTAGGTGTTACTGCAAAGCGTCAGGCGGTTACTAACCCACACCACACGCTCTACTCCATTAAGCGTCTCATTGGGCGTCGTTTTTCCGATGCGGAAGTGCAGAAGGATAAAAATCTTCTCCCGTATCAGATCCGCCAGGGGGCGAATGATTCTGTTGAGGTACTGATGGGGGATAAGTGGTATAAGCCTGCAGAGATCTCTGCTATGGTGCTCCAAAAAATGAAGGCGGATGCAGAGAGCCGTTTGGGGCAGAAAATTACCGAAGCTATCATTACGGTCCCTGCATACTTTGATGACGCTCAGCGACAGGCAACAAAGGACGCGGGAGAGATTGCTGGGCTTACGGTGCAGCGCGTGATTAACGAGCCAACCGCAGCAGCTTTGGCGTACGGATTTAACAAAAAGAAAGATGAGAAAATCGTCGTCTACGACTTCGGTGGTGGCACGTTTGATATCTCTGTGCTCGAAGTGTCAGAAGATACGATTGAAGTAAAGGCAACGGGTGGCGACACGCATTTGGGTGGTGATGATCTTGATCAACGCATTATCCATTTCTTCATTGATGAGTTTAAGAAAGAGCAGGGCGTCGACATCTCAAAAGACCAGATGGCATTACAGCGCCTTAAGGATGCCGCAGAGAAAGCCAAGCATGAGCTTTCAAGTACAACGCAGGCAGAGGTGAATATTCCATTCCTTACCGCAGATGCGAGTGGACCAAAACATTTCACTATGACGTTCACGCGGGCAAAGCTCGAGAGCCTCGTGCACGACCTTATCGACCGTTCAATCCAGCTCACTCGTGATGCGGTGAAGGAGGCCGGCTTCTCACTGTCTGATATCCATGAGGTGGTTATGGTTGGTGGACAGACGCGCATGCCCGCCATCATAGAGGCAGTCCGAACGCTCTTTGGCAAAGAGCCGCACAAAGACATCAATCCAGATGAAGTGGTAGCAATTGGCGCGGCAATCCAGGGAGGCATTATGCAGGGCGACGTCAAAGACGTTTTGCTCTTGGACGTGACGCCACTCTCTCTGGGTATTGAGACTATGGGCGCAGTGATGACGAAGATGATTGAAAAGAACACAACGGTTCCTGTTGCGCGCACACAAGTGTTTTCTACTGCAGCTGATAATCAGCCATCAGTAGAAATTCACGTGCTACAAGGTGAGCGTCCTATGGCGGCGGACAATAAAACGCTGGGACGATTCATTCTTGATGGCATCCCACCGGCGCCACGCGGCGTCCCACAAATCGAAGTAACGTTCGATATTGACGCAAACGGTATCTTGCACGTCAAAGCAAAAGATAAGGCCACAAACAAAGAGCAATCCATTCGCATCGAGGGTTCTTCCGGTCTTACTGAAGATGAAAAGAAACGCATGGTTGCGGAGGCTGAACAATTTGCTGCAGAGGATGCAAAGAAAAAGGAACTTGTTGACGCGCGTAATGCGGCAGAGACGCTCGTATATACGTCGGAAAAAACATTAAAAGATGCTGGCGAGAAAGTGAATGCAGACGATAAAAAGGCCGTTGAGGATGCAGTGGCTGCAGTGAGGAAGGTAAAAGATTCAGACGATGTTGCTGCAATAAAGAAAGCCGTAGAAGATCTTTCGACAGCGGTTCAGAAAGTCGGACAAGCAATGTATCAACAGCAGGCACAGGCGCAGCCAGCGCCAGAAGCTCCAAAAGAAGAAATGAAAGAAGAGAAGCCAGCAGAGGAGCAGAAATAAAAAGAAGGCCCCGACGGAAAGGTTCCGTCGGGGGATGGAGGGGTGCTAGTAAAACCGGACGCTTCGCCGCGCGGGGCGGCCGGAGTGCGAACGGTTCAGGAAGTTGAGCCTGTGATTGGAAGGTTCGCGACGTTCCTGCTTTCGATGCGGCTTAGCGTTGCCGATGTGCCAGCACCCGCAGCGCGGGTCGAAGTACGCATGGATCCTGCTCTTGCTCTTGGGATCCAGGCGCTCATCACTACGCTTTGCCACGCGCCACGCGGCTTCGCGTCCGGGATAGCGACGCTTACCACAGTGTTCGCAGAAGTCGTGCCTCAGTCTTCGTCCTAGCGGGCCGTTATCGGGCATCCGCACCTCCTCTGCACATATCGTAGTCCTGTGTTAGAATGCATGCACTATGGAAACTGTGGATATACGAAAGGAATGGGGGCTTGTAGTACTTACGCTATTTGTGGCAGGAGCATTGTGGGGGACGGCGCGCATGTGGCTTGGGCCGACAGCACAGACTCTCTCTGATCCGTCTTTGTGGGCTCCAGTGCTGCTTGTGGGGATTGTTCTGGCAGCCGTGATGAGCGTCGCATATCTGCTTGTTGGAGATAAGTGGTGGCGCCTTGGCGTTTCGTGCGCTGCGCTTGCTCCGTTGGTGTTAGTGTTGCCGGTAAGCGAAGTATACATTGCGGCGCTCTGTGCTGCCCTTCTGATCCTGAGTCTTGGCGCTCGTGAAGTTGCACTCCACGGGGATCATGGACGCGGCATGGGGAAAATAGTCACTGCACTGTTTATCGCCGCATCTCTTGCGTACCTCATGGCTCCGGCGGTACAGGATCGCGCTAACTCTGGTATTGTGCCCGATAGTGCGATCGGCATGATTCGCAAAACAGTAAGCGCGGTTATCGGTTCCGAACTCGATAGACTTCCGTTCTTTCAGCGCAAAGCCGTGGAGGAACAAATTGCGGAGCAGACTGTTGCAACGATAAATACGCTCTCTGCGCCCTTTGCAAAATATATTCCCGCTGTACTCACGCTTACATTGTTCGCTGTACTCATTAGCGTAAAGCCGATCTTTACATGGCTTGCCTCAACAGTTGCATTCTTTGTGCTCTGGCTTATGCAAAAAATGCACATTGTTGAAATGCGCACAGAAATGGTAGAGCGGCAACGTTTTGTTCTGCGCTAAGGAGTAGGAGTCGCCGAAACTTCTGGCGTAGGCGATGGTGTCGGAGATGGTGTGGGGATCGGGTCTGCTACTACACCGAGTACGGTGATGTCACATCGATCCGTGCGCGCAGGGATGGTGGCGCTTGCCGGATCTCCAGAGATGAGCACCACGGGGTATGCTCCGGGGCTGGTGAATGTAACCGTGAATGATGCACCACTTCCTGTGCGCGGCGAACCTTGCGGAGCGCGCCATGCGTACATGCTTGGGTTGCCTCCCGAAGCGGTGAGCGTAATATTTTCTCCCGCAGTGATAGTTGCTGTGGCTGGGAGACAAAACGTTTGAGGTGGAGCTTGTGAGATATCGATGTTATTTTGGGAGCCAAAGCCTCGGAAAATCTGAACAAAAAACGGACGATCTTGAAGCCACCAACCGGCAGCAACGATGGCGAGCGTTCCCCCTATAGCAAGCAGTGTCTTGCGAAGCGTATGATCCATACCCTATAGTATATGTCTGATTCCCGTGTTCCTACAAGGACAATCTATCCACTATGAAAGATCCCTACAGTGTTTTAGGCGTTTCACGCTCTGCGTCGGCTGACGAAATTAAAAAAGCATTTCGCTCTTTGGCGCATAAGTATCACCCAGATAAGAAGGGCGGGGACGCAGAAAAATTTAAAGAAGTAAATGAAGCATATCAGGTGCTTTCTGATACGGAAAAGCGCGCGCAGTATGACCGTTTTGGATTTGCGGGACAGGGGTCATACGGTGGAGGCCAGCATAATGGTGGGCACGCCGGCTTTGATGGCACAAACTTCTGGGATTTTTTTGGTGGCGGTGGCGGCCAACAACAGCAATCGGGATTTGGTTTTGAGGACATTTTTAGCATGTTTTCGGGCGCCGGTGGATTCGGTGGAGCGCCACGCGGGCCACAAAAAGGGGAGGATATGTATTTTCAAGTGCAGGTAGACAAAAAAGACCTTGGTAAAACGCGCACCTTTTCTTTCGAGGGATTTGTGCCGTGCACAACGTGTCATACAAGTGGCGTGAAACCCGGCTCGCGTATGAAGTCATGTGAAACGTGTAAGGGCTCTGGGCAAGTGCGCCAACAGGTCCGAACTCCTTTTGGCGTTTTTGCACAGACTGGGGTGTGCAGCGCATGTGAAGGGCAGGGCGAGATACCGGAAAAGAAATGCGATGCCTGTGACGGCGTCGGTCGTTCGCGCGGCAAGAAAACGGTAGAAATTCACATCCCTGAAAAACTCGAAGGGGATTACGCTATCGCCTTGCCTCAATTTGGGCATGCTGGCACGCGCGGCGCTCCCGCTGGAGATGTAGTTATCACCCTCAAACGCTAAACAAAAAGCAGTGTGTCGTGCTACACTGCACGCGTATGGATGTACTCGATCAGCTCGATCTCTCGCATATTGGCGCCAACATTCAGGCGCTTACTGGCCCGCAAGAATTATTTGGCATTGCAATTGTTGCAATTATTGCACTGTATGGCATGAGCGTGGGGAAAACTCGCGCCATTATCTCTCTATTAAGTATCTATATCGCTTTTACGCTCGCTTCTGCATTTCCGTTTGTCGGGTTTTTGGAGCGCGTTCCATTTATAGCCAACACTGATGCTGGCATTGTGCGCGCCGGTCTCTTTCTGGTTGCATATACGGGCACTTTTTTTATCTTTCACGGGACATCGCTCCGCTCGCGACTATCTATGGGGGAGATGAAGCTCGCGCATGTACTTTTGATTAGCGTGGCGCAAGTTGGGTTTCTTATGAGTATTCTTTTGTGGTTTGTGCCGTTTACTGCATTACCAGATCACATTGCAGCGCTCCACTCTTATTTTGGGACTCCGGAAGCATTTTTTGTATGGGCACTCTTGCCGCTCGGCATCATGCCCTTTGTGCACGGTCATAAGTAAAACAAAACCCGCCGATGTGTTGGCGGGTTGCGGGGCGTCGTATGGCATTAGCCGATGCGGCGCATGAGGAGATCAAACAACAGAAGCATGGCAGGAATGAGCATCAAGCCCACCTTCCTCCCACTGTGGTACAGCTTTGGCGTGAGGGCTCTCGTACCCCTAGCTTTTCGGTCATTTTCCAGAATGAGAGGAAGCGCCCAGAGTGTCCCAGCGACGAGGGGCGCGCTTACGAGCCCTGAACAGATCGTGAGCATTATCGTGTTCGATATCTCGAACACCTCGCACGCCTTCATGCTCAAAGCGATCCCGAGAAAGAGCGCTACGGCGCTTGCTGAAAATGTCACCACTCCGTCGATGACGCCAGCACCACAACTGAATTCTGCGTTGTGCTCTTCGTGGTCAATCGACGACGATGTGATGGTCTCCATCGCCACCTCCTGGATATATACTATATCATATATTACAAAAAAGTACAGAGCCCTTTTGGGGCTCTGTGGAACTTTACCTGAGTAGTTGTTTTGTTATTTCTTTCCCATGCGTTCAGCATACTGACCAGTTTCGGTGTTTACGCGAATAATATCACCTTCTTCAATAAAGAGAGGAGCATTGATCATGGCCCCAGTATCAATCTTTACTTGCTTTACGCCGCCTTGGGCAGTATCACCACGAATTGCCGGGGGCGCTTCCACAACAGTAAAATCCATTTTAACGGGGAGTTCTACATTAATGATCTCTCCGTTAAACATGAGAGCATCAAGTACCGTGTTTGCTTTCAAAAACTGCACTCCGGTTCCGATAATCTCTTGCGCGAGTTGGAAGCGCTGAGAAGGGCTATTCTCTTCCGAGAACCAATACTGGTCACGGTGATTGTAGAGAAATTTTACCTTCTTGCGCTGTACATCCGCTTCTTCAAACACGTCAGATTGCGCGAAGTTGCGTTCAAGCACCTTGCCGTTAATGATGTTACGCATGCGTGTCTGCACGACAGGCCGGCGTTGCTGCATTTTAAGATGATGTGTTTCAAGGACCATGTACGGCTGATCCTCATATATGAAATACATCTTTGGTTTTAAGTCATTGACGCCTAGTGACATAGGAAAATAAGGTTATTGTGCCGGACGATTGTACTACAACTTTGCCCGTGTTTCAAGACAAGGAAAGATCAGTAAAAAAGCCTTTATTACCATTCACAAAGAGTGAAGCGGGGAGCAGTTTGCCGCCGGGTCGCTGCAGTGAATCAACGGCAAGAACGCCGGAGCCACACGTTACGAGTAGAGAACCTTGTGCATATGCATATACCGTTCCAGGAGCTCCTGTGCCCGTGGTTTCCGGAAGCGGGTGAGCGCGGTGAACGCGCACGTCCTCACTATTCCAAGGTGTCCATGCGCCCGGTTCGTGTGCGAATGCGCGAATATGATTGTATGCCGCTTCACTCGATTGCTCCCATGGTATGCGGCCCATATCTCTTGTAATCATGTGTGAGAACGTTGCTCGTTCATGGTCCTGTGGCTGTTCTTGTGCCGTGCCCGCTTTGAGTTGGAGCAGTGCGGTGTGCATGAGTTCAGCACTGTCTCGTGCGGCGCGC
The DNA here is from genome assembly GCA_030583765.1 of Candidatus Paceibacterota bacterium. Taxonomy (NCBI): domain Bacteria; kingdom Bacillati; phylum Minisyncoccota; species Minisyncoccota bacterium. Next base: position 53,625 of record CP129474.1, read on the forward strand.
TGGAGTACTTCAGGATAATATTCGTCGGGACCGATCATAAAAGGCTCTTGTATGATAACGGGACCGTGATCCATCTCTGCATCGATGCGCATGATGCTTATAGCGCTCTGCGTTACGCCGTCTTTGATCGCGTATTGTAATGGTGCCGGGCCGCGATAGAGGGGGAGCTTCGACGGGTGCGCATTTATAAACCCGTGGCGAGGAATTGCAAGGAGCGCCTCTGGAATAATCTTTCCATACGCAACGACGACACACACGTCGGGTTGCAGTGACGCGATCAGCTCATGTGCATCAGTTCCTTTTACGGTGGTTGGTGTATAGATCGGAATATTATGCAATTCAGCAATGCTGGCGACGGGGGATGGCGTGAGTATTTTTGATCTACCTTGATGCTTTGCTGGCGCACTCATAACACCGCATACATCGAATTCCGATGATTCAATCAGCTTCTGAAGTGTTGGCACAGCGAACGTTGGGGTGCCCCAAAAAAGAACTCGGTAGCTCATGATGTTTTTTTCTGTTCTTTAGCGCGGTCAGCAATGACGGTGCCATTAAGGTGATCAGTTTCGTGCTGGAGCACGCGAGCTAAAAAGCCGCGCGCCCTAAATTTATACTTCTTGCCATCGGCGCCATAGCCCTTAAACATAACTTTTTTGGATCGAAAGATGGGCATGTATGTTCCAGGTATGGATAGGCACCCCTCTTCAATGACGTCCGTTTCTTTTGAATACTCAGTAATTTCCGGATTCGCAAAAGCATCTGGGATGCCATGTTCTTTTGCGAGCTCAGCATCAATCACAAAAAGACGGAGTTGGTGACCCACTTGGTTTGCCGCGAGGCCAACGCCATTTGCGGCAAGCATAGCAGCTCGCATATCAATGATAAGTTGCGCAAGGCGCCCGCTCCCAAACCAATCGTCAGGGACGTCAGGCATTGCTGCTCTTAAGATTTTCTGTGGAATAGTAACGATTTCCATTGCGGATATAGTAGCAAGCGCGAGACCTTACAGCAACGCCTCATCGAGCGACGGAGGGTTGGCAATAACACGCCACGGTTGTGGGACATGTGGTGCGATGTGCGCAAAGTCATGTATTTCTTTTGTGCGGACAAGAATAACGCCTACGGTTTGTGTGCGATCTCTAAATATGAGCGCGGGTACTGGTGTGCGTATCGTTATGCGATCTGCTAATTCGTGGTGCTGAATGGCTTGCGTGAGAAGTTGAGCGCATGTCTTTGCATGCGTATGCACATGTGCGGGAGACGTCCCTCGAATCGTGAGAGCAATCAGGTGCCACGCGGGTGGATAGCCGGTCGCATGGCGCGCGGCATATTCGGATTCGAGCCATTGTGCGGAATCATACTGAGCGGTAAGCGCGGGGTGGTGTGGCGCGTACGTTTGTATATGTATGCTTTCAGGTTCCCATGCGCGAAGGAGCGCAATAGTTGCCGCGCTCAACTCGTCATTAGCAAAATCAGGACGATAGGTGAGCGTATCAAAAGCGGGCACAATAATTCTCCGAAACGTTAAAGCATGTTTCCAGCGAAAGATTTTTGCTGTGGCAATGAGTATGCTGTCTTGGTGTGTGTGCAACTTCGCTAGCACGGCTTCCGGATGGGGCGTTGAGTCATCAAGCGTGACAACAGGCACGTCTGGAGCGAGGAAAGCGCTGAGCGAGGCTATTTTTTCTATCCCCGGCGTGCCAGTCGCATAAAGTGATACTTTATGGCACCGCGGACATCGATCGGGTGCAACGCGAGATTGTGTGCAGCGATAGCACATGAGCTGTGGTGGTTCAGTGGCGCGCGTGATTCGCATCGGGATATTACAGTTAGTACATGCTGCATATGCGCCGCAGAGGCGACACGTATAGAGTGAAGCAAATCCTTTTCGTGTCGCATATATAAGCGTGTGTCCATGAGGGTCTGCGCGGAACATGTCTTCGATGTTGCGTGCATATATATTTGCGTGACCCGCTGCGCGTTCCGCTCCCATATCAACGATATGGAGAGCATGAGAGCGATCAAGAAAATTTGGCGTTTTATTGCTGCGTGGACGCACCAAGGGAAAAGCGGTGATAGTCGTATAGTTTGCTCCCCACTGCGCCGCGAGCCACTGCGCGAATGTGGCAGCGTGGAGGCGCGGAGCGCCTTCGCTCCAATGTCCTATGTGTCGCGGGTCAACCACAACAATGTGCGCACAATGGGTAAATGGCGCAAGGAGTGCGCTTCGTGTACCAATAATGACGCGAGCATCTCCGTTCGCAATTTCTGCGCGCGCTTCTGTGAGAGCTTTTGCGCCGATGTTCTGCGAGAGTGCGACAGGTTTATGCGCTGCAAGTGCTTCCATGTATACAGGAATCCACTCACTATCCGGGACAACGATGCATACCTGTTCTTCCTTTTTGCGTATCGAGCTGCATATCTTCTGTAGCGCAGCGCACTCCTCAGCAACAGAAACAACCATTTCATGCTCGGACGGTTCCTTGCGTGGTGTTTCAGGGAGGCGAGGCAGTAGTGATGTGCGTGGACGTGCGCGAGACAGGTCAGGGAAAAGAAGAGTGCACGCTGTGGCGAGAGAAATACACGCTGTTTTTGCAACCCATGTAGCAATGGCGAGTGCTCCGTCGCTCACTATGAGATTAGGGTCATGGGCGGAGATAATTTTTTTTGGCGCAAATGACCCAGAGCGTATACGCTGACGAGCTTCGGTGAGCGGATGCACCGCAAGGACGATGCCGTGGATTGTGCGGCGGGCGAGGGGGATCTTCACCAGTGATCCACGAGGTACGGGTGACGGCGAGAAATAGGAAAGCGTTTCGGGCGCCTGAATGGGGATACGTGTAAGCGGAATAACGGTAAGAATTACCATTGTTTTGCTTAGTGTAGCGTACCTATAGGGGTCCGCAATGGCTTCACAGGAGAGGGGAATACGGTATACTGATACGCATGGATATCCGTGTGCGCATTGCGCCTTCTCCGACGGGTCTTTTGCATATTGGAACCGCTCGCACGGCGCTTTTTAATTGGCTTTTTGCGCGGCATACGGGCGGTGCATTTCTTATACGCGTTGAAGATACTGATAAAGAACGTTCAACAAAAGCTTTTGAAGACGATATTCTCAATGGTTTAGCGTGGCTTGGTCTCACAACAGATGAAGATGTGGTGCGTCAGTCGGAACGAACACACGTCTATACCGAACGTCTCGAGCAGCTCCTTACGGAAGGGAAGGCATTTTGGTGCCACCACACAAAAGAAGAGCTCGATGCTGAGCGCGTAGGTCAAACGGAACGCAAAGAGGCATTGGTACACGTGTGCTCGCATAAGCATGAGGCTCGAGGCAAAGAGCCCGGCCAAGTCATTCGTCTGGTGGGCGTCACAGAGTCTCGCATGCTGGTCTTCCCAGACGTGATCCGTGGTGACATTGCCTCTGATGCGCTCTTGCTCGGCGACATGGCTATTGCAAAGAATGTTCATGAGCCTCTCTACAATTTCGCTGTTGTTGTAGACGACGCTGACATGCGCATCTCTCACGTGATTCGTGGAGAGGATCACATCTCCAACACGCCAAAGCAAATGCTGATCGCAGAAGCGCTTGGCGTTGCGCAGCCTCTTTTTGCGCACGTGCCTCTCATTTTAGGTACGGATCGATCTAAGATGTCGAAACGGCATGGCGCAACTTCCATCATGGAATATAAAGAGGACTTTTTGCCTGAAGCACTTATCAATTTCATTGGAACTCTTGGGTACACATACGACTCGGAGCTCTTATCAAAAGAAGAAATGGCAAAAGCGTTTGACCTCGCTCGCGTACACCCCAGTGGAGCCATTTTTGATCAGGCAAAGCTGCACTGGATCAATGCGCAGTACATTCGGAAGTTGACCCCAGAAACCTTGCGTGAGCTTGCACAGATCCCTGCGATGCCCGACGCTGCTTTTCCATTCGTGAGTGAGCGACTCGATCGTTTACGCGACGCAACGTCGTTCGCATTTTTCTGGGAAGACCCTCAGTATGATGCCGCACTGCTTTCATGGAAGGGTGCATCACTCACGGAGGCACAGAAAGCGCTTGCTCGGGCACATGATGTACTCAAAGGCATTGCCGACTTTGATGCTCCATCGGTACGCACTGCACTTGAAAGTGTCGCGAGTGAATTTGGTGGCCGCGGACCGATTTTCTGGCCAGTGCGCGTTGCGCTATCGGGCGCGGAGCGATCGCCTGACCCTGCGGATATCGCGGGCGTGATTGGTCGTGAAGCAACGTTGCGACGCATTGATCACGCACTGTCCCTATGCACGCTATGATGTTTATCCGCCTTACGATTGCACATATGCTCGTCGCTAGCTCCATCGTTCTTTTGATGGCGCCCGCGGCATTTGCTGCAGAAGATCCCCGTGTTACTGAGCTGCGTCAGCAGATCCAGCAGCTTGAGCAACAAGCGAGCCAGTTTAAATCAAACATTGCTGAGGAACGCGCGAAAGCCGATTCATTGCGTAAAGAAATAAACTTACTTAACACGCAGATTCAGAGCATAGAAAATCAGTTAGCGCTGACCAGTAAAAAAATAGAGCGCACCACTTTTGAGATTAGGGGTGTAGAGGGCACTATCGGAGAGAAGGAGACTTCAATTTCGCGAAAGAAAGAATCAATTGGGAGACTCGTGTTTGCTCTCGACCAATATGATCAAGAAAATATCCTCGAACTTCTCATGAAGAGCTCGAGCATGTCTGACTTTCTACGCCAAGAGCAGTACGCAGAAAGCGTCGCGCAGGAATTATTAGAAGTCATTGAAGACCTAAAGCATGAGAAGGCGGTGCTCGAGGGTAGCCGCCAAGAACTGAAGGCAAAAGAGCGCGAGCTTGAACAGTTGAGCACTGAACAGATGAACACGAAGCTTTCTCTGGGGTCGGCAAAATCAGGAAAGAACACGCTCCTAACCCGCACGAAGGGACAGGAGGCAGAATACCAGAAGATGCTCAAAGAGATTGAGAAGCGGCAAGCAGAATTCTTTGCCGAACTCATCGAGCTGGAGCAAAAAGTTATTGCAGGAGGATTTTATAATGTGCGCGTCCAAGCAAAGAATCTTCCACCAAAAGGAACGAAGATCTTCCAGCCGCCATATCCAAAGGGGGAGTATGTCATTACGCAGGGTTTCGGCATGACTTCGTATGCTCGCCGTGGTGCATATGGTGGAAAGCCACATAGTGGCGTTGATATGGTTGCGGGACACGGAACGCCAGTGCGATCCATTGGCGACGGCGTGATTATTGCGAGCGGCGTAAACAACCCAGGGTGGGGGAATTGGATCGCGGTAAAGCACCCCAATGATTTAGTGAGCGTATACGGGCACTTGAGCTCCATTGTTCCATTTGGGCAGGGGGCCGCTGTGCAGGTTGGTACGGTCGTTGGGTTTGAGGGTTCAACGGGTAACTCAACGGGGTCGCACCTTCACCTCAGTTTGTATAAGGAATTCTTTACATACACCAACGAGAGTAACGGCATGCTCTACTTTAACTATTTGCAGGGGACAATTAACGCGCTTGACTACATGTAATCATGAGAACAGGTACCATTCTTATTTTGGGTGGAGGATTCGCAGGGGTGCGTGCGGCGCTTGATCTCGAAAAAACACTCGGCGCTCGTGCAAATATTATTCTTGTAGATAAAAATCCATATCATTTATTTTTGCCGGCGCTTTACGAAGTCGCTGCAGCATATGGCGCACCTCGCGACCCGTACACTATTATGTTGCGTCGCACTGTTGCAATTCCATTTAAAGAAATCTTTGAAGGAAAAAGAATCACTCACATACAAGCATCAGTCTTAGACGGGGATATAGAAAAGCGCATTATTCGTACCGATACAGGAGTAGAAATCCCCTATGATTTTCTCATCGTTGGGCTCGGAAGCGAGGCTGCTGACTTCGGCGTCCCTGGTGTGACAGACTACGCGTATGGGTTCAAGACGTTGGATGATGCAATCGCTATTAACACTCGCCTCGCCGACCTATTCCAAGAAGCCGAGCGTGGCGAACGGCGACTTCCCATTCGTGTGCTCGTGTGTGGTGCCGGCTTTACGGGTATTGAGACCGCAACGGAGATAGGCTCATGTGTGAGAAAATTTGCGCGTGAGTGTAAGCTGCGTGGCCAACCGACCCATATCATGCTATTCGATGCGAACCCCGATCTTCTCCCACATGTTTCTGACGGTGAGCGCGAGCGTATTAAAGCTCGTCTTACCGCACGTGGCGTGGCGCTCGTTTCTGGTGCACGCGTTGCTTCCATCGAGCCTTCTCGAATTCATCTCGCTGATGGTCGCAGTTTTGATGGAGACATTATTATTTGGACTACCGGCGTTCGTGCGCCACGAGTTCTCGATCGCATTCACGGGCTCGATCTTACTCCTCAAGGTAAAATGATTGTTGGTGAGCAGCTCAACATGCGACGTCACCCCACCGTGTTTGGCGTTGGCGACGCAATCCACTTCATAGATCATGCGACACAGAAACCAATCCCAGCGATGGCATACCTTGCCATGGACCACGGAAAGGTTGCTGCGCAGAACATTCTCCGCATGATCGAAGGCAAGGAGCTTCGCACGCACAAGCCGTCGTACAGCATTTGGGTTGCTCCTGTTGGAGGCAAGTATGCCGTGGCACGTCTTCCGGGAGGGATTATTTTTGGAGGATTCGCTGCATGGCTCTTCCGTGAGTTCATTGATCTCAATTATTTTATTTCCATCTTGCCATTTAAGAAGGCGCTCGCGTTATTCTGGAGAGAGATAAAAGTTTTTACTACAAATGACCTCTAGGGACGCACTAGGGGAGAGGAGCCTGTTTTTTAAAGGGGGTCTCCCCCGATATCCGGTGGGGAAGGGGTGCGTGAACGATATACAAAAAGAAGTGCGCGTGAGAAAGAGAAGCGTGTGATGCACGAGCCACACTGATGAGATCGCATCCAAAAAAGACGTTAGGGGAAAGATCTGAGAAATTTCAAAAACCCATTTTTTCAAGGCTTTCAGAGTAGTGGTACGTCGCATAACCTATATTGTGCGACTTCCTCTCCTACGCGTGATATGGCGTTCTCTTATAAAAATCAAAGCGGCCCGAGTGTGGGCCGCTCTTCTCTTTTTGATCCTCAGTACATCTTTTGAGAAGCCTCCTACCTCTCTTTGACGCCCCGGCACTCCTTGGCACCGATTCTGACCTTCAGGCACCCTGCGCCCTTGTTCATGTCGTGCGGGTGCATGCGGATCAAGAACCTGCCTCCCAGAGTCTCCAGGCGCGTCACTGTGGGTGCGCCGACCTTCGTAGCGCCATCTTCGATGACGCACACGCGGTCAACGGGAACCGTCCCAAACGCTTCAGCGCCCTGTGGGTTCAGTTCGATGTACATGACTCCGGTCATCTCGTGCACATCGGCGAACTTACCGCACGTTGCGCGCTCATGTACCGGCAAAAGCGTTTTCGTTTCGCCAACGAGAAACGTTTGTGCCGCGAACGCTAGGATCAAAATCATCTCCGCCTCCAAGACATATTATACAATAATATCGTAAATAATCAAATATACGTCCTGCGATGCTCTTGATACACTCATAGCATGTCTCGCCTCATATTCGATATTGAAACCGTAGGAGCCGATTTTGAGAGCTTCGACTCCACCACGCAAGAGTACCTGCTCTCAAGCGCGAAGACGCCCGAAGAGCAGGATCTGGTTCGTGATCGCATGGGGTTCTCTCCGCTCACGGGAGAAATTGTTGCTATCTCCATCCTGAATCCCGACACCCATAAAGGAGCTACGTTCTTTCAAGCACCAGAAGCTTCGCTGGAGCCGTATACGAAAGATGAGGTGCAATATATCCCCAGCACTGAAAAAGAAATTCTCCAGCGCTTTTGGGATGCCGCCCGCTACTATGATCAGTTCATCACCTTCAACGGGCGTGCATTTGATGCGCCCTTTGTCATTGTGCGTTCTGCGGTCCACAGCATTCGTCCTACACGTGATCTCATGCCCAACCGATACAGCGGCGAAGGCCACGTCGATCTCTTTGACCGCCTCTCCTTTTTTGGCGCCGTGCGCAAAACCATGAGCCTCCACATGTGGTGCCAAGCATTTGGTATCGCTAGCTCAAAGGCTGATGGCGTAACCGGCGATGACGTAGCTCGCCTGTTTACGGAGAAGAAGTATACCGATATCGCTGAATACTGCTTCCGTGATGTGGTTGCTACCGCAGAACTCTTTAAAATTTGGGAGACCTATATGCAGCCCCCTCGAAGATAATGAACGAATACTCAAGCATTGCAGACTTTCGCGCAAAAGCGGGTTACGAGCACGGTGGTGTGTGGTATCCCCGTGTCACCTCTATCCTCTCTATTAAGGCAAAGCCCGCACTGTATGCATTCTATGGTCGCATGCCTAGCTTTGCTGCCGGCAAAGCAATGACTGAACGTTCTGCCCAAGAAGGCACTGCGGTGCATGAAGCAGTAGAGAACATCCTTCGCGGCAAGGCAGAGGAGCACTCCCCTGCCGTTTTACCAAGTGTGCGCGCCTTTCGGGCATTTCTCATGGCACACGACGTAAAGCCGCTCAGTATTGAAGAGCCCGTCATTAGCAACGAGCACCACTACATTGGCACCCTTGATGTACTCGCTGAAATTGATGGTCGCGTGGGCGTATTAGACATCAAGACCTCAAAAGGCATTTATCGTGAATATGGCATGCAAACGGCGGCGTATATTGGAGCTCTGAAAGAGCGTGGCACACTCCCCGACCTCACCAGCTGGGTCATCCGGCTTGATCAGTTTAAAGAATGTGAACTATGCAATGCGCGCATGCGTTCTAAGGGTGGCATGCCTACGGTGCGCGGTGGTGTCTACACGTGCCGTCATGAGTGGTCTCCCGAACGTGGTGAGTATGAATTTAGCGAACTCCCCGACACGCAACACAACTTCGAAGCATTCCTCGCCGCAAAGAAGCTCTGGGAATGGGAGCACGCTATCTTTCTGAAAGAGTTAGGATTATAAAAGAAACCACCCGTCTTTGCGTGACGCAACGACGGGTGTTGGGCTGTACGTTTTTTCTAGACGGCAACGCATGCAAAGCGATAGCCATCAGGGGGCCAATGGCTCCACTTGTAGAGGTGCACCTCACGCTGTGCGCCTTGAGAAAAAGAAATGAGCTCCAGCACGTTGCGAGGACTGTCGAGAGGCGAGAATGCGCTGTTACCGAGAGCAACAATTCTCAAGTGACGTTGCAAATCGGGGTAGGTTGCGCCTAGCGTAAGGATCTCGAACGGGTCTGCTGGACGCACGCTCCTGGACGCAAAGTCGCCGATCACCTCATCAGATTCTATGGCTCGGCCATAGTCGACAAGTATGATTTCGACTTCTCGTTTTCCTGAGCCAGCGATCGGAAACCATGCGCCCTGTAGCTGAACTTCGCGCCAAAACTTGGAATCTATTTCCTGATAGACCATGTCGTACCCACCGTCTGCGAGTAGCTGCTCGGGCGGTCGATCATAGTCGACAACGACGCGAAGCGTTTGGAAGGATTTCCACTCCCTTCGTTTCTTTTGCATCGAGACGAAGCGAGCCACAAGCGCCAGTAGTGCTGACGCCACACCAGCAAGCAACAATACATTCATTTGCCACCTCCTCGTAGCTTATAAAGTAAAACACCATTTTAGTAAAAGGTCAAATATCTTTATTTGCAGTTATCGGCAAGTGAATACCCTGCAGATTGGGCGGCGAGTTCGTTATCAAACCAGAGTTTGTTTTCTTCTTTAATGCGCGAAGCGCCAGAGCACCACGTGTAGTGGTACTTTTTGCTTGAAGAGCTCTTTGAGGCTACGACGCGAGCGTCTCTGGGTGCCTGTGGCGCTGAGGTTTTGTTGCCCTCAATCCCCACCTGGCTTGCGAGCTGTGCTGTGAATATCTGCGCGCCGTCTTCTACGGTAATGGGCTCTAGAGCGCCGTTTTGCTGGGCTTTTAGGCCTAATTGGTAGCTAATGAAGGCAATGGCGACCATGCAGAGCACCACAAAGATCTCGTGGAATGAGTGCTTGACGAATGTAGCTGTTTTTGCTAGGATTTCCCTCACGTTTATTAGTTTACACGATCTGCTATGGCACATACAAAAGCGATAGGCTCAACACAACTTGGACGCGACTCACAGCCAAAATATCGTGGCGTGAAGTTGCATGACGGACAGAAGGCAGCAGCTGGGAATGTTATCGTCCGCCAAACGGGCAGCACATACCTTGCTGGTGACGGTGTCCGTGTTGGGAAAGACTACACCCTCTATGCTGCACATGATGGCGTTGTCCGCTTCACCACTACTCGTAAAATGAACTATGATGGCTCGCGCCGCGTAGCAAAAGTGGTTCACGTTATCCCTGCAAAGAACTAGCGCCCTCGGAAAGAAAACACCGCCCATGGGGCGGTGTTTTTGTTACTCGTCGGTGCCGGTGACACTGACAGTGAGGGGCGCTTCTACTCCTTCAAACAACTTGAGGGTGACCGTGTGGTCGCCTACTGTTTTTATAGCATGTTCGACGATATGTACGGCCTCCGCCTCTACAGATGCCCCTAATTGCTTCAAAATGGCCTCTGCAAGCTCTTTTCGGCCCACTGCGGCAAAGAGGGTGCCTGAAGCGTTTGCCTTCTCCTGGAGCGAAATATGGGCTCCGGCAAGCTTATCGCGCAGGGCGAGGGCTGCGTCATGCTCTTCTGCCATGAGTAGGTTTCGCTTCTCCTGAAGGGCAAGAGCTTCTTTCTCAGCGTTCTCGGTTGCGAACTTCGCAATCCCACGAGGGATTAAGAAGTTGCGTGCATAGCCATCGGTTACGGTTTTAATGTCCCCGATCTTGGCTACACCGCGGACGTTGTGCAAGAAAATTACTTTCATAGAGGGGTATTATCTCAGGAGTTCGAGTGCTTTGTCAAGCTGAGGGTCTTTGCCTGGAGTACCGAATTCTACAGCGCCTGACGTGATCGCTTCTTCGGGGAGTGTCACTTTTACATCCGGCTCAATCCCCTTTTCTGAGATCGAGATCCCGTTTGGCGTGAGCCAGCGGGCAACAGTAACTTTCAGGGCAGAGCCGCCAGGGAATTCAATGACCTCTTGCACGGAACCTTTACCAAAAGTCTTTTCTCCTACAATGCGGATACTGCGGACGTCATGGAGTGCGCCAGCGAGAATTTCCGATGCTGAAGCCGAGCCGCCATTAGTGAGAATAATGACGTTATAGTCGCGAAGCTCTGGTTCGCCAGTCGTGCGGAACACGTTCTCGCTTCCATCGCCAAAGCGTTCAATAGTAACTGTGCTGCCTGGATCGAGGAACCACCCTGCGATATAGACCGAAGAATCAAGGAGGCCTCCCGGGTTACTGCGGAGATCAAGAATGATATTCTTTGCGCTGGTTTTTTGAATCTCGCGTGCGGCTTTGCGGAATTCGCCATCCACATTTTGATTAAATGTGGAGAGCTCAAGATAGGCGGTGTCCGCATTGAGGAGGGACCATTCCACCGCCGGGATGCGGATATTCTCGCGCACGATAGGAATCTCGGTGTCAGAGTTACCGTTGCGACGAATGGAGAGCGTCACTGTACTCCCACGAGGACCGCGGATGAGTGTCACCGCTTCTTCAACGGTCATGTCGGCGGTTGTTTTTTTATCAATGGCGAGAATAATATCTCCGGTGCGAATGCCGGCACGAAACGCTGGTGTGTTTTTAATAGGAGAAATGACAGTGAGAAGATCGTTACGTTTGCCGATCTCAATGCCTACACCAGAGAATGTGCCGGAGATTTCGTCACGGAATTTCTTATTGGTGACTGGCTCAAAGAAGACAGTATATTGATCCCCTGCTGCTTGGATCATGCCTGCGACAGCGCCGTAGATGAGATCTTGCGTGTTGAGTTTTTCGGAATCGACGAAGCGCTCATGGAGTGCGTCCCACGCGTTCCAGAAGAGGGTAAAATCAACATCGGCCGGTTGCCCAGCATATTCACGCACCAATGTTGTAGCGTCCTGCAATGAAGTGCCAAATGTGCCCTCATCAGCAACCGATCCTAATACAAAACCAGCAGCGAGTGCTGCAAAGATACATCCAATCAGCGTGAGTCGAGTATTACGTTCCATGTATTAGGTAGATAATCTTCGCGGGAATAATCCGTAGGCGCGCAGGTAGCGCATCCCATCAAGAATATGCCAGCGAGTTGTTTGTTTCATGAGCGCATCCCACAGCCAGAAGCGCCCTTTTGATTCGCGGCGCAAATAATGATACATGCGAGCGCGCGATGTGCGTACGACAGTGAGTCCATTGTCCCAAATACGCCGTGCCCAGTCAACGTCACTGAGGTAGTGAAAGAAGGTTGGGTTCAAAAAGCCGACGTGCTGTAGTGTCTCGCGGCGCGTCATAAGAGCGGCACCGAGCGCCCAGTCAACTTCTTGAAGCTCTTCTGCCGGTGCATCAGTGTAGAGATACGCGTTGAGCGCTTTTGCGCGTCCTGGGATCCACATGCGGCGAGCAACGATGCTCGCAAGTGTCGGCATATGGAATGTAGATTCTTGTGGCGTTCCATCAAAGTTTAGGAGCGTAGGTGCAATAAGGCCAATGCGTGGATGTGCCTGGAGTAGTGTCGCAAGGGCTTCAAGTGAGCCGCGTTCCGGCACAATGTCAGGGTTTAAAACGCATATGAAGTCGCCCGTTGCACGCTCAGCACCCATGATGTTGCCTTTTGTATATCCAGTGTTCTCTGCAGAAGGTACGAGTATGATGTTTTTAAAAAGTGCAGCACCTTCATCGCGTACGACGGCACGCGTCTCTGGTGTAGAAGCGCTGTCCACGACGATAACTTCTATATCAGTGTCTGGAAGTACGGCACGCGAAAGTGATTGCAGCGCTAAGCGAAGAAGCGCTGGGCGTTGGTAATTCACAATAATGCAGGAGATGCGCATAGAACTATTGCATGGTAGCCCCGACAAAATCGCGCACGAGCTGCCAGTCGCCGTCACGTGGCAATAACACATAGGCACCAGCGGAGCTTCGGGTCTCCTGGAGCACGTTCTCTGGCGTGAGAACAACGCGCTTTTGTGTAGTAGAGCCGCTCAGAGATTTTCCGAGAGACAAAAGACTCGTCATGTCTAAGAGATTAATGTCCGTTACTATCTGTGAACGGATCGTTTGCATGAGCGCAATAATACGCTCCGGCTCTGAGAGAATCTGGAGAGAGAGCGCCTTGTCTTTAATGGCACTAATCACCTGCTGCTGGCGACGTGCGCGATCAAAATCGCTGGAGGAATAGCGTGACCGTACATAGTAGAGCGCTTGCTCGCCATTCAGGTGATTCTCTCCTGCAGGCAGAGAGAACGAGTACCCCCACTGCTGTTTTTCTTCAAACGGTGTCGCAAGCGTAATGGTAATGCCGCCGAGATCATCAACGATCTTTTGGAATGCCGTAAAGTTGAAAATTACTGCGTGATCTATGTATACTCCGGTGATTTGTGAAACCAGTTTTTTTGTACCGCTCAAGCCAAGGTATTCATACGCAGCGTTGAGCTTATCTGCACGAGTGTCCGTGATGCGCGTATATAAGTCTCGTGGCAACGAGATGAACGCGGACTTCTTGGTGGCTTTGTCATAGCGTAACAGAAGGATGGTATCCGTAAGGAGGCCACCATCTGGATCATCTTTTCCTCGCATACCAAGTACTAAAATATCCAGTGTTGCATCTTTGTCCGGCATGACATACGCATCCTCTTCAATTGCATGGACGAGCTCCGGAGGGAGTACGTGATCGGCAATAACTGCCGTTCCAGCGTTGCCAAGGGTAATATCAAAACTGGTATTGCGCAGAGATTGTGCCCACGCAACCAATGCTATGCCACAAAAAGTGAGGCCAAAAATACCCAACACAACCCTACGATAGGTGCGTGCCCCTGATATGTTTTGATTATCTAGTTGATACATTGCCGAAGTTCGTCCCCCCTCACGCGTACACGACTCTGCACAAAGCGGCGCTTGCGAAGCATGTGAGGCAAGAGTAAAAGCGCCTCATTCATGCCCCGGAGCACACTCCAATCAAAGAGTAGTGCATAGCATAGTGTGCCAATATCGCGCGCCAGAATAAAAGGAGCATCCTGTATGAGATGCGCGGCGAGCTCATTCTTTACCATTGTACACCGATTATTCCGCCAATCCAATTGTCGCTTCAGCGGTAAAATGGCACGACGTGCGCGGATGCGTGAAGGAAGAAGCGAGTGCCACCAGTGCGCCGCAACTGATTTTGTGGTGGTACGATCATGATATGCGTGCGCCGTAGGGCATATGACCTGCTTCCATCCACGCAATCGCATACGCCATGCGATATCCAGGTCGTCTCCATACCCTATGCGCAGATCCCCCACGCGTGCATAGTAGTCTGCATCAAGAATACCCTCTTCAAGTGCGCTATCCACCAGCGCACTTTTTTTAAAAAACGGCATCGCGCCCTCAACGCCAAAGATCTTTCTCTCATCATATTGCCCGTGATCCTCTTCTCCTTGCCCGATATTATAAACGCGGCGAGCACGTGTCATGCCAAATCCACACGTATCGATAATGCGTGACCGGCTCCACGCACCCGACGCAATGTCGGAGAATGCATACTGGTATACCTTCGCCTGTACTGCGCCTATGTGTTCGTCGGCAGTGGCGCATGCGACAAGTTTCGCGATACAATCAGGCGCTAAAAGCACGTCCACTGAGAGTGAAAGAATATACGTGCCTCGTGCCTGAGAGAGCGCTTCAATTTGCCCAGGCCACATGCCAATGTTGTGATGGTGCGCAATGATTTTTGCGCGAGGGAGAACTTCTTGCGCAACGGTGCGCGAATCGTCTTGAGACGCGTTATCAAATATAATGACCTCTATATCTTGATACGTTTGCCGTGCGAGCGCTTCAGCGCAAGCCCGCATATAACGTGCGCCATTAGAGACCACTAGAATAACTGAAACAAGCGGACTAAGTGCTGTGTTCATGCTTGTAGTACCCTATAATGACAGCGCATACCGAACCGATAAGCAACAGTGCGCGCTCATCAAATAGCGCGGCGTCGGTAATAAGATAAGCCCACACCCACGGAAGCATGAGTAGTGAAGCGCTCAAAAATGCTTGATCGCGTGGCTCTGTTGCGGTACGGAGCGCGCGTATGCCCGCAAACAATATACTGGCAAGGAATGATGTGAATGCGAGGAGGCCTACAATGCCAACCTCTCCTGCAACGTGTAGATATACGTTATGCGCAGAAGAGCCAGCATCAGCAAGGCGCAGTTCCTGATCTAAAATAATTGGATATTGGCCAATACCAACCCCGAGCAATGGTCGCTCTCGCATAGAATCAAGTGTTGCACTCCAAATGGCGATGCGCTGGCTATTGGAAGTCTCCCCAAAATCAATAATGGAACGCAGTCGTTTGGTGAATAAAAGATCATCTCCTTTACTCAAAAGAAACTGCGGGGATGTCACAATCGGCCATGCAACGAAAAAGAGGGCAAAGAAAAGGAGTGACGACGCTGTAACGTATGCCATGAGCGTCTTCGCGCGGCTCTGCAACGTGTGACGCAGTGCGATAAGTAGCGCAATGCCTAGTGGGACAACTCCCACGCTTGCTACCCACATGCCGCGTGTTCCAGATAAAATAACGAAGAGAAAAATGACGGGGATAAATGCGACCCACATGCTCACACGCGTGCGCGCAAGCCGCAGAAATGTTTCATATGCATGCGCGGGAATGCGCTGATGCACGAGCGCAGCTGCCATAACCGCCGGTACAAGCGCTATGAGAATCATCGGAAACGTGTGTGAATCTGGGAGTAGGGAGAATATGCGAAGGGAGAGCTGTTCTCCATAGTATGCAAACCACGTGTTTCCAACGCTCGTTACAATGTCGCTCCACTGTGCGCCGAACTGTCGAAACTGTACGCCCTCGCCCCATATGCGCATGAAAGCATATATATCCATCAGGTACGTGGAGAGGAGCTGTACTAGGGCCACAAGCACAAGAAGGACGGCAACCCACCGCATCACTGCAAAGAGTTGTGCGCGCACGTCCTCTCGCGATGCGATAAGTGCAACCACTCCCAACGGAAGAAGCGCGTTAGCAAAATAGATAAGGCGCATGATAGCCGTCGTCATATCCCCCGCTACGCCTACTGAAAGTGTTGCGATACCAAAGAGTGCAAGTATGTACAACACCGCCGGTGTGCGCATGAGAGCGACAACCTCTGCCCCGCGATTGCGATAAGCATACATTGCGCGCAGGACGAGCATCACTGCAAAGAGTCGCCACATGTTGAAGTTATCGAACGTTTCAGTGATTGGAAGCGCCAATGCGCATGGCACCATGCCAATAAAATATGTCGCAGAATCCTCAAGCGACATGTGCGCCATTGCGAAAAGTCCGAAAAAGAGCACGACAAAGCTCATGTCTCGAGATACGAGCCCAGCCATGATGGCAAGCGCGAGCGCCCAGCTTACCGTGAGTGAGGGGCGCCAAGATGAAAAAAATCGTGAAAATGTCATGGAGATATTGTGGCTATAGCTTCAATCCACCTCTCTGCGTGAGCGCGCCACGTATAGGTTGCCGCACGAGCGCGGATACGATCACGAAAAGCACCGTCAGCACGATATGCAAGCGATGCCTCTAGCACCTTGTGAATGCCCGCTACCGTAACGGGCAACGGTACATACAGCGCCGTATCGCCAAATATCTCATGAGACAGTGGCGTATCAGCAACTATGGGTATGGCACCACGTGCCGCACCTTCTAGCGGAGGAAGGCCAAAAGATTCGGCGTCTGACACATACACTATAGCATGCGTCTTCGCATAGAGCGCATTTAAATCTGGTTCAGAAATGTGAGGGGTATATGTTACGCGCACGCCTTGTTGTGCAAGCTTGTCTACCATTGACGCAAGACGAGGCGGTGTATATTTATCAGCCCCCGCAAACACTCCGGCGATGTCAGGGTTCGTTTTCTGCATATCTCGGAACGCTTCTAAAAGTTCTTGGACATGTCGCCGTTCGAATGCCTGGCCAACCCATGCGAAGAGCGGCTCTCGTGGAGCGTTATCAGTATCTCCGCTGTAGCGCACAGCAAGGTGATTCACCATAACACTACGAATAGGTTGGCGGAATGCCGTCGCAAGAAGGTGTGCGGAATCATGTGAAAGCGTCATGACGCTTGCGGCACGTCGGTAAGCCCACCCCGCAAATAAGCGATATGCCAAACGATATTTTAAGGGTAACGATGTGCCGAACATTTCATACCCCACATCAGGCGTGAGCATCACAAGTGCAGCGCGCATCCACGTAAAAGGGAGCATGTAATTGGGGAAGTAGAGAACGCGAACACCGTGCCAATAGGCCAAAAGTGGCATCCACACGTGGTAGTGGATATTAAAAGACGCTGGCGTGTATGGTGGCTTTGTGACGTGACACTGCATATACGGCGCATGTTTCCAAGGCCCATCCACAATGGTCGATTTAAAATAGAGGTGGAATACGAAGCGTCGTGCAAGGCGCGGTTGCTCTGCAAGTTCACGTACAAGCTCCCGCGTCATGCGCGCCACGCCACCCACGGGATCTTCCAGTGATTCTGCCTCGATGCCAACATGTATGCGATGCGCGTCAGGGTCCCCCTGCATATCTCGCGCCGCTATCCATATACCACGCCACACGCCGCGCCAATATGCACGGCCAAACAGCATTCCTAGTGCGGCTCTCACCAAAGCGAAGGTTGCCCAACATAAGGCGCGCGCTTTACTGCCAAGGCGCCATTCAACAAAGAGATAGTTACGAGCATGCAGTGTTGCGAGGGATTTGTTCGCAAGCGTTTTTGTTGCCACAGAACCTTCATGCATCACACTTGTCTCTCCAACGCGTATCGGAATCCCCCGTTGGCGTGCAGCCCACGTAAGAGCAACATCCTCCCAATAGAGAAAGAAGCGTTCATCCCACCACCCTATTGTATCTCCGCTTTCGCGATCTATAGCGCATGCGGCGCCATGCACATATGTGCGCGCATCGCCGAGATCATATGTTCCGCGCATGCCCATAGGCATCCCTTGTGCATATGACACGCGCCCAGACGTTATCTGTACACCACCTTCTTCTACGCGCAATGCAACAAGCCCTGTCTTTCCGGCGAGATCTTTCGTCAGCGTATCGCGGAACGTGGGCGTAACATGGGTATCACTATTTAAGAACACAAACCACGTTGCGCCGTCAGCACGGGCATGAGTGACGCCGATGTTATTTCCAGAGCCAAAACCACCGTTATATGGTGCGTGGATGTGGCGGGCATGAGGGATCTGCTCTGCAAAGCGCGCATGCTTCGCATCGGTGTACTCGTTATTATCAACGATGTACCATCGAATATCTGAGCCAAGGTGTGGCGCCAGCGACTGAGCGAGGCGCATGATGGCAGTATCTTTTCCAAAATGGACGGTAATAATTGCAATCATGATATCAATGACCGCCACGCGTCACGGAAGCGAGCTTCCGAAAACAAATTGCCGCGGGCACGAATGCTATCTCGAGTATATGTTTTCTGCTCAAAGCGCATAAGGCAAGCTCCCATAGCCTCCGGAATAGGGTCGTCAAAAAATTCCCCGGTTATTCCTTCTTGAATGATCTCTGCGGCACCACCCGCACGCAAAGCAAGCACTGGCGTTCCGTGGGCGTGCGCCTCAACAATGGTGAGTCCAAAGTCTTCTTCATTAGGTACAATAAGCGCCGTTGCGTGCTCCATGTATGCGCTCAGTAAGCGATCATCAACTCGCCCCACGACGTGTACGTTTGGTGGCGCAAGGCGCTTGAGGGTGCGAAAGAGCGGCCCCGTTCCCACGATGACTAGATCACGCTGTAAGCGTGAAAAGAGCTCAAGGAGCAATGTGACGTTTTTATACGCATAGAGCCGCCCTACAAAGAGATAGAATGGTTTTGGATGCGGTGATAGAGCACCGGTATGCGCTACGCCAGTAGGAGGATAGATCACCGCTTGCGCCGCTTTGTGATAGTAGGTCTGAATGCGTGTTGCCGCAGTTTGTGAGATAGCAACCCATTCTGTAATGCGTTGTGCTGCCGCAGAATCCCATACGCGCATCACATGGCGCCAGAGAGAAAATCCCTGCTGTGCGTGTGAGAGATCCCAGAGCTGGCGTGGCGGGCTCATGCAGTATGAAATATGTCGCGTCGTACGAGGCACGATAATTCCTTTACTGATAAGCCCGCTTACAGAGATAACCACGTCATACCCCGTAAAATCGAACGACTCCATAGCGAGCGGCAATAGCGGTGCAATGAGTGGGCGTATGCGCAGGAAAGAAGGGATAGCACCAATAAAACTTTCGCGGATAGTTGCGCGCGGAAAAGCTTCGCGCACGCGAGATGTATCTGCATACGCAGTGTATATAGGAGCGTCGGGCCAGATGCGATGTAACGCACGCACTAATTCTTCTGATCCCGATACCGATGTGATCCAGTCGGTTACGAGTGCTATCTTCATGAACGTTTCGCGATAACGTTTTTCTTATAGACGTCGAGATTTTCGAGCACGATGCCCGTACCACGTGCCACGCAAAAGAGTGGGTCATCTGCAATGTGCGCTGGCACGCCAGTCACTTTGGTAATGAGTTGGTCAATGTTACGCAGCAGTGCACCGCCACCAGAAATAGTGATGCCACGGTCCATAATATCGGAGCAGAGTTCAGGCGGCGTCACCTCAAGTACTTCTTTAATGATCTGGATGACTTCGCGCAGGCTTTCGCTCAGCGCATCAGTCAGCTCATTGGCTCCAATCTCAATCGTTTTAGGAAGACCGGATGTAAGATCGCGCCCCTTAATCGTGATCTTCTCTTCATTCGCCTGTTTGATGGCGCTGCCGATCGCGATTTTCATGAGTTCAGCGGTGCGTTCTCCGATCGCAAGTGCGTGGCGCTTTTTGATGTACTCAACAATTGCGAGATCAAACTTATTTCCACCAATGCGCACCGAAGACGCGCTCACGATGCCGCCGAGTGAAATCACTGCGAGCTCTGTGGTGCCGCCCCCGATATTCAAAATCATGTTTCCAATCGGGCTGTTAATAGGAATACGTGCACCAATTGCCGCAAGTACCGGTTCTTTCACAAGATAGACGGCTTTAGCGCCCGCATCGAGCGTTGACTCAATCACCGCACGCTTTTCTGTAGATGTAATGCCCGCGGGAACAGAAATAAGCACTTCGGGCTTGAGGAAAGAAAACAATCCTCCGGCACGCTTAATGAAGTAGCGGAGCATGGCACCAGTGATACGGTAATCGGCGATAGCGCCATCAATGAGTGGCCGAGAAATAATGATGCTATCCGGCGTGCGTCCGATCATTTCTTTCGCCTTATTGCCAACGGCGAGAATAGTGTTATCAAGCACCGAGACAGCAACAACCGAAGGCTCGTTAATGACGATCCCCTTACCGGGGACGAAAACAACTGTGTTTGTTGTACCGAGGTCTATGCCTATTTTCCGTGCCATAAAAGCAGAGAAAGTGTAGCGTGTTATGCGGGGGTGTGCAACCTGACATTTCTGGCATTTAGTCAAGTTTTCCTGTATACTGGATTGGCTATGGAAAGACGAAAGCGCCGCATATTACTTGCTATTGCAGTCCTGATTTTTATCGTCGGGACCTATTGGGCAATCATGGACGCCCAAGGATACACCTACAGCTTCACAGAGGGGCGTTTTATTCGTACCGGAACTATTGTCGTACGCCTCAATGAAACAGCCAATGTTCTCCTTAATGGCGAGCGAAAGGGCAGCACGTCATTTCTCTCACGCTCTTTCGGCATTGAAGAGCTTCTCCCCGGATCTTACACTGTGAGCACCTATCGCGATGGCTTCTCAACGTGGAGCAAAGTAGCTTCTGTTTCAGAGGGTCTTATCACAGAATTTCCTCATGTCCTCATGCTTCCTACCGATGAAGCACGGGTTGAAGTACTACGCTCTCGCCTCGAAAGTGACATGGTACAACCCGCGCTCACACCACTCCCCTCTCCTCGTCCACGCCAAATACCAGTCGTAAGCCCAATTCCAGATTCCGCACTTGCGTGGCGCGGTGACACACTCATGCTCATCCAAAAAGATGGCACGCGTACTGACATCGTAAAACGCCCGACCGGCGCACGCCTTTCAGCGCGCCAAGATCGTGTATTGTGGTGGAGCGGCCGCGATCTCTGGGTCATGTGGCTTACGCCAAATGGTGTGCAACCTTACTATCCTCAAGGTTATATGGAGCGTATTTTCCGCGCATCACGCCCCATTACTAACGCGGTGTGGTTTGATGAAAATGCTACACACATCGCATTCAACGAAGGCGCTGGAATCCGCATCATCGAAATAGACACTCGCGGCGGCGTGAACATTATACGCCTGTAAAAAGAAAGAACCCCCACAAAGAGTGAGGATCCTTTTGTGGGGGCTAGGGCTGATCGTCGAGGCGACCATTGAGCACGCGCATGACGTCGGGCGAAATGCGATCTCTGACTTCTCTACGGAGCAGTATGTCTTCTTCTTCCCGCGTCAGAGCTCGTACCCTCTCGAATCTGCCATCAGTCCAGGTGATGACATCGTGAGTATGCCCTCCCTTGGCGAGCCTCCCCATGAATGGCCTAAAGCAAAACACCGGCGAATACGTCGTGCCCAACATCTTGGTAAGCGAGCGGGCGGCATCTTCTCGTTCGAAGAGAAATACACGAGGAGGCGCAACCTCTTGTTCCTCCCCAGCTCGCACCAAGAACGCGATACCTACCGTGAACCCATCGAATGGGGCAAACAGTTCCCGTAATGCTTCTATGGACTGATAATTGTGGCTCAAGCGTAACTCTCCCCTCTTCTCATGTGACGAACTGGCACATACGGTACATGAAATAGCTTATGAAGTCAATAAAACCAAAACGCCCCGTGAAGGGCGTTTTGTCTATCGTCTAGCGCTTTGACCACTGTGGTGACTTGCGCGCTTTCTTCAAGCCATACTTGCGGCGTTCCTTCATGCGAGGATCGCGAGTGAGGTAGCCTGCCTTCTTGAGCTTCTTGCGGAAGTTTGTATCAAACTGCTCAAGCGCACGAGAGATACCGTGACGAATCGCCTCTGCCTGTCCAGCGATGCCACCACCATTCACCAGTGCAGTAACCTTGAACCGTGCAAGAGACTTCAATTTGCGAAGCGGAGCTTCAACGTGGAGCCAGAGAGACTTGTCGGAAAAGTATTCCGTGTAGTCTTTGCCGTTGACGACCACAAGAGCACGATCTTCTTTGAGTGCGTCTGTAGATTTGCGCGTAAAGAGGCGCACGCGAGCAACCGCGTTCTTGCGGCGTCCTACAGATTCAAAGTATTTCTCTTTGGTACCAAGCTCCTTATCGCTCTCTTCGAGAGAAGGAAGCGTGGGTTCGTCAGTGTCTTCGTCAGGCACTGCGATTCCGAGAACATCTAATGGTTGTGTGTCGTTCTGTTGCATACGATAAAATTAGGCAAACACTAAGCGCAGGATCATGCGATCGCGGAGCTTGTTATCAGGGAGCATGCCACGGACCATACGACGCAAGACTTCTTTTGGTTTCTTCTCCCACAGTGACCCGAGCGTGCGCGAGTTGAGACCACCTGGATAGCCAGAGAAGCGATAGATCTGCTTCTGTTCAAGCTTACTGCCCGTGAAGACAGCTTTGTCCAAGTTTAAGATACGAACAGAAATTTCTGGATCAACCGCAGGGTTATAGGTAGCCAAATGTTTACCACGAAGAACGGTTGCAATGCGTGTTGCAGCGCGGCCAATAGATTGGCCTGCCATGTCGATCTCAACGATGTTTTTAGGTGTGGCTGTCATATTATGCGACAAATTCAATGCGAACCATTGGCGAACCATCGGAAGGACGCTTGCCGAGTGGTACCAAACGAGTGTAGCCACCTGGGCGTGAGGCAAATCGGACCGAGATATCTTTGACGAGCTTCTCGGATGCCTTCTTACCAACACGAGTCATGAGCTCACGTCGAGCAGCAACGGTACCCTTTTTACCAAGGGTGATCATCTTTGCCACCGCAGAAGTGAGCGTTTTGGCGCGTGCCGTTGTCGTTGTGATGGCACCGTGCTCAATTAAAGCCGTCGCAAGAGAGCGCACAAAGGCAATGCGTTGGTTTCGTTCCCGTCCGAATTTTCGTACGTTGCCTCGTTTCATGGGTAGTAATTATGCCTCTTTCTCCTTCTTCTTGCTGCTCTTTGGCGCCGGAGCGTCTTGGGATGTTACATCAGGAACCTCAATCTTGGCAAGAGAACCGAAGTGGTCCGCAAGGATTTCCGAAGCGTTACGGAGTGCCGCTTCTGGCGTGATAGTGCCATCAGTTACGATCTCCATAGTCACTTTGTTGAAGTCAATGCGGTCGCCGACACGGATGTCGTCGATGCGGAAGTTCACCAGCTTTACTGGAGAAAAGATTGCATCCACAGCAATAACGCCGATAGGAAGCTTTTCCTTCTGGCGCTGCTCTGTAGGCACATATCCAACACCGCGCTCTACGGTAAGTTCCATGCTTACAGAAGCCTTTTTGTCAGTGATGGTGAGGATCGGCTGCTCTGGGTTCACTACTTCCACATCGGCAGGAAGCTTCATGTCCCCTGCAGTCACAACGCCCTCTCCTTTCGCTTCAAGCACGAGTGTTACTGGGCCATCAGCAAAAGAGCGCAAGCGGATCTTCTTAACGTTGAGAATAATCTGAATAGCGTCCTCGAGTACGTGATCAATCGCGGAAAACTCGTGATCGACGCCCTGGATTTTAATAGAAGTTACTGCGGCACCTTGCAACGATGAAAGCAAAACGCGGCGCAGAGGATTTGCAACTGTGGCGCCATAACCAGGCATCAAAGGACCAATTTCAAAAACACCGCGAGTATTGCTGCGTTCGATCGTGGTGATTGTGTGGGGTGTTTGAATCATACGGGTGTGCGTTGTGATGTTAGGGTGAGCGGTCAGGAGGATTCATGTCGGGAGCGCTCGTATAACTCCACAATGCAACAGAAATTATCGTGAATAATATTCAATAATCGCCTGCAAATCATCAACCTTCAAACCACTGGCATCCATCTTTGGGATCGTGTTTACCGTCGCAGTCATTGTCTGCTTATCAAGCGTCATCCATGCTGGCGCTTCATAATTTGCCAACCACTGTGGCATGAGACTACTCATGAACACATTCTTCTTACTGCCCTCGCGGATCCCCAAAACGTCGCCCTGCGAAACGCGGAACGAAGGGATGCTCACCTTGCGGCCATTCACGGTGACGTGGCCATGGTTTACAAGCTGACGCGCTTGATCGCGAGATTGAGCAAGACCCATGCGGAACACCGCGTTATCTAAGCGAGTTTCAAGCGCGGCGATCATCGCATCGTACGGATCCATTTTCTCAGTAAGAGCGCGCTGAATGATGCTCTTAAACTGCTTCTCCATAAGGCGATAGGTCTTGCGGACCTTTTGCTTTGAACGGAGCTGAAGGCCGAATTCAGAGACCTTTCCAAAGTTACCCGTCTTTCCATGTACACCGGGTGGATACGGGCGGCGCACTAATGCTGACTTCTGCGAGTGAGAACGCTCACCTTTTAAGGCAAGCTTTTCTCCTAAGCGACGCTCAATTTTCTCTCGTGGTCCAAGATATCGTGCCATATGTAATAAATATTAGATGCGACGCGGCTTACGAGCGCGAACTCCGTTGTGTGCCACAGGAGTTCGATCTACGAGTGAAAGAATGTGCAACCCACTCGATGCGATGCCACGGATAGCTGACTCGCGAGCTGGGCCGACGCCGCGAACGACGATCTTGAGGTTCGCCACGCCATACTTCTTTGACTTCTCGAGACAGTCTTTTGCCACAAGGTTTGCGGCATACGGAGTTGATTTCTTCGTTCCCTTGAACCCAAGGAGGCCAGAGGATGACCACGAGAGCACGTTCCCCTTCATATCAGCGATTGAGATGATCGTGTTGTTGTATGAAATGGAGATATTCGCAATGCCATTCAACACCTGGCGCTTTGCGCCACGGCGCACCGGAGCAGCGCCACCTGCTGTTGCGGAAACCTCGGTATCAACTTTTGTGACAATTTTCTTCTTTCCCATATGAATTAGGTCTTTTGGTTTGCATCCTTACGGCCGGAACCCATGGTCTTACGAACATTACCACGCGTTGTGCGAGAATTGCGACGCGTGTTGCCCTTTAACGGCAAGCGGCGTGCAAGGCGACTCCCGTGGAGGGTGCCGATTTCTTTATAGCGTTTAATGTTCTGTCCGATTTCCTTACGAAGATCTCCTTCGAGCTTATGATCGCGCTCGAGAATCTTCTGAATGCGGTTGAGTTCATCTGCGCTCAGCTCTTGAGCACGCTTATCACCGTCTACCTTTGCCTCGGTGAGCACCTTCTTGCTTGTTGCCAAACCTACGCCATACAAATACTGCAGAGCGTAGAGCACTTTTTTATTATCTGGAATTTGAACACCAAAAATACGAGGCATAGTCTTAACCTTGACGCTGCTTATGTTTAGGGTTTGAGCAAATGCAATAGATGCGCTTCTTGCGGCGCACAAGCTTACACTTATTACACATGGGGCGGACAGAAGCTCGTACCTTCATAACAATCGTCTTAAAAAATAATGAATTAGTTGCGATACACGATCCGGCCACGAGAACCATCCGGGGCCATCTCCACTGCTACTGTATCTCCGAGCATGACCTTAATCCGATGAAGGCGCATCTTGCCTGCCAAGTAGGCAAGGATGATGCGGCCGTCGGGCAATTGGACGCGAAAATTCGTGTCGGGCAATGCCTCGACTATCACACCGGTTATTTTTTGCTTCTGGTCAGCCACTCGTGAAAAGGAGCCGCGTCCGTCATACAAACGGCGCGAGCTTGCATATGGTAGCAAAGCTGCGTTCCGCTGTCAACGACTACTCCTCTGTGGGGCTTGGTTGAGGCGTCGCATAGATAAGTTCGACCGAAATATTGTTCACGTTATCAGGAGCTTTTGTTGCCCATCGGGGTGACAGGGTTACGCGAGCTGAGCCAATATTTGTCTCCTGAGACCGAATGAAGCTTTCGAGCTGTTCCTTTGTTTTACCCCGCACACCATCGCGGATCATGTCGGTGGAAATAGCAGCGAATGCGGTCCCGCCAACCTGTACCGTGCCTCGCAACGTGCCCGCCTTTTCATCAAATACAGGGTTCGAAATGCTATACGTAATATATTCTGGCAACACGGTGATAGGGTGCTTTTCTTCAAGAATCTTCTTGATAAAAGCGTGTATATCCTCCTCACGGAAGCCAACGGTTGTAAGCGTCTGTTTTGCACTCGCGGTGAATGTGTCTGCGGCCTCGTCTTGCTGTGCTGACGTTGTAATTTGTACTTCAGAGATCTTACTCGCTTCGTCCAAGATGACATCTCTGGTGCGCGCATCCGTGAGAGCGTCTGCCATGAGTTGCTTCAGCTCGTTTTCAACTGCAGCGCGCGCCTTGACGATATCCGCTTCGGTGACAACCTTTGCCCTACCCTGAACACCCCCGGCCATGGGCGCCGATGACGTTGCAGTAAATTTTGCATAGCGCTCAGCATCGTTTCGCTCTTTAAACGCAGAGAAAACAAATGACGAAGGGGCAATGTTGTATGTAGTACCTGGCTTATCAGCAATGACCTCTACCGTTGCTTTTCCAGGCTCTGATCCACGCATGCCCGGCACCGTAATGGTCCGGAGCGTGCGGAATACTAAGCCCTCTTTTGTCTCAAGGCGTGTAGTGGCAATAAAGGTTTGGGGCGTAGCACTAAAGGCATTCAGGATAGTAACCGTGCCGCGAGCCTTTTGAGCCACGTCACGTTCTCCGCTCGCTGGGAATGTTTGCGATGCTGTTTTTTCAATCGTAATAAATTGCCCGGGCATAACGCCTGTAGCGCTACTCATTTCCTTTATGTTGCGGTCAGCGAGCATTGGCAAGCTGTATTCAAGTTTTGATGGGGCGGGTGAAATGGCAAGGTGCGCAGATTGAGGGGTAAACAAATAGATAGCCAGCGCGGAGATAGCCAGCACAGTAAGCCCAATGCCTACTTTGCCAATCGTAGAAATGCCGCCGCCGCGCGATGCAACAACACGCTGTGGCGATGCGCCTTTTCGGAAAAAACGAGAAAACCAAGATCCCTGCTTTCCAGCAGAAACCGGCGGTCCCCAAATACCACCCTCTTTACTTGGCTCACCCCATACTGTGGCGAGATCTTCTACGCGCGCTTCTCTTTGAAGTGGTACCGCGGAACGCTTACCCTGTGTGCCGCGTACAGGAACAGCGCGCCCACGACCTATCGCCGAAGGGACCGCACTGTCGAGTCGACGCCCCGATGCCGCAAGTGTTGCGTGAGGCACGTTGCGAGAAACGGCGACCTCTTCCGCTTCCAAATCTTCAAGCTCTTCAGAGGAGGGCTCGAGATCATCTTCGAGTACGTCTTTGTCTACTTCATCTGCATCTAAATCATCACCCTCTTCTGCTTTAGTGCCGTCGGCATCGGAATCGAGCTCTAGTTCTTCTTCGTGGAATCCTTCGTCTTCTTTGTGGCGACTTGTTCCCGGCTCCTGGTCATCATAAAACCCGTCTCCATCCACATCAACGCCACGGTATGGGGCGTGATCAGGGATTTCGCCATCGTCTTCATCTGGCTCACCCATGACTTCATCTGACGGGAGCACAACATCTCGCCCAGAAACAGCTAGGCGCGCCGCGGGCTTCTTCCGCGCACCACCTTTTGGCGTGTTCAACACTACTTCAAATGCATGATCGCGCGCTAGCGCAGCGATATCTGGGTTCGGCGTCATGAAGGTGACGCGCTTTTCATTGGCGAGCGCTTCGCTTGCAAGCGTCGCAAAATCGTCCGTTTGAGAAAACGCCTTTGAGCGCTTGGGAAGAATAAAAACAACCTCCGAGGCGGGCGTCCCTTGCACAATGCTAAGAAGCTCGTCGAAGGTATCGTCCTTGAGGACGTGTATGATCTTGGTGCCTGCCATCGCATAAAAGTATAGCACAGGGCCTGCAAAATACGTGTGGAATAGTGGGTAAAAGGGGCCTTGCTTTTTCCCCTATTTTGTGCTATAATGAGGGCTGGAGGTTGAAGCCATGCCCTTTCTCAACGCGGTGCTGTTTCTGGCCCTCGTGGCCGGAGGCGGGCTCGTTCTTTACGGGATCGTCTGGGCAAGCAATCTGCCCAGCGAGCCCGCCCACACCCCCGACAACAAGTAGTCGGGGGTCATTCTATTTTATACGCCAAAGCGCATCGTACAGTAGGCGCACTCGCGGTCATCGCACTTTCGTTCCCAGAATGAGAGCGCCAGCACTTCAGAAATAACTTTTTTAATTGCCGCTTCTGTTTCTTCAATGGGAAGCTCTTCAAGTGCAAAAGCTTCGCCGCGGTACTTTTCTCGCGGATCAGGCTGTATATATTCTATTTGGCCAGACACCATACGCAGCGCACCCCCTTGGTAGCCACGAAGCAGAATAGAGTAAAATGCGAGCTGGCGCACCTCGTCGCCAGTTGCATCTTTTGTTTTTCCCAGAAGGGCGTTACGGGTTTTAAAAGCTCCTGTCTTATAATCAATGACGTGTACCTCTGTTGGCGATAGTTTTTCAAGCTTATCGAGCGCACCATGAAGAACAATCCCCTCGTGCGCGGGCACATCTGAAATGCGCAGTTCATAGAGCGCATCACGGCGCCACAGTGAAGCACGCTCTGCGAGATATCCTTCTACCATTTCTAAACCTCGTTCCGCGAGATGCTGGCGATCTCGCGCCGTAAGAGGTTCGTGTTCTAGCGCCTTTGTAAACGCCGCGTGCGCAAGAGCGGGTATATGCTCCCCTGTTTGTGTGAACGCTTCGCCATAGGCGCGAAGTGCTGCGTGAATTGCGGTGCCAAGTTGTGCGTGCGCATGAGGCGCCTCTGGCATACGTACCAAGTTGCGGAAGAAAAACTTCCACGGACACGAGAGGTAGTTGTTCAACGCCGTTACCGAGAGCCCAGAGGAAAGGAAAAGGTCTCGTACATATGCATGCACGTCAGCTGGAGGCTGCGGTGCTGCAGCGTGCGCAGTATAGGTGGTGAGATATTCCGCTTCTAAGGCATCCGTCGCAAATGTTTCGATATGAGCTGGATGTAATTCTGTGAGAAAACGTGAGGGGAGGCGCTCTCTGTCTTCAAGATCACGAACCGCATAGGTAATGTATGCGACATCTTTCGCGCGAGTAAGCGCAACATAAAAGACATTCCGTTCATCTCCCTCAGGGTCTTGAGTGGTTGCATCGGTAATCCGGTATACCTTCTCTGGAAGTGAGAGGAGTTCGCGACGCTGTTTGCCACCCCACGTTCCGTCAACGGCGTGCGCAATAATAACTACTTTAAATTCGAGACCTTTTGCACGATGCGCAGTCATCACACGCACATATCCAGGCGGCAGCGCGTGCACGGGAAGCGCAAGTGCACCGTGATCATGGGCGCGCATGAGCGCACGCCACACCGTTTCAAGTGATGCATCGGGTGATCGCGCAACTATACCGCGTATCGCGGTATAGAGCGTGCGAAGCGCGCGCATGTCGGTCATATCTTCAGGAGCGTCAAAGAGGCGCACGAGTGGAATGAGAAGATCAAGCGCTGTAAGCGGTCCATGGCGCCGCCCCTCTTCATGGGCTTTCGTGATATGCCGCCCCAATTCAAGGAATGGTCGAGGGTGCACAATCCCCACATCACGCATCGCCGCTTCAGAACGGATGAGGTCCCATGCTTCTTTCCCAGAGCGCAGTGAGCGGATAAATCGGAATACATCGATCGCATCACATTTCCCCGCACCGGCCTGGAGTGCTTCCGAAAGAGCAATCGGGTCGCCGATCATGCACGTTGCGCGAAAGAGCAACAGAAGAGGGCGGATGTGGGGATGACGAAACAGCGACTGGTTCGCCGTATGAGCCGCGTGAATGCCCACACGACCAAGCGCTCGGACGATGGGCTCTGCATGCGCATTGTCGCGCACGAGCACCGCAATCTCTTCTGGGGCGACACCTTCAGTGATGTGCGTTTGCACAATGCGCGAGATACCAAAAAGTTCTACATCGGTGTGTGAAAATTGAGCCAGACGTACTGGCATGCCTGCAAACGCACGGTGCGCGCGAAGCGGCTCACTGTGTGGCGCAAGGCCATGTGCCGCATCAAGAACCCGCTGCGTCGAGCGATAGTTAGTATCCAGCGTCACCACGCGCATTTTTTTAAACGCGCGCTGGAGAGCATGGAAGTTTTCATACGACGCGCCTTGAAAACGATAGATCGCCTGCTTTGCGTCACCCACGACAAAAATATTAGGGCTCGAATCTTCGTGGATAATGGCATCGATCAGCCCGTGCTGCGCTGCATTCGTATCCTGGTGCTCATCAATAAGAATGTGCTGGTAGCGCTCGCGCACATCTGCAGCGACTTCATCGTCGCGCATCATGGCATCGCGCGCACGAATGATCATGTCATCGAAATCATACCAACGACGCGCAGTGCATGCGTCCTTATATGCCCTATAGAGCTTTACAAGCTCTGCACGGCGCGCATACATGCGATCCGATACCTCCTTATCATCATCTCCTGGCACATCGTCACGAACGATCTGTTCAAAATCTTCGGGCGACACGCCTTCACGCTTTAACTCACTAATAGCTCGAACACAGTGCTGAATATAATATTCAGGGTCACCGCTAGGTCGCAGTGCTTCATATTCGCCTGTCTGTAGCAGCTCGGAGAGTAGGTCTACGCCTTCAACGTCGGTCATAGCGCGACCTCCAATAATATCTGGAAACGCATCAGCGTGTGTCTGGATGATATTGTTGGCAAATCCGTGAAACGTGGTGATGGTAACGCGATACGCATCGGGTCCAATGATATCAGAAAGGCGCTTACGCATAGCGAGCGCACCGGATTCAGTGAAGGTGAGCGCGAGAATTGCCTCTGGTGGATAGTCTGTTTTTGAAAGAATCGTAGCGATGCGCAATGTGAGCATCTGCGTTTTTCCTGTACCTGGTCCCGCAATCACCATAACTGGACCATCGAGCGCAGCGACCGCCTCACGCTGTCGCTCATTCAGAGTGGCGAATGCTTTTTCATACTGAGTCTCTGTCTTTTTGCGAGAAACAGGAGTGGGCATCCCTTATTAGTACCATGGAGTATCCACTGTGCATATTTTGACTAAAATCAGAAAAAGGTAGATAATATGTAAAGGAGGCATACCCATGGCGAAACGTCGGCCCTTGAAGCCCACCACCCCGCGGATCCACGTCTTGAGACGCCGCGGCGAAGCGATCCCCGCGCCCGTTTTCACTGAAGATCTCGAGGCCACGCAGATCGACCAGGCCATTTACGAGATCTTCCTTCAGGAATCGGGCACTCCTGTGCCCGATCTCTACCCCACGTGCGGTTGCCTGCCGTCGTCGTGCGTCCTGGAAGAAGTCAGCGGCATCCGCCAGCAACGACTCGCCGACCCGCGCAGGGCACGAAAGTTCGTGCTCTCAGGCGACAACTAGTCCCTCCCCTCCCCGCCACAACACACCGTGGCGTGGGAATTTTTTATAAAGAGAACTTCTGAAGCGCTTCTGTGGTAATAGCGCGAACGTCGGCAAATGTTTTTGCTTCCATGTAGTGCGTGCGGAGATCTTTCGCACCATCCCATCCTGAAATATAGATTTTGAAAAAACGTTTCAACGTATCAAAATTTCTCCCACGCGATCCCCACACTTCTTCAAACGCATCAGTATGGCGCTGAAGAAGGGTGATGCGCTCGCGCGGCGTTCGCTGACGATCTGCGTCGGGTGCGAAAAGCCATGGATTGTGAAAAATACCACGGCCAACCATGAGCCCATGAACACCGCTTTCTTGCGCACGCCTTTCACCGTCAGCACGAGAGAGTATATCTCCGTTTCCAACCACAAGCGTTCCGTAATCACGAGCCATACTTGCCACTTCAGTAATGCGATCCCAGTGCGCTGGAACAAGTGAAAGCTCCTTTGCGGTGCGTCCGTGGATGATAAGCACGGGAATGCGCTCATCGAGCAATGGACGGACCCACCCTTCAAGATCGATGTGCGAAAAACCCAGTCGCGTTTTTACCGAGACGGGAAGATCGCCTGCTCCTTCTTTTGCGGCCGCGATAATAGCTCGCGCACGACTAGGATCTTTACATAATCCAATGCCGGCCCCCTGTTTCACCACTTTGCGATCAGGACATCCCATATTGATATCAACACCAGCAAAGCCAAGCTCACGTGCAAGCTTCGCCGCTTGGAACATCTGTTCTGGATCTGCTCCAAAAAATTGAGCAACGATTGGCTGTTCACTTGGTTCAAAGCGGAGAAGTGGCAAGAGTTTTTCACGTCCACGTGATGCGAGCCCCGCTGCCGCAACGAATTCCGTATACCACACATCGGGACGCCCACACTGAGCAATGATGCGCCGAAACGGCAGATCGGTAACATCTGCCATTGGTGCGAGCACAAAAAATGGTTGCGGTAGTTCTTTCCAGAATCCGTAGTTCATAAAGTAACGGCCGCTGGGGTGAGCAGCGGCCATGGGACGGGTTTAGGGTATTGCGACTGCGCTGTAGAGTCCCCACGCCACACCAGCACCCCAAGCGACAAGCCAAAGGATACCGACGTAATCATGAAGATGCTGCAGCGCACCTCTTTCACGCCACACCTTCACTGCAAGCATCAGCGTCAGGGCCAGTAATGCAACCCCCAGGATGGCATGGAGCACTGCAAGCTCATAGCCAACTCGCCACAAGAGATAGCCGCACCCTGCCCAAATCAGCAGTTCCATACTGGCCTCCTTAGCAAGGCACTCTACAAGAAAACAGTTCTCTAGTCTACCAGCACTGCTCGAATGCGGCGCACGCCGGCAGAGACCGCTTCCTCTTTTGCGATCTTGATGCCCTTAATCTCACTGGTGCGTTGCACGTGAGGACCACCGCAAAACTCTTTTGAGAACCACCCTGCCCCGCCAGAAGCGTCGGGGGCATCCCCCTCGCCGACTGTATACACATCGACATGTGCTGGGTATTTCATTTTAAAGAAGTGAAGCGCGCCTGTTTTTTCTGCGTCTTCACGAGAGAGGGTTACTTTTGATACGGGTAGGTCGTCTGCGATCGCCTTATTCACCAGCGATTCAACATCTCGAATTTCCGCGTCGGTCATTTTACGTGGGAATGTAAAATCAAAACGCGTGCGCTCGACGGTAATATCAGATCCCGCCTGGTGCACCTCTGGACCAAGTACTTTACGAAGCGCTGCCTGAAGCAGGTGCGTTGCGGTGTGAAGGCGAACAACAATACCGAGCTCGCGTTCGTCGGCGGCCTTAAGCTCGCCCGTATCGAGAAGGAGTCCGTGACCACCGAACTTCTTCTCCGCACCTGCGCGAGATTTTTCTTGATGTGCTTTGAATTGCGCATCGAATGCTTCGCGCGTGAGATGCTGTGCTCGTTCACCACCAGCTTCTTTCATGACTTCATACGGAAGTCCGAAGCTTTCATATAGTTTAAATGCTCCTTCTGGTGTAAGGTCAGAAATTTTTTCAAGCTCACGAAGGCCCTGCGCAAGGGTACGCAGAAATTTTTCACGTTCTTGTGAGCACACTTCAATGATTTCAGCCTCCTGCATGCGTGGATAGAGCGACACATATTGAGAAATAACCGCGCGAATGGTTGCGAGCACACTCACATCGGAGCGCTGGAGTTGGTGTTCGCGCGCGATCATGCGGCGCAAGAGACGGCGCAAGACGTAGCCCTGATCTTTGTTCGATGGACGCACGCCGTCCATGATGAGAAACGCGCTCGTACGTGCATGATCTGCGATGACACGTCGTACACGCTCATCAATATCTGAAGGAATCGTTGCCATGATCTCCGTGAACAGATCCGTTTCAAAAACGGTAGGCACCTTTTGGCTCACGAGCGCCAAACGCTCAAGCCCCATGCCTGTATCAATGCCTGGTGTTGCGAGTGGTTCGAGTGTTTTGTCTTTCTTCTGAAAGTATTGATTAAAAACCACGTTCCAGATTTCAATGCCGCCGACATAGATTTCAGTAGTCGGTCCACATGGCCCCTCGTCGCCCGTTGGTCCCCAGAAGTTGTCGGCACGGCCACATTCACGGATTTCAATAGATGGATCGAGGGATTTCCAAATCTCTGCGCTCTCTGTATCGCGCGGTACGCTTGGCTCACCCGCAAACACGGTTACGTAATCGATCGTGAGCCCCATTTCTTTTGTGACGAATTCGTGCGCCCATGTAATCGCTTCTTTTTTAAAGTACCCGCCAAACGAAAAGTTACCGAGCATTTCAAAGAACGTGAGGTGGCGTTCGTCACCTACTTCATCAATGTCTGACGTGCGCACGCATGTTTGCACCGATGCGGTATTCAGTGATTGAAAATCTTTTTGCGCATCAGCTTCGCCAGTGTAATAGGGTTTGAACTGCTGCATGCCCGCCGTGGTAAAGAGCACAGACGGGTCATTAGGAAGCAACGAAGACGAAGGAACGGGGGTGTGGCCCCGTGCTTTAAAAAAGGAGAGAAACTTCTCTCGAATAGCTAGTTGCTGCATATAAGAGCCATACTATTGCAAAAACTACATTTTTTCAATATACTAGTAACTTCACCAAGGAGGCTGTTGATGAGTTTGTTGAGGACGGACCCCAGCGCGATGCGCATTCGGCCGGACGATTCGGGCATTGCCGAACAGATCGCCATCCAAGATGCGGCGGCGGCAACGGCCCGCGCGCTCGCCAACGCGACGCCCAACATCCAGGGCACCTGTCAGGAGTGCCAGAATCCGATTGGGGAGAAGCGTCTGGCGGCGCTCCCCACGGCAAAGCGTTGCATCGCATGCGAGGAAGCGCGCGAGAAGACGCTCAAGGGTGGCGCTCCGGTACGTCGCAAGCATCCGGCGTACCGCCTCCTGTAGAATCGCTCTACAAGGATCCCTCAACACCAGCGGACGACCACAGGTCGTCCGCTTTTACTTTTCTATGGGGTGAACGACGGGACTCGAACCCGCAACCACCGGGACCACAACCCGATGCTCTACCAATTGAGCTACGTCCACCATGCTACCGGAGCGCAGTATAGCACGAAAAAAGCACATCGTCGAGTAAGAACAAGGGGGCCGTAATGGCCCCCTTTCCAGATGTCATGCGTACGGTTCACAGATGCACTGTCGCGCCTGAAACTCTTGTAAACGGCGCGCCCCAAGCGTTGTGATGCGCAGACCGCACGGGATCGTGCGCGACAACATGGGCGTGCCGTGACGGCGCACGCACGAAGCCCATCCACCACTCACACATACCCACCCTCGCGTTCGGGCATATTGAATGCCCGGACCCAAGAGTGAGATGACCTCTTTCGTGAGAACGAGAATGCCTCCTTTTGCCTCTTGTGCACGGAATAAGACTTCGTGCCCCAGCGCACACGCACAACGATCCGGTGCCGTCATGCAGCCTCCTGTGTCACATGGTATAGCACAGAG
Source organism: Candidatus Paceibacterota bacterium (assembly GCA_030583765.1). Classification (NCBI taxonomy): domain Bacteria; kingdom Bacillati; phylum Minisyncoccota; species Minisyncoccota bacterium. Next base: position 89,245 of record CP129474.1, read on the forward strand.
AGGTTTAGATTGTCACGCTCCTATGGTTGGAGAATGTTTTCTGTGCCACCAAACACAGAGAAGACTGTTTGTTTTACGGTTGGAAATTGCTTCAACGTTTTTTCCAGCTGCGCACGCCGTGCAGTCACTGCACACGAGCCGCCGCCCATGTCATTGCTGAAATCAACAGACGCAATGCCGTTGGAAATGGCAATGCGATTTACGCCGACATGTTTCGGAATGGTGGACGAAAATCCTTGAGCCGCCTCGGCTGGCCTCACGCCGGAAAGGAGTTCTTGAAGCGCCAGATATGCGACTTCACTTGTCTTAAATACCGTACGACTCACCGGAAATACAATGTCACAGGAAAGGAGCTGCGGATCAGATGCTTTTTGCTTTTGTTCATGCTGAAAAAACACTTGGAACGTGGTTGTGGTTGTGTCTTTCACGCGCACAGGTACAGATACAAGGTTCACAATAGAACCATCCTTTGCCGAATACTCAAATACTTGTAGTGTGAGATCCGCTGGTGCCCCTGAAGGGATCGGAACCTTTACTTCAAAGTCCCCGAACTGACCAATGTCAGGCGCGTCAGCAGTGCCGAAATACTCAAAGAGCACTTCGTTGTTTGCTCCCAAGAGTCGGTAACTAAATGTGTTCTCAAACACCCTTGCGCGCCCAGTCACGGTGAAAGGATTACTCACGAGATCACCGGCACGCGGAGACGTCACCACGATATTCGGCTCGGGCGTAGGTGAAAGCGATGCTTCAGGAGCAGAAGCACGATCCCGCGCCATAAACAGAACGCTCGCGATCACAAGAAGCGCAATAACGATAGCAGAAATACGCGTATTCATATCCCCTATACTACTCTTCTCCAAAAAGCGCGCAAGCTGGTAAAATAAGGCCAATCTATGCTACAATGCGCTTCGAATCCGCCTGTAGCTCAATGGATTAGAGCAGCTCCGTTCTAAGGAGTTGGTTGGGGGTTCGAGTCCCTCCGGGCGGACTGATTTTAAAGAAGTCTTCGGAGGAATTAACAATCGGGCTGGCGTATGCCGGTAGTACACGTGCTTTGGGAGCACGTAGACTGGGTTCGACTCCCAGCAGCCCGACTGAACGAAGTGAAGGAGGGGTGCGGCAGTGACCGAGCGTGAGCGAGGAAATACCAAAGCCAGCAGGCGTGGTGCCCGACTTTATCGAATACAGAGTGCCCTGCGGCACTCTGTATTCGTATATGGTATGGCGCAGCTGGGAGTCGAAGGACGGAGCGATGTGGTGAGTAGCAACGAGCCACCGCGAGTCCTGGTCAATATCGCATGGCGAGCGGCGGCGAGGCATGACGATATTGAGACGACCAGCAGCCTCCACAGTTTCATCACTAACACACAGCCCCTTCTTGCATTTTGTAACATGAAGCGTACGGTATTTTTAGTTCTCTAGATTGGAGGAACGCATGCTCGTGAAGAAGCATGACATTTGGGTACAGCACATCAGAGCGATGCAAGCCTTAGAGGTTTGCTCGCGGAGGCATCCGAACGCGGACGAGCGTCCGTGTCCCGAATGTATCAAGGAATGCGAAGTGCAGCACCCAGCTCACCGCACCACCGCGCATTACCCGGATTTCTTTCGCACCGCTACGCCGAACGTCGAGACCCAGTGACCTTCCACGCCCCAGACGCCGCGACACCCCTCGCGGCGTATTCTTTTGTGCACACTCTGCATACGAGAGAAGTGTTATACTTCTCAGTATATGCGTACCGATCAACACCGTTTTCTCTTTTGGTTTCTCATGGCTCTCTTTGCAGTTGCAGTTTTAATCTTGTGGCCGTTCTTTGGATCACTCGTGCTCGCCGGCGCTGTTGCCATTGCCCTTGCGCCAGTCACAGCATGGACACATCGCCTCATCCCCATTAAGGGATTCGCAGCGCTCCTGAATGTTCTCGGTGTGGTGGTGTTGATTCTTGCACCAATTCTGACGCTCGGCGCACTCGCACTAGAACAGGCAACGGGGCTATATCTTGCGCTTGCAAACCAGACTGACGATATTCCGCGCATCACCCTAGCACTCCAAAATATGATCGGCGCGTTTCTGCCCGATTCATTTGCCTTCGCAGAAGTTGATGTAAGTGCATGGGCGACCACCGCCGTTCGCTGGGCCATTACACACATCGGCGCGCTGCTCTCCGGCATCCTCCAAGGGATTGCTACATTCGCACTTATGCTCTTGGTGCTTTACTACTTCTTCAAAGATGGACAGGATCTTCGAGCATTCATCATTCGTCACAGTCCTCTTGCCGACACTTACGATGAACGCGTTCTTCATCGTGTAGGAGTTGCCGTGAATGCGGTAATGCGCGGCTCGCTTCTCATCGCACTTGTGCAGGGAGCGATTACAGGATTTGGGTTTTATCTCTTTAGCGTTCCCAATCCGGCTTTATGGGGCAGTGTCGCCGCCGTCGCCGCGCTTGTACCCACGTTTGGGACAACGCTGGTGAATATCCCTGCAATTGCTTTTCTCGTCATTACTGGTGAAACAAGCGCGGCATTTGCGCTCGCAATTTGGGCAGCGATCGCAGTTGGCATGATTGATAACCTCCTAGGGCCAAAACTTATGGGACAAGGCACACATCTCCATCCCCTTATTGTGCTCCTCAGCGTTCTCGGAGGCGTGAGCTTCTTTGGCCCTCTCGGGATCTTACTCGGCCCCCTCACGTTCAGCACGCTCTTTGCAGTATGGGATATCTATATGGAAACCCGCGAAGGCGGGACCATAGAATCGGCCTAGCGCGTTCTCGCCATCACTGCTATACTCTTCCCGTTAGCGGGATTAGTATAGTGGCAATACGATTGCTTCCCAAGCAATAGACACGGGTTCGATTCCCGTATCCCGCTCCAATATAAAACATGCCTCTACGGCGTGTTTTATATTGTGGACGGATAAGGGAGGGAATCGAACGGCCGGAACGATGCCCCGCAAGCTTGCGGGGCCGAGAGGCCGGGTCCTGAGGCGTATGTCTGCGACGGCAGACATACGACCGAAGGCGATTCCCGTATCCCAGCAGAACTATACAATCCCATATTTCTGTGGTATGGTGTCAGCTCTTGCTCATTGATAAGGGGTGCATTCAGCATCCCGGGGAGGCAAACAGATGTTCATGGTTCTCGGACTCGCGATCAAGAACCAGCCGATGCGCGTCTGCATGGATGTGGAGTGCAGAGGTTGCAAGCGCGCCGCGAAGAGACATGCATACCTTTCGGATAAGATGTGGTGTGATCACTGTGGCGTTCTCGCCCAGAATGTGGAAGAGGTCCAGCGCCTCTTCCAGCCCCGCATCAGCAGCAACTAGCCCCTCCCGGCGTGGGCACTTTCAGCCCACGCCACCCCTTATCAGCGAGCAAAATCAAAACACCCCTTATCGGGGTGTTTTGATTAGAGCTCTCGAGAACTCTCTTACTGAACTGCTTCTTTGAGGACTTTAGCTGGCGTGAAGCGCATCTTCTTCGATGCCTTAATGTGGATTGTTTCGCCAGTGCGAGGGTTGCGGCCTTCGCGGGCTTTGCGGTCAGCAACCTTAAAAATGCCGAAACCGCTCAAGTTGATTTTGTCACCCTTGCGGAGATGGTTGGTCAACAACTCGATAAACGATTCGAGCCACATGACGCCGTCTTTCTTCGAGACGCCCATCTTTTCTGCGAGCATCTGTGCTACTTGGTTCTTTTTGATTGTATTCATCATCGCACCCCCTTTCCATGTGCAAGAATCGATCGCACGCTGGCACGAATGCCTGCTTACGCCGGCTCATTGCTCGTTCCTGGCCATTTTCAAGGGTTTTCGCGGAAAAAGCAAGGGTTGTGTGGATAGCGTACCTTAGCGCGCGTACTCAATAGCCCTTGTTTCACGGATCACCGTCACCTTAATTTCTCCAGGATATTTCACTTCTTGCTCCACCTTTTTAGCAATTTCACGGGCCAAAAACACCGCGGCACTGTCTGATATCTCCTTAGGGTGCACGAACATGCGCAATTCGCGCCCTGCCTGCACTGCATATGCCTTCTCAACGCCCTGGAAGGTCATTGCAACGCGTTCGAGGTCCTCCATGCGCTTAATATACGCCTCAGCGGTATCGCGGCGTGCTCCAGGACGCGCGGCCGAAATAGCGTCGGCAGCCTGCACAATGCGTGATTCAAGCGTCACATAGGGGTACTCCTCATGATGCGACTCCATCGCATGAATAACACGCGGATCTATGTTGAATTTCTGCAGAATCTTTCTTCCAATGTCTACGTGCGTTCCAGGCACTTCGTGATCAACCGCCTTGCCAATATCATGGAGAAGCGCGCCGCGCTTTGCGATCAATACATCACCGCCAAGCTCTGCTGCAAGCATGCCGGCGATATGTGCCATTTCAATAGAATGGAGAAGCACGTTCTGTCCAAAGCTCGTACGAAATGCGAGACGCCCCAACAACATAACCAGCTTCGGGTCCATCATGCCAACGCCTGTTTCCAGAATCGCTGCCTGACCAGCTTCTCTAATTTTTTCATGCACTTCTTCCCGAGCAAGTTTCACCGACTCCTCGATGCGCACAGGATTAATACGGCCATCGATGACAAGTTTTTCAAGAGCAATGCGCGCCACCTGACGGCGATATGGATCAAATCCAGAAATCACCACTGTTTGCGGCGTATCGTCCACAATTAAATCAACGCCGGCAACGCGTTCGAATGTTTTAATATTACGCCCCTCTTTCCCAATGAGTCTCCCTTTTACTTCATCAGATGGGAGCTGCACGGTTGTGGTGGTCAATTCCGCAACGTGAGATTTTGCATAACGCTGGATAGTGCTTGTGAGAATCTGTTGGGCTCTTTTCTCAAGCGACTCACGTGCGCTTTGCTCAAGGGCGTGCATACGCTTCACCAGATCTTCATCAGCTTGCTCTTGCACATGTTCTAAGAGCATCTTGCGCGCGTCTGCAATGCTCATATCGCCCACTTGCCCAAGGGCATGTACATACGCGTGGCGCTCTTGCGTCAAAGCTTCGCGCTCTTTGCGCAATGTGTCACGAAGCGTTTCGGCTTCATGGGCAGCTTCGTGGGCTTCGCGCTCGCGCTCTAGTGCTGCGGTTTCAAGGCGCGTAATACGAGAACGTGCCTCCTGATCCTCAGATTTTGTTGCCTCAATAATACGTATAGATTCCTTCTGCGCTCGCAAAATAATCTCTTGGGCTCGGCTTTCTGCCTGTAGGGTGCGCCGTGAAGCAATAATGTGGCGCGTTATATAGCCAATGCCCATCCCTACAAGGATGCCCAGAATACCTATAGTGGTCAGCTGAAATGTAATAACCATAACGTGTTGTATCGCGAGCAGTCTAGCAAAGTCCCAGAAAAGGAAAAGGCCCGCCCACGACGTGATGTGGACGAGCCAGGAAGAGCTAGGGAGGCAGGGCCTCCTACCGCTTGGGGAGCGGCTTGGTCAGCAGCACGCGCGGCTTGAGATGGTGGGGAGTTCGCAACAGCCCTCCGGTCCGACTGATCCTGAGCCGCGTGGCCTCGTGCATGTGTTCCCCCCTGACCAACGTAGTGACTACCCAATGTAGTCCAGACGCTGCACGCTAATGAAAGAGCTGAAGTGCCCAGTATACACAAAAGAGGCCCAATGGTCAAAAAAGACGTGTATACTAGAAGCGTATGCCATATCGTCCTGTTGTGCTCGCAATTTGTGATGGGTGGGGTTTCTCTCGGCAAAGCGTTGGCAACGCTATTTTTGCTGCAGGAACCACAAACTTTGATGCTATTGGGAAAACATACCCATCAACGCTCCTTCAGGCGTCGGGAAAATCAGTGGGACTTGATTGGGGTGAGTTAGGAAATAGTGAGGTAGGCCACTTGAGCCTTGGAGCTGGGCGCATTGTACTGCAATACTCGGCACGCATTGCGCGAGCTATTGAAACAAAAACTTTTTTTGCAAACGAGACGCTCGAGCGAGCAACGGCGCATCTCCAAAAAACAAGTGGCTCGCTACACCTCATCGGCCTTTTAACCTCCGGCACCGTACACGCCAGCTTCCCGCTCCTTATCGCGCTCATTGATTACGCAAAACAGAAGAATATTACGAAGCTGTATTTACATCTTTTTGGTGATGGAAAAGATTCGGGACTGAAAGAGGCTCCTGAGCTACTCGCAAAAGTGCGTAAACATATTGCAGAGAGTGGGGTAGGTGTTATTGCAACATTCGTAGGACGCAACTTTTCAATGGATCGCGACAACAACTGGGACCTTACTGCGCAAGCGTATGCCCTTTTCACGCAAGGCACCGGAGAAAAAATCACAGATCTTGAAGCAACACTGCAGAGCTACTATGCCAAAGGCACGAATGATAATGCCATCCCCCCACTCGTATTGGATGAAAAAGGTATTGTAAAAGACGGCGACGCCATTGTGCTCTTTAACTTCCGCGAAGATAGCATTCGCCAGTTGGGCCAAATGTTTGCACAAGAGCCGTTTGATCGCGTCCCCGTGAAGCGCCCACAGAACACATTCTGCGCACTCATGACTCCGTATTTCGACCAAGAAGGTCTCCCCGTTGTTTTCCCCGCACCGAGTATAAAAAACAACCTCGCGGAATTTCTTAGTTCACAGGGCCTGCGCCAGCTTCATGTCGCAGAAACGCAAAAGTATGCGCATGTCACCTATTTCTTTAATGGCCTCAACAATACACCCTTCCCCGGAGAAGATGACGTGCTTATTGAATCTCATAAGAAAGCAAAAGAACATCCGGAAATGCGCGCAAAAGAAATCGCCGACACGGTGGTAGAAGCGCTTCAGACGGATGAGTATGATTTTATTGTCCTCAATTTTGCCAATGCCGACATCCTCGCTCATGCGGGAGATCTCGAAGGCGCTACCAAGGGCGCCAAACTGATAGATGAAAGCATTGGGCGTATTCGAGATGCTGTGTTGGCACGTAATGGCATTATGATCATTACATCAGATCATGGGAATGCCGAGTCACTTGTATATAAGAGTACTGGTGATATAGAAACGAAACATAATGCGAATCCGGTTCCCTTTTATCTCATCGCGCAAGAATATGCGGGCCAACGCACCATTGATCACCTGAGCGAAACGAAAGGAGACTCAATGGGAGTACTCGGGGATGTCGCGCCAACTATTGTGGCTCTTATGGGCCTTCAAAAGCCACCGGAAATGAGTGGCGACAGCCTCCTTCCCCGCCTTTTCTAAGCCCCAACCGCAGTGATGATACCGCCGCCAAGCACGCGAGAATCACGATACAATACCGCAGATTGGCCCACCGCAACTCCCTGTTGTGGCTGTGTGAATATACACGTTCCATCTGCATACACAGAACATGTTGTCACGGGCGCACGATAGCGAATGCGAACCTCACACGACACAGGAAAGGACGGCGCTGTGTCCATCCAGTGGATGTCGGTCATAGTAATGCGCGATGCCTGTGCATGCTCGCGCGGACCTACGGTGATGGTGTTGTGCGCAACATCTTTAGAAACAACGTAGAGCGGTGTTTTTTGACCCCCGAGCGCAAGACCGTGACGCTGACCAATAGTATAGAGCTGCACACCGTCGTGCATCCCTATCTGCGCTCCGCTTTCATCAAGGATGGGGCCGCGTTGCGTTGGAATGTGGCGTTGTAAAAAATCGTGCATATCAAACGCTCCTATAAAACACACCCCCTGGCTATCTTTTTTGTCGTGCGTACCGAGGCCTCGTTCTTTTGCAAAAACACGAACATCTCTCTTTTGCATGTCACCAATTGGGAAAATGACGTGAGGAAGCTGATCTTGGCGCAGCGTCCAGAGGAAATATGACTGATCTTTTTGAGCGTCACGGCCGGTGTGCAGTGAAAAAATACCGCTCTTCTCTTCAATGCGCGCGTAATGTCCAGTCGCTATCGCATCGGCGCCACGAGCGCGTGCCTGATCATAAAAAATACCAAATTTAATCTCCTGGTTACACAGCACGTCAGGATTTGGGGTTTCTCCTCGTGCATATGCATCTAACATGACCTTGCCGACACGCTTGCCATACTCTTCAGCGACGTCCCATGTTTCAAATGGGATGCCAAGACGCGTTGCGACACGAAGCGCATCTGCTCGATCTTCTTCCCATAGACACCGCACACCTTCCGGTTGCCATGGTTTGAGAAAAACACCGGTAACAGCAAAACCACGCTCTTGTAAAAGCGCGGCTGCGACAGACGAATCAACGCCACCTGACATGCCCACAAACACCTTTTTCACACGCACATTTTGCAATAAAAATGTGTCTTTGGCAATGTGCAGAAAAGTACTTCCTGCGGTAGCATGCTACACATGCGCCACAAGGCTATTCGTTCTGTCTCCATCCTCCAACGCCCATCAAGTGCTCGCGCGATGACATGGACAAAAAAGATCCGCGCACATATTGCGCGACACCATCCTCGCGTCAACGTTCTTGAGCCGCATACGTGCCCCGATGCCGTTATCGCGCTTGGAGGAGACGCGACGATCATGCATGCGGCAAAGCTCTGTCGCAGTAAACATACTCGCGTTTTAGGTCTTCATGTAGGAACACTTGGGTTTCTTGCGGCGGAGCGCGATCCACGAAACTTCTTGACCGCTGTCGACGCGCTCCTTGCAGGAGATGTACGCATTGAAAAGCGACACGCACTTACTGCCCGCATTATTCGGTCCAAAAAGATTATCGCAAAGTGGGATATTATGAATGACGTTGTCATACACAATCCTCTAGGCATTGTCTCGCTTGATGTCTCGATTGATCATCAACGCATTCAGACGATTCGTGGTAGTGGCGTACTCGTAAGTACAGCAAGCGGTTCTACTGCATATAACTTATCAGCACACGGCCCAATCGTATCTCCAGAAATGCCGTGCATGATTATCACCGAACTCCTTGATCACAATACACCAACGCCAAGCGTCGTGATCGACACCAAGCACACAACATCTATTCGTATCACCGACTTTCGCATCCGACATGCTCTCACTTTGGCTGGTACACAAGAGCTCGCGAACGTTGTTGCAATAGGCGATGGATCTGAGCTTGTATCTTTACAGAAAGAAGATACGATAGAGGTGACTCGTGGCACATTCCCTACGTTATTTGCCCATACGCACGAACATCATTTTTTCCAGACACTGCATGATGCATTCTCTTTCCGATAATGTTTGACGACCTCCCATCACTTATCAGAGCTGCGGGATACCTCGGAATCGCAGGCATCCTCTTTGCCGAATCGGGCATCCTCATCGGGCTTTTTTTGCCGGGAGATAGCCTCCTCTTTACGGCTGGGATTTTGGCCTCGCAAGGATATTTAAATATTTGGGTTCTCTGTATTGTTGGGTGGATTGCGGCAATTGCGGGAGATTCGGTAGGCTATGCTTTTGGACAACACGTGGGGCCGCGTATTTTTACCCGAGACGACTCGCGTTTTTGGAACAAGCAACACATCGAACACGCTCGAGCCTTTTACACAAAGTATGGAGCGAAAACCATTCTCTTAGCACGCTTTGTTCCCATTGTACGCACTTTCGCTCCTATACTCGCTGGCGTGGGTCACATGCGATACCGCACCTTTCTAGCATACAACATCATCGGAGGCGCTCTCTGGGCCGTTGGTCTTCCCTTGCTAGGATACTTCCTCGGGAATGTCATCCCTGACGTCGATCGCTACCTCCTTCCAATCATTGCCGCTATCGTGCTCATCTCCGTTATGCCCGCCGTCGTTCCTATTATTCGATCATGGATTCGTAATCGCACACACACATTATGAAAAAAATACTATTTATTATTATCAGCATAGGAGCGCTTGTGATATGGAACGGGTCACGTCAAGGAGAGCCAAGTGACGCGCAATCCCCAACCGCACCTCCAGGTGCGAGCGCAACTCTTACCGCGTTGACGCAACCAGTATCGTATGCAGCCAGCGCGCAGAGCACTCTCGAAAAACTTTCGGGAACGATTTCTATTGCAGAGGGCGCGATTATTGAAACGGGACAAAGCGGACGAGCTCGAATTGCGTATCCGAATGGCACTATCACCGTTGTCGATGAAAGTACGCGCATTGTCATAACAACCCTTTCACAAGATGGCGGCACCTCATTGATCGATCTTGTTTCAGGAGGCATGTGGTCTAAGGTGCGCGCAGCACTTTCGAAAGATGAAGCCTACGATGTACGCACTGAAACAACCGTTGCATCCGTCCGCGGCACCATCTTTGGTACTGAATATAGAAACAAGAAAGCGCATATCACCGGCATTGAAGGCAAGGTGAAAGCGAAAGCGCGCAATCCAAACACTCAGCAAGAGATCGAAGGCACCGATACTGATGTCGAGCCGGGTGAAATAGTAGCTGTCGACAGCACTACCCTACCAATGCCGAAACAAAAACTCCAAAAGCGAACGCTCGCCGCTGATGACTTTAAGAAGCCGTTTGTACAAAATCTCTTGTTGGACATTGAGCTCGAAGATATTAAAAATCCAGAGAATGCACAGCTGAGAACATTTATCCGGGACGCTATTGAAAAGCGCATTGATGATCCGGCGTTCAAGAAAAAGATTGAGAACAGACCTATTATTCAGCGCATCATCCAGCAACTACAGAGCCCCGCTCCTTCACGGCTCCCCTCTCCATCACCGCGCCCCAGCCAACTTACTTCCCCTTCACCACTTGCGAAGCCCAGCTCTCTTGTAGCACCGCTGGGCACTCCACTTCCATCGAGTACGCCGCTCAGCTCTCCGACAGTCTCTGCGTCAAGCACACCGGAACCACTTCCTCCGGTGCTCCGCTCTGTCTTGCCTAAAATAGTTCGCCCCGGTGAACAGTTCGCACTCAATGGTGAGCGCTTCACGGAGGGGAGAAACTTACCTGCGATTGCCGAAGTGATGGTCGGATCCGCGGGAACACCCTTTAGCACCATTGACTCATTTACGCTCTTTGTGACCACGCCGGAACTTGCTCCAGGCACCTATAGCATCTTTGTGCGCGCGAAGAATGGCTTAAAAGCAGAGCTGCCCGCTGCGCTCACTATCTCGCCGCTTAATTAATTATGCATGCACGTTTTAGCTTTGGTCTTGGAGTCCTTATCGTCACAATCCTTGGCGCATGGTTTATAGGTCTTGGAGAGATCCTCGACGCACGTCTTCAAGATGGCTTCCTGCAACCGCGCCTAGTGCGAGACCAAATCATCATTGTTGATATTGATGATGCGAGCCTTCGCGCACACGGACAGTGGCCATGGCCACGCGCTTCGTTCGCTCAATTGATTCAGCGCCTCGGCAACGCGCGTATCATTGGTATCGATGTAAATTTTAAAGAACCGTCACGACTCGGCCCCCATGATGACGCGACGCTCGCGCAAGCAATAGCAAGATCGTCTGCTTCAATTGTGGTCACGAGTGATATCGCGCCCGATGGCACTTTTGCCCCGCTCATTCCTGCCGTTACGAACGCGGATATAGGATTTGCAAACATCGCTGTTGACGCTGACGGTGTTGCACGACACGTGCGCACCCAACGAGGAGATGTGATGAGTTTTAGTGCGAAGATCGCCAACATTGCTGGCGCTCAACTCCTAGGTGATACGCAGCGCCTAGAGCGCATCTTTTTTGCTGGAGGCGAACAATCCTTCCCTCACGTGCGGGCGATCGATGTATTAAATGGCGTAACCGACCCCACCCTTTTTGCAAATAATATTGTGCTCATCGGGGCAACGGCCGCCGATCTGCAGGACACACACCCAACACCGTTTGGCGTCATGAGTGGCGTCACGATTCAAGCGCACACCGTTGAACAACTTCTCAATGGTGTGCGCGAGCGTCATTTCAATAATTGGACACCGCTCTTCATCGTTCTCGCATCTTGCGTGGGCGCATTCGTGATGCGCTATGCCCCCATGCGCATCAGTATTCCGAGCGTTATCGGCGCCTCATTTGCATACATAGGTATAGCATCGTTTCTTATGTCTCGCGCCGCAACATTACCCATCCTCTATCCAATTGTTGCTCTTGTTGGAGGCGCAAGTTATGGGCTTATCGCACGATATCGTGCAACACATCAAGAGAAAAAATTCATTCAGGAGAGCTTCTCTCGATACCTTGCCCCAGCGGTCATTCAGCAAATCGTACGCAACCCGAGCATGCTACGACTTGGCGGCTCACGCGCAACGCTTTCCATTCTTTTTTCTGACGTACGCGGATTCACCACGCTCTCAGAAACACTCACCCCAGAGCAGCTCACTGCATTTCTTAATCGCTATCTGACGCGCATGACAACTATTATCTTAGAGCGACGTGGCGTCATTGATAAATATATCGGCGATGCAATTATGGCATTCTGGGGCGCACCGCTTCCGTCCGAAACCCACGCTTATGACGCGGTGACCTCTGCGCTTGCGATGACCACCGCGCTCGACGCTTTTAATGCTGAGAGCGCCGAGCGCGGCGATCCACACATTGATATTGGCATTGGCATTAATACGGGAGACGTCACCGTGGGCAACATGGGCTCAGAACAACGCTTTGATTACACCGTCATGGGCGATGCCGTGAACCTTGCCTCTCGCCTTGAGAGTCTCACAAAAATGTATGGGGTACGCATTCTTATCACCGAGAAAACAAAACTCGCACTCGGAGATGACGCGGCGCAGATACCAATGCGTGACATTGATTGTGTACAGGTAAAAGGAAAAACCGAAGGTGTTACTATTTATGAAGTCATCCCCTCAGAACGTGTCTCCGTATGGGAATCTATCGCAACAGATTTCTCCGAACTACGTAGAGCATACGCACAAGGAGCATGGGACCTTGCGTGCACGCATGCAGAACGATTCTTTCCGCACACCAAACGATGGCCCAACAAAACTTCTCGCGGAACGGAGTGCTTACTTTAGAGAACATCCGCCGGATGTCATGGAACGGCGTCTATGAAATGAAGCATAAATAATATGCGTATCACCGTTCGCGTACAAACCGGTGCATCACGCACACAGATTACCATTCTTGAAGATGGGGACCTATCGCGTTGCCGTTCACGAGCACCCTGAAAAAGGAAAAGCAAATGAGGCGATCCGTAAAGCCCTCGCGGATCATTTCCATGTAGCGCCTTCGCGCATTTCTATTGTCGCAGGCACGCCGCCCGTACAAAGATTATAGAAGTTGCATGAAGAAGCGCCCCGCATGATTGCGAGGGCGCTTGAGCAAGAACCTCTACGCAGCATACCCAGCTTCAGGGTGAGCGTTGAGATAGCCCTTCGCAACGCGCGATGATCTCGTGCTGTTCTTGCGATGAGAGATCGCGCTTGTCTTTCTCGTGTGATATGACTGTCTTCTCTCTTTCCCAGCTGCGTCATAAAACACTTGCACAAGACGCAGATCTCCTTCAGAGCTTCGTACGCCCACCACGAGCTTGTACGCATTGTCTCCAAGAGTGAAACGATGCACACCTCCCGCATGCCATGTTTCTTTTTTTACTTCAAACTTTTTTCTGATTCCTGCATGCGCGCATCGTACAAAATAAATATTTTTTGTCGAATATTTTTTCTGTGAAGTTATCCACTATTTTTTTATCACGAATGCGCGCGACGCGTATAATTATACATAAGAGTACGTTGCAACGTAGAACGCGTGACATGTACGGTGCAGAAATTGTACGGTCGGTGTCATGCATTAGTACTCTAGAAGGAGGGATGAGATGAAGTGTTGTGAATCTTACATCCACACATTTGATCTCTGACTACTAAACGATTCATATGGCAGCAAAAAAGAAAAAAGCAGCAAAGAAGAAAGTCGCAAAGAAAAAGGGCGGCGCCAAGAAGAAGCGCCTCTAATGGCCTTGCGAAAAATCCCCCATTTCGGGGGATTTTTCGTTTTACAAGACTAGAGATATTTGTCAGGAATTCGATACTGTTTCCAAATACGCAGCTTAGTGATAAAGCCCTGTGTTTCCGATGCTAATTCAGCAATCCAATCTTCTCCCTGCTTTGCCTCGCGTATAGCGCTCAATGCTCGCGCGGGCGGACCATTATATGCCGCTGCGAGATACTCCTCAAGGCGCGGGTCGGAAAGAATACTCTCTCCAAGATTCCGAATAAAGTACGCGAGATTCTCATCGTGTAAAAGTATTGCTGCTTTCATGCTGTTAAGATGATCTGAAGCACCTTTCTCAAAATCAGGTTCCAAGAGTGCCTTCGGATACAATCGGCGAAGTTGCGTGTACGTTCCTGGTTGTGTGCGAATTTTATTATCAGTAAATTGGAGCCACCCGCGAGCCCCAGCAGAACTTTCTGTATGCGCAAATGCACGCGCCCCGTTATATCCAAGTGTGCCCAGAATACGACGCGCTACATACTCTGCATCCACGAGCACCTCCAATAGATCTCCTTGCTCTAGAAATGGAATGCGTTGAAACACATCGACGGGAAGCACATCAACTACAAGCTTGCCTGGAACTGCGCGTGACTGCACGCCTTGCGCGCGCAAATCTTCCCGCGCTTTTGCAACAGTGTCTGCGATGTAGCGCGCGCCCGCTTCGAAAAACGCGCGGTCGCTCAACTCTTCCGTGTATGCGGTATAGAGCACTGGTTCAATGCGGACATCAGTAGCACGTCCAACGCGCACCGTCTCTGAGAGGGGGAATTTTGTCATGATCACGACGCGGTGCTTCGGTTCTTCAACCACGAACTGCGTTGCCCAATAATTCCAAGCTATTCCATTTGCGCGCGGTGCAATGCTTATACGATATCCGTCTGGCGCCACTACATCAGCGCCGCGCTTTATCACTGGGATCACAGAAATTTCTCCGCTTTTTTTATCCAACACCGCGAGCGCCAACTGGCGCTCGACATCGGTAAACTCTCTGTTTACTACAACAGGGCCACTGCCGTTATTTACAATGCGTTGCTCAGCATAGGTAAGAGGAAGCTCGCCAATAGAGATTGGAGCTTCTTTGAGCAGCTCCTCGGCGCGCATGAGGAGCGCACGCATATTGTCCGCATCTAAAGGGTATGTCGGGGAGAACACTCGATCAAAAGCGAGCGCACTCTGTATATCAAAGGAGCGCACTCCAAGTGCATCCGGTTTTTGTAGAAACCAAACGACAGCGAAGAGACCAAACACCGTGCTTGCGGTGGCAATATTAAAAAATCGTCGCATACATTATTCTCCTAAGTTTTCTTCAATCGTAGCAGCTTTCTTTTGAATAGCATTTGCGTATGAGTTACATGAACTAGAGGAGCATTTAGAATTTCCACTATAGTATGCTTTTGAAGCCGCAACTTCACTTGCCCGGGTCTGTGCCGTCGCCCCACCTCGCGCAAGTTTGACTGCCGCCGCCATAAACGCATCTTCAATGTTCCATGGATTTGCAGGCGAGCGCCCCACAAGACGCGCCACCTCTTCTGCATACGCCACCCACGTGGAAGGAATGAACTGCGCCGGCCCCATAGCGCCACCCCAGCCTAATTGCCGACCATTAACAATCTGTGGGCATGATACGGGCGTGTTATTCGGATCAAGACCCAGCTGCGCCGTTACCGCAAGAAATGGCTTATGATCTCGTGTATGCATGATCGCTTCCCACTTCTTTGATGCGGGGTCATCAGCACGATTGCAGCGTCCGACATTTCGCCCAAGGCCAGATTCAACTTCTAGCACGGCAATGAGATATGCCGGACGAATGCCAGCGCGCCGTGCCGCAAGTTGCCCAAACTTTACCGCATCTTCAGCGGTCACACCATTCTGTTGCAAATAGGTAATCTGATCACGGATACGCTCAAGATCAAGTTTTTTCTGGCGTACCAATTCTTGGTACTTAGATTCTTGTCCTTTCGTCTCGCGCAACACGCGATCTTTTTGCGCCTTGGTCGTGTCAATCATGCGCTTCTCTATCTCTTGAATACTCTTGAGACGCTCAAGCTCCTCTTTCTTTTCCTCAAGAGACATCTTCTTTTCCTCAAGGCCAGTTTTTAGTTCTCGAATACTCGCAATAGCCGACCGTAGACTATCTTGCGTTGTCTGCACATTATTGAGATCACTAAAGAAATCCGAGAGCGTGTCATTATTAAGCAGCACTTCAGTAAGTGAGAGCTTATCAAGCTCATAGGCATATTGCACATATTTACCGAGTGCACCCTTGTGTTTCTGTAATTCTGTTTCGGCTTCTGAAATATTGTCTGACGTGCCACGAATATCAATAGTAGTCCGCTCGATAGAAAGATTGAGGCTCCGGATTTCTAGATTAAGTTGGTTGATCTGACCATTCAGGCGATTTATTTCTCCTTGAAGCGTTGAGGCCTTTCCCCTGTTTGCATCAACTTGTGCCTGCAACTCATTAATCTGTCGCTGGATCTCTTCAATCTGACGCGTGCGCTCCGCAATTTCATCAGCAACCGCAGCAGACGCCGATTGAATAGCAAAAACACCCCCACAGAGAGAAAAGAGGAGTACGAATACGCCGATGGATAAACGATAAAATGATTTCACCATGTAAGAACGCTACTGCACACGGATAACTCCCTTAAACGCACTGCTGGGGTTCGTGTGGTTGTGGAAAGAGCATGTTTGCGCTCTCGGGAATGTCACTGAGTATGTTTCGCCAATTGCCATGCGCTTATCGGCATCAAAAAATGGACACAGCGTATGAGACGGATGCGGATCTGATGCTGGCCATGCGCCTTCGGCGCTCTCATTCACGAATGTTACGGAATCACCCGGACGAATCGTGAGCTCCTGTGGCGAGACTCCGGATGAGCGGATGGTAATAGTATAATTCTTACTCGCCTCTGGCGTGGCGCTCTGAGCTGGCGACGTTGACGTAGGAGAAGCGCTCGTTGGGGAAGGAGTAACACTCACCGAGGGCGACACTTCGGGTGGTGTAGGCGTTGGAGAAATAATGGAGCTTAGTTGCTGATCCTCAGGCCATAGCCACGCACCAACGATAACGCCTAAGAGAACAAAGAATAAGATGCCCAGTGATTTCATAGCACCATGATACAAGATGACCTCAGAATCGCAACGGAGCTTATAGACATTCCTTAAAAAAACAAAGCAAAAAAAGGGATATAATAGAGTATATGCGCACACTGCACGTCTTTTTATCAGTTTTTGCAAGCTCTCTTGCCTTCCTGCTACTACCACAGAACGCTTATGCCGCGTGTACGCTTACAAGCGCGTCGTGGAGCCAAACAAACGTAGTGCCCGGCAATGGACAACAGGTTAATATGCAGGTGTTTGGCAATGACTGTACAAACACCGTTGTACATATAGAAGTTTATAGCGGCTCTCAAAAGGTTAATACGACCTATACGGCCATATTCCCAAGCGATGGCCGAGCATCGACAGAAGCTCCCTTTGCTTTAAGTGATGCAATATGGAACCAGCTTGGTGGTGGGGAGAATCCGTCGATCGCATTATCCTTTAAAGTAAGAGTTGGCAATCAGACGCCATCTGTGCAATCCTCGCCACTCTCGTTCCAAAAACCGTTTTTGGCAATAACTCCAGCCCCTTCGTCCACAGCATCGCCAGCACCTATCACCACCGATAAAACGCTCGGGGGCATGATCGCACAGGTCTATGAGTGGGCCATATTACTTCTTGGCGCCATTATGTTCTTTATGATTGTAAAGAGTGGCTTTACGATCCTTATGAATGCCGACAACCCAAGCGCAGTCACAAAAGCACGCAGCGACATTCAAGATGTCTTCGTCGGTGCACTGTTCCTTCTCGCCGCATACGCAATTCTCAAAACTATTAATCCTGATCTGGTTAATTTCCAGCAGAACCTTCCTCCCCTTCCGACGCCTACGCCAAGATCATGATGTACCTGATTCTCCTTGTGGGGGCGCTCGTGGGCATTTTCTCTCTTTCATTAGGGCAGCTTCCTTTTCCTGATCAAATTTCTTCGCTCCGAAGCCAGCTTATAGATGCCGTTATTCCTAAAACGCAAAATGAGATTCTGATTGAGAATCTTGCGCCGCACCAAGAAGCCCTCCGCACTTTTTTTGCAGAGCAAGCCCCCTTACTCCTTCAGTCAAAGAATTTAAGTGCCGTGGAGCGTACAACGCTTCAAAAAGCGGTAGAGCAGTTTCAAAATTCTGACGCCGTCATTCAATCGCTTCAAGAATCAATTTCTGAACGATCGCCAACACAAATACTTTTAGACCGCATAGGCACGACAAGCTCTCAGCAATCCACGCCGGCCGCGAGCGCGCTCCCAAGTAGCACGCCACAACTCACCCCGTCTCCCAATTGTGAAGTAATCTGCAAATAACAACCGGCATAAGCCGGTTGTTCTATCGCTATACATGAGAAGCACGGACCTTATTTATCAGCCAGTATCTGCTCAATAGCCGCTTGAAACGTCTCGTATGGTTGTGCTCCCACCAATAGATTGCCGTTGATGAAGAAGCTTGGAGTTCCCGAGACGCCGGATGCGACTCCATCTTTGAGATCCTTCGCAATCTCTTCGTTATATTTCCCGCTATCTAAACAGGCGTTAAATTCATTCTGCTTAAGCCCAATTTTACCAGCCCAGCGCTTAAGGTCGTCGCTAGAGAATGAGACCGTCCCCACGCCTTTAGCATCCTGCTCGGCAAAGATAATATCGTGCATCTCCCAGAACTTGCCCTGCTCTTCCGCACACTCACTTGCGTGAGCTGCTGGAATTGCCGCGGGATGACTCGAGAGAGGAAAATCGCGGAACACAAGACGTACCTTGCCTGTTTCTATGAAATCCTTTTTGAGACGTGGGTAGGTTTCACGCCAAAACGCACGACAGAATGGACACTGATAATCACTAAATTCGATGATGGTCACGGGCGCCTTGGTGTCTCCTAAAATTGCATCGTCATCAACCGATACCTTTGCAGTACGCGGAGAGCCGTCTGCAGGCTGGCGCATATTAGTCCAAATCACCGCACCCGCCACGAGAACACCGGCAAATACAATGGCTCCGGCGAGAATAAGCTTGTTCACGTCCAAAGGAGGGCGCCCACCCGTAGCATCATGAAAAAAGGGCGCTGGCGCATGCGGTTCGCTGTGCGATTGGGCTTCGTGGGATTGTGGGTCAATGTGATTCATAGTCAATGTAGTTATTTCTTTTTAGCGATATACTGCGTAAAAAGACTTTTTGTTTTATGCTCCGGCTCAAAATCGTAGAATGTATGCTCGATAGTGAAATATTCACTCAGCAATGATGCCATTTCTTCCGGGAACAGTGGGAAGATATCGAGCTTGCTCCATATCTTCTTTTCTGTGTCATAGAAATGCATGACAACAAGGCTGTCGCTCACATACGCGGGAAAGGTCACCACGTGACTCTGGAACCCATGGTAGTAGGTCGAAGGGTCAATGACCACTTCTCCGGCACGTTCCGGCTCATGCATGAGAAGCGCAAGGTGGCTATAGTTACGAAGATCAATGAAGATGTGCCCACCCGGTTTTATGAGAGATGTGAGTCGACGAATAACACTTTTCTGGAGAGCTCGCGTATGCGCGAGCGTCCCACCACCCACATAGGACAAAGAAGTGCCAGTCAGAATGCCGAACTCAAAAGATTCCGGCGCATACGGAGGAATCCCTTCTGGTAGATCAAGCCAATTCGCTTGATGTAGCTCAACTTTCTGTCCCCTTTCTTCAAAGAGTCCGCGGGCGCGACTCAAAAAGGAATCTTGCACGTCGTTTCCAGCGACACGCTCAAGCGTATGCCCGTTCTCGGCAAGTTTTGTAAGAAGCGCAGAGAGTGTCACTCCACTCCCCACGCCGAAGTCGATGACCGAACGAATACCGTGCTCTCGTATGAAGGTGGCGAAGAAATGAGTCTCTACGTCACTGACGCCCGCTTTGAACTGAGGGTGCATGTCTCGCTCCCAACTCACAAACGTGAAGTCAGCAAACTCTTGGATTGGTCGTGCAACGCTGGGAATGCTCGTGAGCTTTTCCATGAGTGGTTATTGCTGCTCGATGACAGCGCGAATACTGTTCAGGAAGCCTTCGCTGGAAGAAGGAGTAAGTTTTTTGCCATTCAGGAAAAAAGATGGCGTACCCGTTACTCCCGATGCGACTCCGGAAGCAAGGTCCCGATCAATGCGGGCTTTTGTTGCATCGGCATCCATATCGCGGACGAATTGCTGCGCATTAAGACCAAGTTGGCGGGCATAGCCTATCATGAGGTCGCGGGCATTCTGTGCATTGGCCCATGCCTGTTGCTGGTCAAAGATAATGCGATGCATCTCCCAAAACTTGCCCTGGGCACCAGCGGCTTCTGCCGCCTGTGCGGCAAGATTCGCGTTGGCATGAATAGTGCGGAGAGGGAAATGGCGATATACCAATGTAAGCTTGTCTCCAAATTCATCTTGTGCCTGCTTAATCAACGGCTCAAACTGTGCGCATGCAGGGCACTGGAAGTCACTGTACTCGACAAGCACCGCGGGAGCGGTGAGCGATCCCTGGATACGGTCCTCCCCTTCTACAGGAGCACTTGAAAGTGTGCCCGATCCATTTTGAGAAGGTCGATACGTGAGCAAGACGAGCGCGGCAACACTCGCCACCATAAGCAGAACCACCCACAGGGTGCCGCTTCCCCGTTGTGAAAAAGGAAATTGCATATCAGTGAGTATACCCTGTCTCGCCACGAAATCAACGTGTAGCCGACGATATAACAATCATGGATTTTTGCACCGCCGGTATAGGCTCATGGTTACCCGTGGGATAATCACGAATGCCGTTATAGAGAGTGGCATAAGGATACTCAAACGATGCACCGTGTCGGGTTCCTGGGTCGTTCGTGATAAAAACACCACGCGCATCGTCGTACCCGATAATCAGCAACATGTGATATGCAGATCCTGGGAGCGTATAATACGGATTCCCAATGACTTGTCCGTTCGTCGGCACCGCAACAACGGCGCCATCGGCCAGCGCACGCCGAATATCATCAATACTTATATTGTGGCGCACGGACACGTGGGGATAATTGAAAAACTCTGTAGCAAATAATGCTGTGTCTTGCGCTGACGTATCACGGATAGTACCAAAGCGCGCTTTTCCAAAATCAGAAAGAGCAAAGATGTCCTCAAGCGCTGACTGTGGGTGGATGGCCTCTCCGCGTGCCCACCGCACCGCCATGAGCATCGTGGCTTCTTCACATGCGCCTTGCTGACGCGGATCAGCCCAATCACCAAATGGCGCTTGGGCGATAAACGGCACAGCGTGCGAAACGCGCTCTGGGGTCGCGCGCACTGAAGGATATGGAGTTGGTGTGGCAGCAGGAAGTGTGGGCGATGGTAGCTGAGAAGGGACAGCGGCTTGTTGCGGCTCTCCTTGAAAAAGACCGAGCGCGTACGCGGCAACCACGAGAATCGCGCCAATGCCGAAAAATAGTGAGGTAAATACGTTACGCATCACGTTTTGCCATATAGGCTGCTATAAGCGTCGTGGCTGGAACGGCGAGCGCTAAACCTGTCGAAGAAATGAGTGTGCGCACAATTTCTTCGGCGACAATCTCTCCATTCACCACAAATGAAAGTGGAAACTTACGAACGCTCACCAAGAGTACCAGCGGCAACGACGCGCCCGCATACGCGAGTACTAATGTGTTAATCACCGCAGAAACATGATCTCGACCCACATCCATCGCTCGTATGAATAGTTGCATACGCGTAAGGCGCGGATCGGTCCGCGCGAGACTAAATACCGTTGCCGCCTGTGTGATAGCAATATCATCAAGCACGCCGATAGCGGCGATGATGATACCCGCCACTACGAGGGCTACTAAATTCACCGTATACTCCGACTCCATATTTAAATACACGGCTTCTTCCGCGGAAAACCCGGAGAAATGGAGTGCGCCTACCGCCACGCGAGAAAGGGCAGCGACCACGAGTAAGGCGATCATGATGCCAAGAAGCGCTGAAATAGATTTACGATTAACGCCATATGAAACCGCAAGTGTCACGATGAGAATAAGCAGAGAGCCCACGAGGCCGACAATCACCGGATCATCTCCAGCCAAAATGCGCGGCACAATCCAAGTGATAATAAGAGCAAAACTAAAAATGAGACCCGACAGCGCATAGAGCCCCTTTCTCCCCGCCATAGCAACAACTACACCAAAAAACAGGGCCGCAAGCGCCAGCAAACCCCGTCCACGCTGCACGTCAACGATAAAAAACTGCTCACTTTCACTTCCCCCTGTCTGTTGTACGTATACTCGATCTCCAGTCGCCAATGGTACAAAATCATTCATAACAGAAACGGTACGCACGCCATCGGGAAGCGATGCCTGTACGGCAAGTTTTTGCTCGCGAATAGTGCGATCGGGCACAATACTTGGAACCGTGCGCTCTTCGAGCACTTCTAATACAGATCCGGAGAAAATGCGTTCATCAGCCAAATCAGTGCTACGCGCAGCAGAGAAAAAACCTCCAAACCAAAGCATCGCGAGGGAAATACAAAAAATGCCTACCGCAAGAAGGCCGTGTGGCTTATGATTATGAAATTCATGATGGTGCTCACTCATTGTCTTTTGTATGAGTGCGGGCATATTCTTCGCGTGACATGACGGCCCGCTCAAATGCTTCAGCTCGTCTTGCGCGTCGCAGTGCACGCGCTGGAGCGATTGGCTCATGAGGCGACGCATCCAGGGCATCACCAATATACCAAAGCGGCTCGTCAGAAGCCACCCACTGCACTCCAAACCGCTCAAGAGAAAATGGGCGCGAGTAGGCGCGCAATGTTTTTTCTCCTGAATCAAGAAAATACTCATGAAAATAGGAGAGGGCAAGCTCGCGAACTGTTCTATAGATAGGATCTCGCCACCGCAATACCGCATGGTTAGTTTTACTAATTGCGCCCCACAGGCCATCGCGTTGGAATAGAGCGACTACGTGATCAAAATCATGCGGAGCCGTTTGAAGATCGAGCAGTAGTGGTTTATGTCCGTGATACCATAACGTCGTTGCCGCAAAGAGGGCACCCTCAAAACAATGTGCGTTTCTTTCGCGCATCACAATTCGTGGTGAATGGCATGAATCGCCGCCAATCTCGTGATTTGCGGGAAGCGCAGAAAGGAAGTCTTGGATACGCTCTGGGGTGCGTAACGAGCGCATCAGGGAACGCTCCTTCTGGGTAAGGATTGTTTTGAGCTCACGTCTCAACGCATCACGAGACTTCATAGGCATGGCACATCTTCGCATATTTTCGTGGGTTGCCACAATAACAATAAACCGGCTTCCGCCGGCTTATTGTTATACATGCACTTTCTAGAGGCCCTGAGCCGCGCTATCGATTTCTCGTAATTCCTGATCGAGATTTACATCTTCAATAGCATTCACTTCAAGCACGTCAGGCGTTGGAGATGCCGCAACTGAAGGCGCTGGCATTTTCTTGAGATCAGCTTCTTCTGACGCACCTTGTTGCATAAGCACCCATCCTATAACGACGGCGAGTGCGATGAGCACAATTGCCCACAGCCAGCTAAACGAACCATTCGAATCATTCATAGAATTATTATTGCGTTACTGCGGGAGATGCACTTGGCATCGGAGATGGAGAGACATCATCATCCGCTTCTGGCCCACGGATGATATTGCGCACGATCTCGGAAAGCGATTTTACAGCACTATGCGCATCGCGCACAGCCTCCTGCGCCTCTTTCAAATCCTCATGGAGATTTTTACGGACAGTAGACACCGCTGAACCAAGTTTATCCTCAGTCGTGATGGTGATAACGTATGCCTCACCTGCCTGCGCTTCAACGCGCGCCCGCGCTTCTGCAATTGCCTCTTTCGCAGCAACAACAGCAGCCTCAGCTTTTGTTACATCCTTCCCTTCGCTCTTAAGCCCTGCAACACGAGCTTCAATGCGCGAGAGAGCATTTTCGATCTTCTCAAGCACATTAGCAAAGTGGTTTGTAATCCGTGCATTGAGAGCATCAATTTGACCATCAATGCGCTCTACGATTTGCTTCTTTTTCTCATCTTTCAGCGCTTCGAGCTTCTTTTTAAAAGCTTCGCGCTCTTTTTCACGCTGATCTTTTAGCGCCTCGCGCTCTTTTTCCATTTTCTGTTTGAGCGCTTCGCGATCCTCTTCACGCTTTGTTTTTTCAACCTCTTGCCTCTTTTTTACGGCTTCTTTTTCAGCTTCGAGCTTCTTTTTTAGCTCCTCGCGCTCTCGCTCACGCAACTCGATCTTTGGCGATGGAGATGCTGATTTTACATCATTCTCTGCGCGCGCTGCAGGCACATATGCACCCACTAACGCTACAGCGACTGCAACAAACACGATTGAATGTCGTTTCATGAAATAAGTATATAACGCTGCCCCCTAAGCGCAAGAACGCTTATGCACACCACTAGAAACGAATATCCCACGAATCTCGCGCAGAATCGAGCGTATGGAAAAGCGCCGCGATAGGGTTCTTCCACACATCAGCAATTGGTTTGTCGAGCAGTGGATCAAACCGCCCATCTCCGTCATCAGCATAGAGCACCGCGACATATCCCTCTCCGTGCTTACTCGGGCTCGAGAGTACAATTTCTATGCCCTGATGCTCACCAACCTTAAGAAGGGGTGTTGCGCCAGCATAGGAACGCGCACCAGGACGCACAATCGCATATTGAATGACAACAAAACCTGGACGATCAAGCGCGGCAAGCTCCACACGAGCTGCAAGCCCAGGACGCTGATCAACCACAAGTAGCGCATTCTTGCCAACCTGCACGCCGGGGAATGTGATCGTTTGGCCCTTTAAAATAAACCACCCCGCGGTAAAAATAAGCGCGGCAAAAAGGAGTGGGTAGCTATTCGTGCGTAGAAATCGTTGTAACGCGCGTGCTGTCATTGTTTTTTAGTCGCCCATCACGAACATCATTGCAACACCGATGAGAAACATCATAAAGGAAAGCGCGGAAGTATTGAATTGCGTCTCTCGGCGCAACTCAGGCATCAGATCAGAGGCGGCGATATATAAGAATCCACCAGCAGCAATAGGAAGTAAGAGTGGCACAATGTCGGTAACATGCTCAACCGCATACCAACCCACAATCCCACCGAACACGACGCCAAGGGACACAAACAAATTCCATGCAAGAGCTCGTCCACGCGAGAAGCCCGAGTAAAGGAGCACGCCAAAATCACTAATTTCTTGAGGGATTTCGTGCATCGCAACCGCTAGGGCAGTCACCCACCCTAATGAAACGTCGACAGCAAATGTCGCAGCAAGAATAAGCCCGTCGATGAAGTTGTGCACGAAATCTCCAATGAGATTCATCGTGCCGAATGAATGCTCGGGACATACGCCATTATGGCAATGGCGCCAGTGCAACACCTTCTCGATAAGGAAGAAGACGACAAACGAGACGAGAACGAGACGGAATAGCAATACGCTTTCAAGAGACTCAGCCGCTTCTGGTAATAGGTGGAGAAACGCATTACCGATGAGCGCTCCTGCAGAAAGCCCCACAAGCAGCAGTAAAACCTTTTTCCCCTGAGCACCCTGCCAAAAAAGAGTAAGTGCGCCAATAAGAGATCCGGCGCTTATGAGGAGCGTTGCCCCTATCAGAGAACTAAATGCTGACATAGAGATAGAATACCCTATTTGAGCGAACATCGGAAGAGCACCTGATGCTATTTCTTACGTACTATTTGCAGTTAAGAGCCTGCTTGCACGCTGCCTGTTGATCTGCTGGCAATGATGCACACATGCCGCATTGTGAGCTTGCCCCAGAAGAGCCGCTCGTGTTGCCGCCGGGCACAAGAGAAGAAAGATCACGGAACGTGACGTCTTTTGGAATCTCGAACAGCGACATGTCGGCGCGCCAATTTTCGCACGAGACTTTCACCCGATCATCAAAACTATCACCGTCAGTACTCGCAGCTTCGGCGGTTGGCTCAATTTTTATACCAACCGATTCCCCATCTCGCCATATATACACGATATCATCGCTAAGAAGACTATGAGCCCCCTCTACGGCTTCGAGACGAATTCTACCACCGGCAATATATGCCGTAGCCGTTTGGTCAGCCGGAGAATTTGGTAACGCATATATGCACTTCTGTGATTCCCTACCAAGCAGCGAGCGAAGCGTCGTCTCTTCTTGCCCCGCAAGCGTAGTGCCGCCACTAAGGTCACTTTCGTCCCCGCCACTCATAACCGTCCACGCAATACCGCCAACGACAACAACTCCTCCAATCCCAAGTAATAAGGCTTTATTCATATGCCGCTAGTATAGAAAACCAGTTGCAACGCGCAAGGCTCTATTTTTCTTTCTGTATGTCCCGCAATATTGCCTCAACGCGAGCGAGGCTTTCAGAGTCATGAATAGAGAGCGGCTCCGCTGATATGCCCGCATTTTTGAGTGCCAGAAGACGTTCAGCGCACACTTCAGGCGCAACCACGTCGCTCTTGCTCAAAAACACATGCTCACTTTTCTCGGCGAACGATGCGCGATATGCCGTCAATTCACCGCGCACCGTGTTATAATCCGCGACCGGATCAAGTGATTCTGCAGAGATGAGGTGAAAGAGCGTCTTTGTACGCTCAACGTGCTGTAAGAAGCGAATACCCAACCCCTTCCCCTGCGACGCACCCTCAATAAGCCCGGGGATATCCGCAAGAATGAGCCCGTAGTATGAACCAAGATACGGCTCCAGTGTCGTAAAAGGATAATTCGCAACGCGACTTTTCGCGTTCGTGAGTTCATTGAGCAAGCTCGACTTTCCCGCATTCGGAAGCCCAACGAAACCGACATCGGCGATAAGTTTTAATTCAAGGCGAATATGAAAAAACTCTCCCGGCAACCCTTCTTGGAACTCCTTAGGGCTCGTGTTGGTCGAAGAACGGAAGTGAAAGTTACCTTTCCCACCCTTTCCACCACGAGCCACGAGCACGCGATCATGCGTGCTGATGATCTCCTGATCTTCTCCCGTATCAAGATTATGAATAACGGTGCCCACAGGAACCTTGAGCACTACTGGCTCCCCATCGCGACCATCACGAAACTGAGGATTACCATCTTCACCGTTATCTGCTTTGATCTCTTTTTTATTGCGAAACTGTGCAAGCGCGCCAATGTCCGCAACGCCCTCCATAAAAATATCTGCGCCATTTCCACCGCTGGCCCCAGAAGGGCCGAGGCTCATTTTGTTTTTATCAAAAGCGACGGCACCCGTGCCGCCATCACCAGCTTTTACGGTAATAGTTACGTCATCAACTAACATAAGAAAAGTATGCCACAAATAAGAGGCACACGCTACCAACTAGAATGAGCGGCGGCGAGGACGAAAACCACGGCGTGCACCGAATGTACGGCGGCGAGCGGCAAACGGACGATTACCCTGACTGCTCTGGCGAGCAAGCGGTGGCATCCCCGGACCTTCTGATGTAGGAATCTCCATGCGAATAATGCGTTCAATGTTACGCAACGTGCCACGTTGATCAGGTGTTGCGAGAGAAATAGCATGGCCCCCCGCACCTGCACGAGCGGTGCGACCAATGCGATGCACGTAATCTTCCGGATTCATCGGCAAATCAAAGTTAATGACTAGCTCAATACCTGTGACATCAATGCCACGAGACGCAATATCGGTAGCAACGAGCACGCGATACGCACCCGACTTAAACCCCGCAAGCGCCTCACGACGTTGGCCCAACGAACGATCAGCGTGCAGCTCAGCAACCGTGTGGCCCATGCCGCGGATCATATCCGTAAGCTTGCGTGCGCCATGTTTTGTTTTAGAGAAAATCAGTGTCGTGCCTGGATACTGTGTGAGCAGTTTCTCCACCATAGGAATCTTTGCTTCACGTGGCACAATGAAGATTTCTTGCGTCACACGAGACGCAGTAGTCCCTGCGGGCGCGATTTCAATACGAATAGGCAACTGCATGTGTCCCGTTGCAAGCTTCATAATCTCCGGAGGCATTGTTGCTGAAAACAGCATGGTTTGTCGCTCCTTGGAAATCATCTTCAGGATGGTGGTGATTTGATGCGCGAATCCCATGTCCAACATGCGGTCTGCTTCATCAAGAACCGCAATGCGCACACGCGTAAGATTAAAATTCTTCTGCTTGAGGTGATCCATGAAGCGTCCAGGGGTCGCTATGATGATGTGCGGATGGTTCCGCAGTGAGCGCACCTGCGGATACATAGGAGCACCACCAATGAGCACCGCCGTGCGCACGCCCATGCCTGCGCTTATATTCTGGATAGATTCTTCAACTTGCGTTGCAAGCTCACGCGTTGGCACAAGCACCAAGCCTTGCGCGTCCATATTGGAGAGGCGCTGAAGCATGGGCAGACAGAACGCGAGCGTTTTTCCAGTGCCTGTTTGAGCAATGCCGACAATGTCCTTACCTTCGATAGCAACGGGGATAACCTGCTGCTGAATAGGCGTCGGCTCTGTGTAGTGAATGCGTGCAAGCGCCTCCAAAAATAGGGGCGCGATGTTGAGTCCGGAAAACCCGGACGATGAAAGCGATGTGTTATTTTCCAAGGTAAAATACGAACTAGAGAACCCGCCGCGCGTTTCACAGAACCTCACCGCGAGAGATCAAAGCTACGTAGGGTAATCATACCATAAAACTGAAAAGAGATCAAATACGTTTACAGGCCAAGAAAGCGATACACCAGTAGCGCGGGCCAGATAAATGCTTTGAGAAGGCCTAAGACTCCCGCTCCAAATGAGTCTGCTTGCTGAATAAAATAAACAGCCGCGCCGATAAGTCCCATACCATATACCGCATCCGAAGAAGTGTTGTGATTCATACGCCCACTGTATACCTCTCCAACTCTTCTGAAAAGAACGGCCCCCGCGTTTCGGCGGGGGTAAGAGGAACAGGAACGGACTACTTGTAGTACGCATAGAGCTGCTGGGCGAGAAAGCGCCTGCGGAGAATCGCTGCTTCCTGCTCTAGCTCTGTCACATGCTGAGAGAGCAAGCGCTCGATATCCACGAGTACTTCCTGATCGAGCGAGATGATGTCAATCTCGTGCAGAGAGGCGTGCACCAACACCGGAGTAGCAACGCCAATCGAGCGCCATACGTGCACATCAATCCCCTGCGTCACACACCGAAAGCCAGAGCCCCAGCGGCGAACGGATCGCACCTTGTCGGATCGGTCCCGCAGAAGATCGCGTAGGCGCAGAAAGAACTTTCGCGAGATGCGCTCGATGATCTGGTCTTCCGACTCGTCATCAGGTCGCTCACCCGGAAACGGATTACTCATTGCCACATGGCACCTCCCAACGCAGAACGCTACACAGAAACGCCATTTTCGTCAAAAGAAAAAGGAGCTGGTCAGGCCACCTTACGAATGCGTGCTTCTTTTTGCGCTCGTGAAAGCCGCTTGATAGCCGCTTCACGTTTGAGCGCGGCACTCCGCGAAGCACACCGTTCTTGATACACCATCCGCAGCGCACCGTGAGCGCGCGTGTAGTTGCCACCTTTCCCCGCTTTGTGTTCACGCAAACGCCGCGCCACATCGGTGGTGATACCTGTATACAAACTCCCATCACGGCACTTCAGAATATAGACGACGTACATTCCTACTCTTTAGGCGCGCCCCACTGCCAGCGCGGCTTTTCCCCTGTCGCATATGCTACGCATAAAAACGCAGCGGTGAGCACAAGGACGGGAATCACGAACTCTCGCATGTTTGCTTGTATCGGAAGCGACGCGTCAA
The DNA here is from genome assembly GCA_030583765.1 of Candidatus Paceibacterota bacterium. Lineage (NCBI taxonomy): Bacteria > Bacillati > Minisyncoccota > Minisyncoccota bacterium. The sequence goes on from CP129474.1 coordinate 118,940, forward strand.
TAAATCTGCTCAAGCGAATCACCAACCCAATATATATAAGAGTCACGAGCCACCCCTGCCACCGCACTGGTGTCCAGCCCCACCCGTACCACTTCCGCTTAAACCACAAACGATCGGGATTTTCGTGTATATAGCGAAGATAGGTTTTGATCATAGAACAGGGGTATATGCCCTCTTCTATTCTACTCCCCTAATTCCAAAATTTCATCAATCCGAATTTGGTGCACAAACTCTGGCACGTGACTCACGAGAATCATCGCACCTTGGTATGCATCGAGCGCCTTTGCAATCACGGGAATATGGCGGAAGTTTATGTGGTTTGTGGGTTCATCTAAAATTAAGAGGCCGGGCTTCTGGAGCACGAGATGAATAAACGCCACCAATCCCTTCTGGCCCTCAGACAAACTCCCGATTTTTGTGAAAATAGTATCTCCGGTGATGAGAAAACTCGCCGCAACACCGCGCAGCTCCTCGTCACTCAGTCCGGTGCCCAACTCTTTTAAAGATTCGAGCACAGTACGGTCAAAGGGCAGCGTTGAGAAGTCCTGACGGTAGTACCCGATCTTCACTCCCGGTGCGATAACCGCACCTTTTGCCTTTCCAGACGCAAGCGCCTCTAGGAGCGTACTCTTTCCAATGCCGTTCGGGCCAGAAAGTAACAAGTGCCGATTTTTGTGAAGTACAACGTTTACTTTTTTAGTCGTCGCTTTGTGGTTCTTGATCACCGAGACGGAAGAAATACTCACCACGGGCCCAATCAGTCCCTGCTGTGCAGGGATGGTGAACGGACGGATAGTTTTGTCTTCTTTGCGCACGTCTACCTGTGACTCTTCCATTTCTGCCGCATCTTCACGCATGCGTTTTGCAAGCAAGCGCAAGCGACCACCCTTCATGGCAAAGTAGTTCGCCTTCTCTTTCTTCTCTATAGCCTCTTTCGCCAGCCGGGCGTTTTTACTGTTTTCTTTTTCGATACGCGCGGCAATTTGTTCAACGACATCAAAGTAGTTGCCTTGGTACTGCTCAATTTTGCGCGTAAAGACATCAAGATACAGCACGCCATCGGTAAACGCGTTCAAAAAGTCTGCATCGTGAGAAATAACAACGCACGTTTTCTTATACTGCACCAAAAACTGCCGCAGATGCGCAATCCCCTCTTTGTCTAAATTATTTGTTGGCTCATCTAACAGAAGTACATCTGCGTCTTGAATAAGCGCGGATGCGAGCAAGAGACGGGCCTGTTGGCCTCCAGAAAAAGAGCGCACGATACGATCGTGTGGCGCATGGAGATTCACCACTTCAAGCACGGCGTCGATTTTGGGATCGATATCATGCACTTTGTGCGCAAAGCATTGCTGGAAAAATTCTCGCACCGTCATGTCCAACTGATCTCTCGCTATAACCTGACGAGCCATGGCAATCGTAAGCCCTGGTGCACGATGCACCGAACCAGATTCCGGAACCAGCGCGCCCGCGTGTCCTGATGGTGTCATGAGATGAAACAACGTGCTTTTACCAGCACCATTTTGCCCCATGATGGTTATTTTGGCACCGCGACGAATGGAAAAATCTACCTCGGAAAGGATTGGTTTCTTGTGCCCATATTCAAAGGACACTTTCTCAAAACGAATAATAGATTCCCCGTGTGCCATGGCCTAAAAAGAGAGGAGAGTATGCCATATTTTTTCACCGCAGTAAAGCGCTTTGGTGTTATCCACAGGAATATTCTTGACGCTCCAAAATAAGAGGCGCAATATTTACATAGGGTCTGGGAGTACGGAAGTTGTACCGCAAGGGATAGCTGGGCGGCCGTACTGCAAGGGAACGTCGTGGAGTAAGTAAGATTACTCGCGTGCTCTTAGGCCCTACAAAAAACACCACATTGCGTGGTGCTTTTTGTTTCTCTGAAACCGAGATATCTGAGCTGTTCAGTGTTTTAGAAAACCAATACCTACTTCTATTCTCCAAATTCTTTAAGAATCCGCTCCCCAGCACCCGGGCCCAATTCATGGATAAGATCGACAAGTTCTTGATGTGAAAAATGCGAGAGGTCGCGCATGAGCTGGCGCACCGTCTCTTCAGAAGCCCCTGCAGCTTGTCGTTCGCGGAGCCACACTATTGCCAACGTTGCGAAAGAAAGAGTACTCGCAAGAGAGCGCACTCGTTCTAACAGAGCTTCGTCCCATGCGTCACCCGAAGAAAGCACTCCTTTTGTATGAGAGATCGGAATATCCATATAAAAATAGGGGGCAGTTTTTTGAGATGCCCAGCTCTCCTCCGACTACTTGTTGCGAAGGTCCACCGTCTGCGGCAGGTCCGTGCGGATGTCCTGCGTGGTCGGCTTGGACTCGTCGTAGTCGATCTTCATGTCGGTATGATGCGGCTGATCACGCTTGCCTCGATCATCCGTATGGTACACGTCGATGTGCCGCCCGATCGGACTGTCCGAGTCGTGTGGCTTGCTTGCCTTCCAGAAGCCCATGGGCTTCTCCTTTTCAAAAGAACGACGTTAAACGGCCAAACGTCCTTTCCATAATATAGAATTAATCTTTTAAAAATCAATCCCCCTAGCAAACAAAAAACACCACATTGCGTGGTGCTTTTTGTTTCTCTCAAACCGAGATGACTGAGCTGTTCAGTGTTTTAGAAAACCAATACCTAACTATGTTTGCTGAGGCCGAGTGACAAAATAAAGCGAAATGCTTACGAGTCTATATGCCTGAAAGATAGCTAGAATCTAACGAAATAGATACGACCTGCCTGCCGTCAGGCAGGGATACTGGCTTTCTGAAGCCCTGAAAGTGAGAGGTGGTGAGCTCTACTGCTCAGTGTGGTAATACTATCATATTTCGCTAAAAAAGTCAATACCCTCTCATGTATGCGTTCTACTCACTCTCTCCGCCAATACCAAGCAAGAACTTAAATCTCTTTATATCCTTGGCCTTTATTTTTATGCCGTCTTTTGTCGAAATGACGAGCACTCTTTTCCAAATCCATATTCGCATGTAGTAATCGGAGATTTTTTTAGGGAGAAGAAATTGTGAAACACGACGCTCGTTCAACCCCTCTTCTATTTCTGTGGAAAAGAAGCTGCCATTTCCTATTCCCATCTCGGCAAAAAGATACTTCATAGCAATCTATCGAGAAACCTCTTTTAGGACATTATTCTCTATACGGAACATTCGAGAGACCCCAACCGAAGGGTCAGCAGTCATAGGCTCTCCAGGCTTTCGGTCTGCGTAATTCACGATAATAACGCCGTCGCGCAATTCAGTTGTTTGCGGTGCGATGCGATCACCTAATAAGAGAGCATTCGTGCCCACGTAACCACTCTCGAAACCACGGGCAACGGCGATGTAGTAAAAGGTACCCGTGCCGCCAGGCTGCTGCGCCAAGATGAACGCGACATCCGCGATGCCGTCGCCTGACATGTCCCCCGTCACTTCGTTGCCAAACTCTTGTGTAATAACGCCATCAGATTCCGCGGCACCATCTACTAATTGCACGCGCGTACCTTCTATAACATACGCCGCATTTCCGTAATCACTCGCATATCCAGGAATGGTGTCCCCTTTTTGCCATAGTAACCAACCACCGCACATAACAACAATAAGAAGAATGATATAACGCATACCCAATACTACCATACGTTTAACGATGCGCCGCTCCCACCGCTTCATGAATGTGCGCGTATCCGTCTCGCTTTAAGAGGCGCACTAATCCTTTATTAATCTCTCCAATCCGCTGTGGGCCGAAGTAGACCATGCCCGTGATCATCTGCACGAGCGATGCGCCAAGGCGGATTTTTTCATACGCATCCTCTGCGGTAAATATACCGCCGCATCCAATGATGATAAAACGCTTGCCGTAATGTTGCGCCACGTGGCTAATCAACGCGTTTGCCCCCTCGCGCGTTGGCGCACCGCTGAAATTACCCTTGCCCGCACTCGCGACTTCCTGCGGATCAAGGCGCGGGTTACTGCGATCCTTCACCAGATTCGAAAACACAAACCCGCGAATAAACATAAACGGCTCTGCAACCGCAACCAGTGCATCTATTTCTTCGCGCGTGCGCTCAAGTGGCATTTTTATGAACACTGGGCGCGAGAGAGGAAGAGCGGAGAGTGCAGAGAGAATGCGTGCCAATCCTTCGGGCGTATCAGGGCGCTCTTGAAACGACGTCACGTGAATAAGGTTCGGACAGCTAATGTTTAATTCAAAATAGGAGAAGAGAGGATGCTCAATCGCCTTTTGAAAACCGCTCACGATGTCCGCTACCACCGCATCAAATGAAGGGTAGGGGCGATTCGTGGAACCAATGCTTATCCCCACTGGCCCCCGAGCATGTAGCGGCACCTGAGAAAGGATGTGCTCCACACCGGCGTTCTTAAACCCCTTGTTCACTAACAGGGCCTGCGAGCGAGGCAGGCGGCCTAGCATGGGGCGCGGGTTACCCTCATAGGGAAGATGGGTGACCGTGCCAATGGTATGAAACCCAAATCCCACGCTTGGGATAATATGAATAAGTCGCCCGTTGTAATCAAAACCAGCAGCCAGCCCAACAGGATTTTGGAAAGAGATGCCTGCGACCTCGGTCTGTAGACTCGGGTGCGCGAAAGAGAGAAACGCACCCGCGATGCCGCGCGTGAACGAAAAGCGCCCAAACCACTCCCCCATGGTAAGCGCCCACTCATGCACGAGATCTGCCGGAAACAAAAACAGAATAGGTTTTACAATGTGGCGGTAAAGGACGCCAATCGCGAATGCCATGCCTCCCAACTGTACGCCTCTTAGAAATCCCCTGCAAGCTACTTTCCGCTCGAACCAAAGCCATTCGCACCACGTTTAGTTGCGGAAAGGGAGGCAACTTTTTTAAGAGAAACATGCTCCACTTTTTGTATAAGCATCTGCGCTACTTTATGTCCGGCTTCGAGCGTTACGGCTTTCGTGCCAAGGTTGATGATCCCCACCTGTACTTCACCCCGATAGCCAGAATCAATCACGCCGCCCATCACCTTGAGCCCATGCTTTGTTGCGAGTCCGCTTTTGTCCCAAATAAGCCCCACTGTACCCCGTGGAAGCGCCATTGCGATCCCCGTAGGCACCACCACAAGCTGTTTTGGTTTTATCACCACGCGCGTAACCGTATAGAGATCCATGCCCGCATCACCGCTGTTAGCATAGCTGGGCATCATGGCGTCTGAGCGCAAAAGCTGAATATTGAGTTTCATAATGTGTGAGGTTACTTCTTTTGGTTTGGCATCTCACTAAAATCGTTTGCTATCCTACGAAAAGCACCTTTTCCTAAAATACCCTCCACAATGCGTGCTAATGGGAGATAGCGTCCAGAAAAATGTGCTTTCGCAAATTCGGCAAAAATATCAGACCGCTGCATATATACGCCCTGTGATTTCTCTACAAGCTCGTCAAGGAGCGCATTAAACTTTTTGCGCTCGAAATATCTTTCTTTCATTTCAACGGCTCCGTGTTGTTTCATTCCATCAATAAGACCCGCGGCGTATGCAGGCCATTTATCTTCGGACGGATATGCTGCTTTAATTGTTTCAAGCGTACGGATCGGATCCTCTACATATTCCGTTTCCTCTGCATACTCCTGCATCTGCTGCTGCGTCCAACCTAGACGCTGATGGTATGCATTCGCCAAATCATGCAATTCTTTCATAGCTTTATATTCTTCGCCAAAAAAGCCACGTTCCCCCAACATTGCCACCAGCTGTGATGCGCATTCTGTAACAATAGCCTCTTCAAGCTGAGCAAAGTACTCTTTTTCATCACCAAGCTCTACGGAAGAATCTTTTTGATCAATCATTTGAATGCCACTACGATAGAGAGCCCCCTCACCATCGGGTCGAATATAAAAAGATTTAAAGCCTTTTGCGTGAAAGAGCTCGTGTGCAAGGCTTCCACAGAAAGGAATTTTTGATGATCGCTTCTCTACGCCAACATGGAGAGAAAGGGGTTTATGGATACCATCACGAAGCTTTCCCCGTGTAAGTTCAAATACAGCGCCCGGCTTAAGAATGTGTATATTTTCTATCGGCAAATGCTTCGCCGCGCCTCCATATAGTACAGCGATCTCATCTACTAGTCCTTGAACCTCCCTTATAACTGCGAGATCTTCCGGCGTCTTTTCCAGCTCAAATGGCGCGAAGGCTTCGGGGGGATTTGAAAAAAGATTTTGGAGAAATTCAGAAACCTCTTCTTTATCTTTTTCGCTCCCGCCGACGATGTGCTCAAAGTGAGTTTTTTCTCCCATGTTTTTATAGTCCGTTTATCTGTGCCATTGTACCAAGAAAATGCGCGTAGCGCTCGCCTGCCTCGTGCACTGCAGTTTTTACTTTTGCAGAAGGTTTATCAAAAAAGTGTAGTGAAATCTGCACCGCATCTTTTACGATCGCCCGCTTCCATGTGCCCAGCACTTGCCCATCAACCACGATAATAGGTTGCAACATGCCATTGGCGCCTGGGTTAATGTGGTGCGCATGCAATGCCTCCAGCGAAGCACTACGGTCGCGGTAGGCAACAAAAAATTCATCAAACGCCGGAAGGAGAAATGCGGTGCCCGTTACCTTAGGAACGGCTCGCTGTGGCGCCATCCAATAGGTTGCGCCTTCAACCTCTACACTCGCCAGCGCTTTCCCCGCGTGCGCAATCCCCGCACGAACATCTTTCAGAGCAAGCCCCGACCACCATGCGAGATCCTTTTCTTGCGCAGGACCGTGGCTGGTAAAGTAGCGAATCGCCAATTCACGCAATGCGTCATCTCGCTCGCGCGGCTTTCCTTTGCGAGGCACCCATTCATCTAACAGCACCAGCGTTTGTTGCTTGCCTCGTCGCGGACCAAAACAGAGCAGTTGCTCATGCGCTAAGCGCCCAATGATGTGTAAACCCAAACTTGCTCGCCTTGCAGGAATACCCGCCGCCTCGAGAATGGCGTAGAGTTCTTCGCGCACCAGCGCCTTACCGCCCTTCAGCGCTTTTTCAAAAAGCATTCTGCTTTTGTCATAGGTTGCCGTGGTAATCCCGTGAAAACGCATGCGGTGCCCATAGGCGGAGAGGACGCGGGGAGTCATGAGATCGAGCATCCAGCGCACGTCTTCCCGCGCAACAAAGTGAAGCGTGGAACGCATAGGCCACGTACGCACAATGCTCCCCTCTGCAAGTGCATCAAGAATAGTCTGTTCGTTCGCACGTTTCATGCGCAAACCCACAGCCCAGAACGCGCTGGGGAGATCTTGCGCCTGTACGGCACCCAAGTGGTGCACCACGTCTTTAGGCTTATGAAATGGCGCACTCCCGATGTGCTGGTTCTGCAACCGAATGAGTGCAATGTCAGAAATATCCATTAGGCAGACATTGAGCCGGCGAGTTTCTGTGCTAGCTCCTTTTGAATCTTCTCGCGAGCTTCTTTCAAAAGCGCCACAACCACGGTTGACTGCGTGCGCGCATCAAGTTGGTCATTGAGCGCAAGATGAGTTACTTCGAAATCACCTCGCATAGAAAGCTTCACGCCACGTCGCTCCACCACAACAACGTGCTTTTTGATTTCTTCCTGCATCTTTCGCAACTCCATGATTTGTTTCAGTTGGTCAAACATAGAAAAGCACTATACCGCACCCCTGCGCCGACCCGCAACCACTACTGCTGATATGCTTGGTATGAAATCGAGATGCCCAAACGTTCGCACGAAGTGATGTAGGTGTCTATAGCACGCGCAATCTGCTTGGAATCAGCCGCGTTCCGTTTCGCACTCGCCAGTTGCACACTCAGCGTTTCTAAACTCGCAAAGCGCTCCACAACACGTAGCGTCCTTTCTGGAAGTGAGGCGGTGAAGCGCATCATGGCCATTTGCATCTTTGCAGCAATGGGAACGCCATTCACCTTCTTGCGCACCTGTTCTATGCGCTTTGCTGGGTGTGCGTCTTGTATGCCCCACTCCCGCATCTGCGCATGCTCTTCGGCAGTTAGCGCATCGTTTACCGCGCGCTCTAAGCCTTCACGAAAACGGAGGAACGTACGCACGGCAGTATGCTCTTCATCAACGGAATATTCCCACATGCCCGTAGGGTCATAGACACGCCCACGAATTGCGGTGTCACTCTCACGAAAATGTTCCGCCGCATCAATGGCGCCGATGATATCAGTGAAGCTGGGAGGCATGGGCGCGGGTGCTTCACCGCGCGCACGCAGTGTTTCTATCTCTTCTGTGGAGTATCCCACATTGCGATATACCGAAAGCGGATGCGTGTGGCCAATGACTGGCACCCCTTCACCGCGATCCATCAGCTCTTGAATAGTAGAGAAAGAAACACCACCCCACTCGCCACGGCCTTCTGCTACACGGGTTAGTTTTGTTTCCGTGCCTAAAAACATGCGTTCACCCATGTCATAGCGAAGCATGGTGCGGATTTGTGCTTCAGTCACCACATCGGCGCTTGCTCGTTCACTGTGCGTTGTTGTTTCTGCAGAAGATTCTTCATGTGCGTGGCCCGTGTATGCCTTTGATTCCGCGCTTTCCGCGCCTTGCGCCGTTGCCACACCAAGCATGCCCATTACCGCGGCGCGACGAAGCACATCCAACACCGGACGAATATCTTTTTTCTCTTTCTGCGGAAGCGGCATGCCCTCTTTCATGCATGCAGTATACCGCGTTCGCGTCCGCGCACACAATAAAAATCCCAGAGTGGAGGCCGCGCCCCACCCTGGGAAGAAGAACTACGTGCTACTTGCCGGACCCACCAGAGGAACCTTCGGAAATCTTGCGGGTTCCGGACGAGTCGGTCTTCCAGAGGCTCCCGTCCTTGTGCTCCGTGACGTGACCACTCGGAGTGCCGTGGTACGCACGAGTGTTCGCCTCGGGATCCGATGTGCGCGAGACACGCACCTCGGACTCCGCCACCACGTTCTTGTTGTTCCCCTGCCAGTATTTCACGTCGGCTCGTTCGGTTCTGTCCTGTTTTCCCACGTTAGCCTCCTTGGCTAGTGATTGTGTAACGTCCACGCAAGGCGCCAAACGTTCGGCTACCTCGCAGAATGTTTGCGAAACTTTGCTCTGTGATCACGAAAGAAATGAGGTCTTTGCGTGATGCGTGCTGCTGTTCCAGTAATGCGCACCTTCGCAACAGTGCGGCCGCATTTTTATTCTCTTTGCAGACGTCAAACCTAACGCTTTCTGCTCGAAGATAACGAAATGCGTACTCCACCGCCGCAACCGTTGCAAGGATGCCGTAACCAGCGTGACGGAATTGAGTATCAATGAAGACAGAAACGAGAAGCTGAGTGCGGTCGCCATCCTCGTAGATGATCGCCGTCCCGCAAGGTACGCCGGTACCCGTACTGCACAAAAACTGCTCTTTACGATCGCACTCAAAGTCATGCGCCAATTCTCGTGCGAAGACCTCAGATGAGACGGCGTACTTACGGTGCGTAACAAAACGTACGAAGTCGTCTTGGTTTCTCCACGCCAGCAGCTGCTCAAAATGCGCCACAGAGACGGGAGACAACGAGATTACAAAACTCATACAAGCCTCCCCTTGGTTTGCATAATACGGATGATCACATATACTGTCAACATCATTCCACCCATGCAAATCGCCACATCTCAAACACTTCGTGCATTCTTTATCTCTGAGGCTCTCTGGCATCACCAAGGCCTTATTAAAGACTTCCCATTACCTCTCTTTGTCCGAAAGGCAATGCAGATAAAACGCATGCCTCGCATGCTCCGTGTACTCGTCGCGCACTACGTTCTCTGGCAGCTCGATAGGAAATATAGGCCATCCGTGCATCGCATGTACGAGCTATTGAATAGCGAAAAAGTCAAAGAGATCATCACCGCAATCGAGTGTAAAACCGCAGAACGCTTTCAAGTATCCATTCCTATCAACACATATATTGTAGTAACTCCACACGAATGGGCGCTCTCTTCTGACAATGCCATTTCTCTGGGCATCCGCCCCCCAGAGCTTCTTGAGCACTTTTCAACCAATCTTTTACGCCACGAGTTTTTGCATATTGCCTTCGCCTACTGTATGCGCACGTGGAAAAGCGAAGGGTTCACACTCCGCCATCCTCAAGAGGCCACCGAGGTTGCTATCGCGCTTTTAACTCAAGAATACGAAACGGGTATACCAGAGCTTCACCATTATTCACGGACGTTACGTACATTCGCGACAGATAACCACGAGGAGCTCCGACGCCTACGCAACGAGAAACTCAGCCCACGCCAGTTGCTTGCTCACGTTGACGAGCTTTTTGCACGCTCTACACAATAAAAAATCCCAGAGTGAAAGAGAGATGCGCTATTGTTCGTCAGGGATAAATTCCATGGAAAGGGAGTTCACGCAGTGGCGGATGTTCTTTGGGGTGAGCTGTTCGCCTTCAAACACGTGTCCTAAGTGCCCGCCGCAACGCGTGCAGGTGATTTCTGTGCGCACACCATCAGCATCACGCGTGCGCGTCACCGCTCCCGCGATTGCATCATCAAAACTAGGCCAGCCGCACCCGGAATCAAACTTTGCTTCGGAATGGTACAGCGGCGCTCCACATTGCCGGCAAACATAGGTCCCCCGTGCCGTAGTGTGCACGTAGGCACCAGAAAACGGCGCCTCGGTTCCCTTTTCGAGAATGACGTGCTTCTCCTCTTCAGTAAGTGGTTTTCGTGCTACATCCATGTTCGTTTTAATGCCGCGATGATCCACAGCGCAGTTACCGATGTCAGCGCCGTTACCACAACACCCCAGAGGATATCAACCACGGTGATCACGAGTGGCCATTTGGCAATGGTTGCATGATTAGTGAGATCGTAGGCTCCGTAGGCAGCAAGCCCCAAGAGGGCACCCCGCCACAACACTTCACCCCACGAACCACTCGCCACAGCAGGCGCTACCACAAGGCCGTAGACAGCAAGGGCATAGAGCGGGTAGAAAAGCACAACGGGAGCGAGGTTGATTGTTTTCTGGAACAAGAAGCCCATGCGCTCTGCATAGAATCCTTTTGCAATCACCATCAACCAGAGCGCATCGAACACTGCGAGTGGCACGAGCGTAGCAAGATAGGCAAGGAATGAGTTCATGCGCACAGTATACTACATGCCGTGCCTCGCACAGAAGCACGGGCAAAAATTCCTTCCCCCCACACCCCCCCCTTCCGCCGTGTTCTTGCGGGGACGGACGGAAATTTTGGCGGCGGCATTATGAATTGCTAAAGCCCGTCGCTATCTTATCAAATATTACTTCAAAATTTTTGATAGTATCCTGCGACAAAGTAATTTTGGATTTATCAGTTTTGACTTTCTCAAAAAACTTTTTGGAAAGGAGTACCTTATCTATTTTTTGATCTTTCAAAAATTTTGAATTAGCGACGGCTTTATCCTTACTCTTTCCATCATCAAGAACAAAATTGTTGAAATCGTCATGGGTGAACAAATCCTCTATCGAATTTCCATCTTGGTCAGAAACTGGAATTATTTTATTCTCTGGAACCGCTAATTTTTCCGCAAGCTCTTTCGCGATTCTCTTACCTTCGGCATCATTATCTAAAACCGCTAAAAACTCCAAATCCCAACCCAAAAGCAAAGATGCTATCTGTGGCGCCTTCGGCGCACCAACACACGGGATAAGATTTGCATTAGTTGTTTTTCCCTTCGTCATAAATTCTTTGAGGGCTTGCAGAAAATAGTAATCCGAAATTCCCTCAAGTAAAACATTGTGCTTTCCGGCGATTGAAAAATCTTGCGTCAAATCAAGGCCGATTGCTGTAATAATCGGAGTCAGTGTTTCGTTATCAGCGTTTTTATGGATTTTATTCTCAACTTTTGTTCCGTTGGCATCGTCCTTAATAACGAGACGTACTCTATCTAAACGTTGAGCGTCAATGAGATACGGGGAATGTGTGCTAAAAATAACTTGCGACTCCTTTGCAATTTCTTCAAAAACTTTCAAAACATCTTTTTGCGCTTTCGCGTGGAGATAAAGTCCGGGCTCGTCAATTAAGATTATATTCGTTTCGTCTTTTTCCGCATTGAGTCGCAGGTAGAATGATAAAAACCATTGAAAGCCCTTACTTCTCTGCTCTGGTTTGAAAAGCATCGTTTTTCCGGCCTCTCTAACTCCAAGACGCAACTTGTCTCCGTCGGCCTCTGCGACTAAATCAAGTTGATTTTGGCCCCAATATCCCATAAAGTCGCCGGTGATACTGGCAGAATGTTTACTTAATAGATTTCGCCGTAATTGAGTATTAGTGGTTTTTACTACGTCGTCTAAGCTTAAACCGGCGACTTTCGCAAAATCACTCACGGGTTTATTGTTTTTTGCTTCAGCAAGCGGAAGTTCAAAAGGCAAAATATCGAGAAAGTCACTGAAGAATATAAAATTTGGAATATATGCTTGGATTTCTTCAAGAAAAACATCTGAAGCGGTCGGGCTTTGTAATGTGCCATTTTCGGCAGTAATTGTCGCAATAATTGAATCAGCCTGACTTTTCTTTTCGGTTTCAGTAATTGCGGCTGCCTTTGCTGTTGCTTGAGCGACAAATTGCGTCAACGCATTTTTTATTTCTTCAATAGAACCGGATATTTTAGGATCGACAAGATCGGTCAATCCGTCTATCTTTTTTAATTTGTCTAACGAAGTTTTTATCTTTGTAATAATTTGAGCATTCTTGTCGCTTACCGATTTATCAAGCAATTTTTCGAGTGCTTCATCGGATAAATCATAACTTCCGTCAAAATACTTAAAAATCGCTACACCATTTTTTGCGATGTGCTCGCGTGTGGCTTTATCAATAGTTATACTTTTTTCTTGTGCAATAGCATCAAGGGTTGCCTTATCGGCATCAAAGACCAATTCAATCATTGGTTCCCCACTTTGATCAAGTGGTAACGCCTCATCGGATATTTTCTCAATGTTGGTATCAAAATCTCGCAACGCTTCCAAAATTCCGCTTTTCCCGGACTCATTCTTCCCAGCAAGTGTTGTTACGTCAGAAGCAAGCCAGCAATAGCCGGAATCTTTAATTGATTTGTATTCTGTTACGCGGAATTTTATAAGTTTCATAATTTAACTCGCAATTTCAAAAATCTTTTTCACTAACCCCGTTCGCGCGTAAAACGCGCGAGTAATGGGACGGCGTTCTCCTGTCCGCGGGTTCACGCCACCGATTCCTTTTGTTCGCGCCTGTATCCACTTTCCGTCTTTACCAGTAAGCGCGGTAAACCCGTGTTTGATAAGTTTTGCGCGGATAAAATCATAATCGGCCTTTATTTCCTGTATCAATTCGTCATCCTCGGCAAAATCCAAACTCGCTACCCGCAAAAGTTTTGATCCTTTGGCGTTTAAGCCGTCCCATTGCACCGCGCAAAACACAATGGTTTTGAGTTTTGCCCAAACATGGCTTTCAAAAAACGAATGGGCTTTCAATTCTTCAGAATTTATCATTGTAATCGCCATTGTTTCTTTGGGCACGAGAATTTCTTTCATCTCGTGAAAAGCAACAGATTTTAATTCGTAAGTAAGCCCATTTGGTGCTTTTGATACGTTTGTTTGAAGTCCTGCCAACCGCTCCAAAACAAGGCCTTTCCAGCCCTTGTTTTGCTTGCCATTCAGATAAGGATTGATTCCAAATTGAGGCGCAAGCTCGGCAAGGTCTTTACCGATATACTTTTTCAGATTTTTTATGGCGGTTGCGCGGGTTACGATTTTCATACTTTTGATTTCTTATTTTTCATATTTCGATCCAAATCCTCAAATCGCTTTATTGATACATCCAAAAACTTTTTGTCCAAATCAATTCCGATAAATTTTCTGCCGAACAAATGCGCGGCAATTCCCGTTGTTGAACTTCCGGTAAACGGATCAAGAACAATGTCACCTTTGTTCGTGCTTGAAAGGACAACTCGTTTTAGCAAATCTTCCGGTTTTTGCGTTGGATGTTTGCCGTACTTTTTTTCAATCGCTTTTGGTGTTCCCATAGACCAAACCGAACGCATTTGAAGTCCGGGCTTTTTCAACGCGTCCTCCGGCCAAGTGCCATTTTTCATCAAGTCGTAATTGAAAATATGTTTTGCTTTTTTATCTTTTCTTGCCCAAATAAGCGTTTCATGGCTTGCGGTGAAAAAACGGCAACTCAAATTCGGTGATGCGTTCGGTTTGAACCACGCAATATCATTGAGAACATGAAAACCCGCAACTTGGAGAGCAAAGCCGCATTGGTAAATGGAGTGATAAGTCCCACTAATCCAAATCGTGCCGTGCGGCTTCAGCACTCGTTTGACGGCTTGCACCCATTCAAGATGAAATTCAAAATCTTTTTTTAGTCCGTTGCTTTTGTCCCATTCTCCCTTGTTTACGCTCACACGCCGTCCGGCGTGAACGGTGAACCCGCCGTTTGAGAGAAGATAAGGCGGATCAGCAAAAACCATATCAATTGAATTTTCGGGGATGTCAGCGAGAATATCCAGACAATTTGCTTGGTATAAAACGAAGTCGTCTTTTTGATAATAGGGTTTTTGCATAACTATTTTCCTCTCTCTATATCAGCTTGCATCTGCAGCCATGCGTCACCAGCCCCCTCCATGGCCTCAGACTCCCCTTCGTCCATCCTTCGTCGTCGATCGTCTAAAATTTCATCTTCATACTCAAAATATAACGTACCTTGCGGTCTCCGCTTATATCCCAATAAATCACGAGCCATATTTGATAGAAAATCAATCTTATCTCCGATTTTTATTTTGTCGCCCTCTACTACTTCAGCAACTATGTTGGAATCTCTTGTAAAAGTGAGTTTCGATCCAATAGGTATCCCGTATTTCCCAAAATGAAATTTTGAGCGCCTTGTCTTTACTTCGTCGACCTCCTTCTCTTGCTCTTGGGTTAAGCCACTGTCAATACTAACTTCTCTAATTTCTGCTCGCTTTAATGCAAGTGCCGCATATTCTGGATTCATTTTAAAAAACTCTCGGTTAACTCGCGCACGACGGTCTGCGAAAATAGAGTGAAGCCATTTTTCCTCTCTTTCAGCGTCTTCAACGGTTGCCGCGTAATAGACCTCAAAAGGAAGCGGCACACCTGTCCGATCTAGCTGCCTTAGTCTTTCCTTAACATCGCCATGAGTAAACCCTATTTTTATATACTCGGGCATTGCTTCGTTTTTTAAAATATAAACGATTTGGCTCATAGATAACTAGACACATAGCTTTTCTGCCATTATCCTCTCAAAAACACACAAGAAAGGCAATCGGGGATTGGCCGCCTATTCATCATACACCTCTTGGATGTTGGACTCCCAAAGGCGCAGCTGGCCGCCAACAGAGCGGACGGTCCAGGAACCAACGAAAGAGCGGTAGACAATGTCGCCGTCAATAAGGTCTGTTGATTCTAGCTCTACGAATACGCGGGAATGGTTCTTCGGATCAGCGGTTATGTGGTAAACGGCGGTTTGGAGCTGTGTTTCAAATCCCACAACCCAATCTGCATAGGTAACCCTGCCGATAAAATGCGAAGAGAGTAAGGCGAATGCCGCTTCGTAGTTGCGCGCACTGATGTAGTGGTAATAGGCACGGACCGTATCAATGGGCGATGCGTTGGGGTTAATGTCTTTGTCGGGATTATCCCACGGCACACTCGTGCCAATGCGCAATGATTCATCCACCCACTCCCGCGCAATATCAGTACTGATGCCGATGCTCAAACTTTCACCACCTGCGGCGTTAATGCCCACCACCCTGCCGCAAAAAGTAATCATCGGGCCGCCACTCATGCCCTCGACAAGGCCGCCATCTGTTTGCAGGTAGTGCCGCTCGCCTGCCTTATTGCCACGAAATGCACTAATCGTAGCACGGTTTACGGTAACCTCTCCGTTCAGCGAACCGCCGTAAGGGTAGCCGAGAATAAACAGCTGTTGGCCCAATTGCGCATTCTGCCAGGCTTCCCACGGGAGGGGGCGCATGTTCCGTTCCACGGAAATGAGCGCTAAATCCAATCCTGGATGGCCATCCACAATGATGCCTGCTTCAAATGATCCGTCTGCATATACTATTTTGGGGCTTGGTTCGCCATCAATGACGTGATAGTTGGTGAGGATGAAATGCTCTTTTACAGCAAAGCCACTTCCCTCTCCAAAGGCTCCGATGATGCGTACAACGGAAGGGCCTGCTTCCGCAATGGTGTCTTGCGCACTGCATTGTAATGCCTCTCTCCCGCCAAGAGCGCGCTCAATGTCTGCAAGTCTCTCAAGTGTTGTGTACGCGAGCCATGCGCCTGCCACTAGCATCAATAGTACGATAGCTGACACGATGCGGAGCAAGATGATTGGGCGCGGAAGCCACTTTCGTTGCATGAGACGCTCTAAAAATGCATCACCACCATAGTCAGCAAATAATTTAAAGCCAAACGGCGTGAGAAAGCCAAACATAAACCAAGCCGTGGAGAAAATGAGTGCCGTAGTAATATTTAAAAGCACATAGCGCCATTGGGGCGTTTCGGGATAGTCAATGAATGAAAGTGCTAGCAGGCCCGCAAAGCCACAGAGCATGCCTAGGAGAAGGAGCGGTCTCTGTTTTCGGCTCAACGACTCGGACCATTCATATTCCTCTCCAACGCGGTATCCCTGTATCACAAGGCCGGCCGTACATATAAGAAAAGGGACGCCAACGGACAAGAAGTCCTCTAATCCCGTACGCTCATTATCTGAGAAAATAATGATGACGACGAGTAAAAGAGTATAAAAGACCGCCATGCGGATGTCCCATGACGTTGCGAGCCAGCGAGAGCGCGTTTCACGCAATTTCTGTATAAATGGATGCATACCCTCTGTTATGCATACGTTATACGCGCAAACGCCGAAAGAAGAAAGGGGCTATTTCTTTGTTATTTTAATCTTCGCTTTTTTGTTCAGCTCAGCTAGGCGACCTAATGAAAAAGATTTCTGCTTCTCTCTAAACAACAGCGCAACTTCGCCATTATATTTTTCTTTAAAATCTCCGTCTGGCTGTAGTTGTAATACTAAAAGCAAAAGATCTTTTGGAGATTTTTTCGTTAATTGGATGGAACCATGTTGTGTTGTTTTTATCTGAACATCGTACTTACCCCATTCTGCGTCTATATATGGATTACCGGGGCGATGGAGCGTGAGACCATATTGCCATTGTGCCCACACCTCCCCCGAACTCCCGATCGCAAACCCATCAAGAGTAAAGGGCCTGCCGGTATCTCGGGTAAGCTCGGAGCATATATCTAGTAATTGTTTGAGTAACTTTTTATATTGAAGGGCTTTCATGTGTGATCGCTTCAATGCGTTCGTCACAACGGGCGACGATGTCGTCTTTCTGGGCTTCGTAGGCTTGTTGGGCGATGGATTCGTATTCCTCAAGCGCTTCGTTCACGAAGCCTGCAGAGAAGAGGATCTCGGCACGTTGCAGATCCGCCTCCCACCGTGCTTCGTCGGAAAGGGCTTCACGCGCAGTCCACCACTCTTGAATGCACTGTTTGGTGCGCTCCCCTGCAAGGCCTTCGGTGCGGAGGGCTTCTCCTAAACGTTCTGCAAGGGTAAGTTCTTTTTCTTTGCGTTCTGGTGCGGGCGTTGATGGGTTTTCGAATGACATAGATAGGCTTTTAGTCTGCAAGCTGGAGATGACGTGCAAAGAAAGACAGCGTCAACGCCTGGCTCTCAACAATTTTAATAATAGGTTTCCCCGAACCGTGGCCGGCATCAAGTTCTGTAAATATGAGTACCTGATTATGCTTATTCACCTCTTGGAGTCTCGCGGCCATCTTGCGGGCGTGGAGTGGATCAACACGCGTATCTTTCTCGCCAGTGGTGAAGAGAAAATGGGGATACTCTACATTCTCACGCACGTTGTGATAAGGACTCCATCGCAAGATGTTCCCAAGGTCTTCTTTTATCGCTGGATCACCGTATTCATGCACCCAACGCATAGCAATGCCAAATTGAGGAAAGCGCACCATATCAGTCAGTGGCACACGCGAGCACACTGCGCTCCAGAGCTCGGGCCGCTGGACGCCCACGGCAGATACGAGGAGGCCACCGTTACTTCCGCCGAGAATGCCAAGATGTTGCGGATCCGTGTATTTTTGCGCAACAAGATATTCACCGGCTGCGATAAAATCGTCAAAAGAATTCTGTTTTAATTCTTTGATGCCATCGGTATGCCACGCTTCGCCAAACTCGCCTCCTCCACGGATATTTGCGATAGCAAAAATCCCACCCCTCTGAAACCAAGGAACCCAACTGCGCAAGAACGAAGGGGCCTGAATTACCGCAAAGCCACCATACCCATAGAGAATTGTTGGGTTGTTAGCGTCCAACTGGATATCCTTCCCGTGCATGATAAAAATAGGAATCTTGGTGCCATCCTTGGAGTGATACCATTCCTGTTTTACGATATATTCCGTTGCATCGATTGGGTTGTCTGTCGCGCGGTATTCGGAGTACGTTCGTGTCTCCGGATCATATCGGTATACAATCTTTGGAAAAAGGAACGATTCCACACCATAGAAGAATTCCTCCTCAAACCTATTGGTAGTAATGCCCGCCATGGTCGCATGTGCTGGGAGCGGAATTTTCTCTAGCAATTTCCCATCATAGTCAAATATATGGGCCTCAAGACATGCGTTGACGAGATATTCTACGAGAATCTTACTCTTTGTAGCGCGGCACGTCGTAAGTACGGACTCCCGCGCAGGTATGAATTCCTGCCACTCATCCAGGGAACGATACATCTCCTCATATGACGACTGGAGAATGCGGTAGTTATTTGCTTTATAGTTCGTTCGTAGGAGCACCTTTCCACTCAGGAAGAAAATGGAGAATTTTGCCGGAATGTCAGTCACCAAAGCTCTCACGCTCTTTGTGGTGCTGTCGTATATGTATATCTCGTTCTCTGTCCACGTTTGCGACGCTTCAATGCCAAGATATCTGCCGTCGGGAGATAGGGTGAGCCCCAGCATGTCATCTTTCGGACGATCGGCTCCAAAAATAAGTTCATCGGCATCTGGGTCATCGCCAAGCTTGTGGAGATATACTTTTACATGGAGATGCTCTTCGTTTTTAGGAACCGTCCCTGGTCGCGGATTGCGCGTATAGAAGAAACCGGAATCATCCGGCAGCCATCGGACATCAGAGTATCTACAGCGGATGATCGCGTCGGGAAGATTTTGATTCGTATCGGTATCCTTTACATACAGCGTTGCCATCTCATCGCCCCCTTCGGAGATTCCATAAGCGACATACTTGCCACTCCTCGAAACGTTCCAGAAATCAATAGTGATGGTGTTGCCATCCCGCTGACCATTAGGATTGCACAAAACGACTGGCTGACCGTCGAGACCTCGCTTCATATAGAGCACTGGCTGATCTTCATTTGGTTGTCGTTCTGTGTAAAAATACTTGCCACGCACTGGCATGGGGTTAGAGAAGTTGACTACCTTAAAGTTAGCTACGAGTTCATCGGAGAAACTGGAGAAAAGCTCTCCTTTTAAGCTTTCGTCAACGGCGTGATTTTGAGCTTTAATCCACTCTCGCACCTCCACGTTTTCTGCGCCTTCTAGCCAGCGATAGGGATCTGCGATGCTGTAGCCGTGTATTTCTTCTAAAATATTCTCTTTTTTTGTTTTAGGGATATTCATGAAATAACGTAGAGATTTTGTCCACGACGGTCTGTGATGTATTACTCGATTTCTTATTGCATCTTAGCCTACACGCTCACATATGGGAATACTAGGTTCAACAAAAAGAAAAGGCGGCTATTGCTAGCCGTCAAATTAAAAACATGGGGGAGCTATGCGAGCCTCCCCCATGTCACGACCTGGCGATCAGCGGTTGCACTTCTTGCAGTACTTGCACCACCCGTGGCTGCTGTTGCCGGTGTGGTTCTTGGTACCGCACTTGCCGCTGTGGTTGCAGTCGCGACCCATGGCGTCTCTCTTTCTCCCTCAAAGAAACGGGTGAGGGCACTGAAATGATACAATAAAAAAGCAAGGAGTCAATATGCACGATCCGAGCGAGAAGGCACTATTCCGCACCGGGTGTATCCGGCGTGAATACCATGGAAAGTGAGTTCACACAGTGGCGTATGTTCCTTGGAGTGAGCTGTTCGCCTTCAAACACGTGGCCAAGGTGTCCGCCACAGCGTGCACAGGTGATCTCGGTGCGCACACCGTCGGCATCAATGGTGCGACGGACGGCTCCCTGAATTTCATCATCAAAACTGGGCCAGCCACATCCAGAATCAAATTTTGCTTCAGAGCGATAGAGTGCTGCGCCGCACTGCCGGCACGTATATGTGCCCGCTGTCGTGGTGTGCACATAGGCGCCAGAAAATGGTTCCTCGGTCCCCTTTTCGAGAATGATGCGCTTCTCTTCTTCGGTGAGTGGCTGAGGTGTTACATCCATGTCTTTTTCAGTGCCATGATAGCCCAGAATGCCGCCACCGAAGTGAGCGCGGTGACAGCCATGCCCCAGAGGATATCAACCACGGTGATCACGAGTGGCCAGTTAGCGATGGTCGCATGGTTGGTGAGATCGTAGGCTCCGTAGGCGGCAAGGCCTAAGAGAGCACCGCGCCAGAGCGCTTCACTCCACGAACCGCTCACTACTGCTGGCGCTACCACAAGGCCGTAGACAGCGAGGGCATAGAGCGGATAGAAGAGTGCAACGGGTGCAAGGTTGATTGTTTTCTGGAACAAGAAGCCCATGCGCTCTGCATAGAATCCTTTTGCGATCACCAGCAACCAGAGCGCATCGAGCACTGCGAGTGGCACTAATGTAGCGAGATAAGAAGTGAGTGGGTTCATGGATAAGTTTTATTCTACGCCCTCACCCATAGGAATGCTAGGTTCTAAAAAAGAATGTCCGTGATGTTTTTTATGGCCCCGTGGTGGTTGGGATCACGTATTCCTTCAATAAACACTGCAAGTGCATCGAGACTAAACTCGTTGAAGCGAGGGGCTAGTTTATTTATGTCACAGAGAACCTCAAACACGAGACACGCGGTTCGTTTATTGCCATCAATGAACGGGTGATCTTTAATGAGAAAATACAAAAACGCCACCGCTTTTTCTTCTGGGGTGTTATATATTTCGTGTCCAAAATACGGACCATTTATGTTTGCAACTATCGCAGCAACCTTCTTTTTGCCCTCTTCAGTAAGCGGGAAAGATACGAGGCCTTCTCTATGGAGCAACACGTATGCGTGGCAAATGTTTTCGGACGTTATGGGTAGGTATGTCTTTTTTTCCTGCATCATAATCTCGCAAAGACTTAAAAACTTCCATATTCCTACGGAGTTGTTTTTCGGTCACCTTGTTCAGATCGGGCGCGGCGCCCTTTCGTGTTTTGCGCCAAAGAAATTCAAGTACTTTCTTCATATGCCTATAATACCACAGTAAGATTTATAATGTCCAAAGCAATCAGCGCCCACGTTGCGCTACCCGTTCGAGGGTTGATGCCGTGGCGGCGGCGATGAGGGAGCCAAGAATGATGAGAGCACCCATGGCGATGCCGCCAGCGGGGTCGTCACTGCCACTGAAGAAACGTATGAAAATCATTCCTGGCACCACAAAGCCGATGATGGCCAGTGCGCAGTGGCGGATTGTGCGCAGAGCTTTCACTGCATGGTGCGAGAGTGTTTCGCCTCGTCCAACGCTACCTAAGAGTTGAAACGCCTGATAGAGCGCGATAAAGAACGGAATAGAGGCGATGTATGCGTATGCGAGGAAGGGATCGGTAAAGTAGATTTCAAAGAGAGTGGCGTTCATGTTTCTGCCTTCAAAGTGGGGCTCGACGAGCAGGAATGCGAGCGCACCAATGCCGATGAGTATGGTGATGGCTTTAAGAAAGAGGGTTGGGAGGAATTGCATGGATAAAAAACTTAAGGGGCCTGGAATCTCACTCGTGTCGCCTTCGCTCCTTGCTGGCCTCCTCGAGCTAGAACCGAAATCGGGTCAAGTCCAGAAAGGATATTTAAACTATGCCAATCTTACCACAAACGACGGGTCTCGAGCGCTAGCTATCCTCTAAAATTTTATTAAAAAATTCATACTTCTTTCGCATATAGTCCTTAAAATCAATCGGGCCATATGGTAGCTTGGTTTGTTTATACTCATCTCGCAATGCCTTACTCTGCGATAAAAGCTCAAATACTTTTCTTTGTTCTTCAAATGCAGGAGAACCTCTCAGTGTAATATAAAGCTCAATTTCAAAACCATCTTTTTTGAACTCCCATTTTACTGATTTATTCTTTGGTGACGTGCTTATGCGAGAGGGAGTTCCAAATAGTTTTTCTAGCACAGAAAAGTACTTATCGAACTCAGGCGCTTCATACAAGATTGAGATATCGATATCGTTCTGGCCTGCAATTCCAAGTGCAGAGGCTCCACCAAAATGTAAATCTACGCCAGGAAGAGCTTCTCTTATTTGAGATATGAGTTCATTCGCCACCTCCTGAACATGTGGATCAAATGGTTTGACCTCAATAATTTTGCCGTCAGGCAACGAGGCTAAGTATTTTTCTTGGGCTTCGGTAATCATGTTTTAGTAAGCTCCTCGAGCGGGATAACCTATCACGACTTGGCTGCGGGGCCTGGAATCTCACTCGTGTCGCCTTCGGCTGCTTCGCTATCCTCAGGCTCACTCTTTAAAACCTTGCGGTTTTAATATTTCCACCACGGGAAAGGACTTTCCTTTCCCGACCCCTATCCTGTTCGAGTCCAGGCCCTCCAACGATAGAATAATGCAAGACCCGCCACAAGGGCGGGCTTTGCATTAAGGCTTGTACCCGCCGCCTACTGGCGCTGGGCACTGCGCTCCTCTTCAGTCGCTTGCTGCGGGGCTTGGACTCGAACCAAGATTCACGGCTTCAAAGGCCGCTGTCCTACCATTAGACGACCCCGCAATAGGGCAAGAATACAGGAAAGATGGGGAAAATAAAAGGCGGCTGGGAGGTGTCGCACGGGCAACACCCACCAGCCATGGCCTACGCGGCCAGCACTCCGATGCACCCGAAGCACAGCGCGGCAACCGTGAAAGCTCCCCCCGCCAGTTTTGCTTCGAATGCGGGCGTGACGATGCTCATCGGGCACCCCTCGGCGCCACACCAGCGTGCCACCAGGGATCCAGCCGCCATCATGCCCAGAAAGAACGAGAGCGTGCCACACACCGCGATAGCGGTTGCGAGCACACCCACTGCCATCTCCACCATCTTCACCTCCGGACGTTGTAGTGTACAGCAAGAAGTGCAGACGGTCAAAAAACTCTTGTTATTTTTGCATTTTTAGTGTATAATATATCAGCACAGGTGGGAGAGGCGCGCGTGGGCCACTCTCAAAGAACAACCATTTCACAAGGAGGTCTCCAGTTTCTCACTCCACTGCAGAAAACAATGAGCAAGGCGTCACGCACCTTGCTCTTTTCTTTACGCGCCTCCCCTATTATGGTATACCGTGCGCCAAGGAGGCACTGTGGCAAACAGAGCGCAGCAAGAGCGGCACGTCGAAAACGTCGCAATAACGCTCGGAATCTCGGCTATGGAGGTGCGCCAAGCACTTAACCTCATCCACGCTGATGATGTGCGTTTGTGCGAGCGCTCGGACAAGGCGCTTACAATCGCTCATTCGTGTGATGGCTTGCGCACCATCATCGCTCGCGCAGTAGAAGAAGTAGGGCCCGAACACCCGCTCGTGGAACACATCCTCGAGTGGTGGCTCGCCAACCGCGCCAAGACCTACGAAGAGCTCGGGGTCATCTTTCGCAACGCCCCCACGAGTAGCCCTGTGCGCCAATTGGCACTGGAGCGGCTCATGAAGATCGGGATGGTGAAAGCGAAGAACGCTGCTTCGTTTGAAGCGGTCTGGAATCTGCTGGAATACGCGCCCACCGCAGGACACCTCACAGAGACGATCGTGCAGCACGCGATCCAGATCGCAACACGAGAGCGGAACCTTCAGCACCTCAACACTGTGTGGGGCATGCTGGAACGGTTCTACAACGGCCACGAGCTACAAGCAACCTGCTTGAAGAACATCGAAGACGTTGCACGCTTCGAACTGCGCGAGACGATGCGCATGGAGCGGCTCGTACAGATCTTCAAACTGCTCCCGTGGCAGACGGCGGCACGCGTTGATGCGCTTCGCCGGATCGTCGACAACTGGTCATAACACTCCTCTTCAGCCCCAGGCAATCCCTGGGGCTTCGTTTTTATAAAAACTATTTCTGGCCGCGAATGAACACGAGCAACAGCGCGCTTGCGAGAATACTAAACCCGAATCCATGCGCAAACGTGAGCGCGGGAGAAAAGTCCCACAGAAAACCGGCGATAAGACCTGCGGGGATGGCAGCGAGCCCTGTTGCCGCTTCAAACGTGCCCAGCGCAGTAGCACGTTGGCCTGGATCTGAAAGATCCGCAACCATGGCACGCTGTGATGCGTCGATGAAGGCGCGGAAGACACCATACAGCGCAAAAAATATAAGCATCACGAGAAACTGTGACACTGTTGTGCTTGCAATATGTGGCACAGTCATAAACCCAAGCGACACTACACTAAAGAGTAAGTAGCCGGTAAGAATAATGCGGCGGCGTCCAAGCTGGTCAGAGAGCGCTCCTGCAGGCTCTGAAAACACGGCATCAAAAATGCCAAAAAAGATGTATAGCACCAGCGCAAGCGAAAGCGAGTCTTGGAATGAGAGGTCAGTAAACAGGCTCTGTGCGCGGAGGATGAAAAATGCATTGCTAAAATTGGCTATTGCAAACACGGTTGCAATCGCAATAAAGTAGCGCGCCTTCAGGGGGAGCTCACCAAATCCAATACGCTTGCGCGAAAGTGTAAGGTTATTAGGCACGCGCACAAAGAAAATAGGGAAAACGGCAACAAGGCCAATGAGCGCCGCAAAGAAAAAGAGTGTTTGAAGAGAAAGCCCGAAGATAAGAAAGAGCACCAACACTGCAACGGAGCCAATAAGGGCGCCGACGCTGTCCATGGCGCGCTGGACGCCAAATGCTTTGCCGCGCATATTCTGCGGCACTGATTCTGAAATAATGGCGTCACGTGGCGCATCACGAAACCCCTTTCCTAGGCGTTCAATGGGGCGGAGGACAGCAATGCTCTGCCAGCTTGAAATGAACGGGTAGAAAAATTTTGCAAATGCAGAAAAGAAGTAGCCAATGAAAACAAAAGTCTTGAAACGCTTTGTGCGGTCTGCCCAATATCCAGAGAACACTTTCATCAGCGCGGCGACGGCATCGCCAACACCAAACGCCAATCCGATGGCCAGTCCGCCACCGCCGAGGGATTGAATAAAGAACGGGAGAATCGGAACGATCATTTCACTGGAAAGATCCGTAAGGAGTGACGTGATCCCCAGCAAGATGACATTGATCATACTCCCAGCATAAGCTCTAACACCGCGAGCTCAAGGGGAAGTTGTGGAAGAGATGCGGTGCGCATGCGTGCGCGCGCATCGGTGAATGCCATAATGATACGAATGTGCTGTTCCGCTGTGCACGCCTTGCCATGCGCGGCGAGTATGGCGTGATCATGCACCCCACCAACTCCCGCAAGGAGCGCTGGGTTGGCATGGGCGATCATCGCCGCACGCGCATATTCAAGAAAATCACGTGCGAAAATATCAAGGTTAATCCCCGCCTCTGTAATGCGTGCCAAAAATGCGAGTGCGCTGGCACGATCGTTCGCTACGAGATATCCAAAAAACTCTGGGTGCAGGGCGTGGGGCACGAGCCCGAGCGCGTCAGTTACCGTGGCAACATCTAGTGCCGGAACATCCATGCCATGCATCTTGGAGAGGAGTACCTCTGCGTCACGAAGCGCCCCGTCTGCCGCGGCGGCAATCACGTGAGCGGCATCAGGCTTCAACGGCATGTTTTCTTCTTTCGCAATGCGCAATAGTTTATCAGCTATCTCAGGAATCGTGAGGCGTCGGAGATCATAGCGCTGAACACGCGAGAGCACTGTTGCAGGAATCTTCTGCGGATCCGTTGTCGCAAAGAGAAACATCACATGCGAGGGCGGCTCTTCAAGCACTTTAAGGAGCGCGTTAAACGCACCCGTAGTCACCATGTGCACTTCATCAATGAGGAAGATCTTTTTCTGCGCGCTTGAGGCGGCAACTGCCGCAGATTCTTTCAGCGCGCGAATTTCATCAACGCGGCCATGAGAAGCGCCGTCGATTTCGATCAAATCCATTGACGACCCGTTATCCACCGCAACGCAGTGCGGGCAGGTGTTGTCCGGCTCACCGTTCTTACCACGATTCTGGCACATCACCGCTTTTGCAAAGATGCGCGCAAGCGTTGTTTTCCCCGTACCACGGGGCCCTGTAAAGAGATATGCGTGCGCAATGCGCCCGCTCGTCAGCGCGCCCTTGAGCGTGCGCACAACGTGCTCCTGGCCGACAACATCAGCGAATGTATGCGGACGATGCGTACGATACAACATAGAGGCACCTTACCAGAAAGGAAGCGTTAGGCAAAGACCACCTTGCGAAAGCCCGTAAAGCTCACCAAGAGCGCGAGCGCTGAGCCCGTCACAGCACCCACGCCAGCCCATGCGCGCAGAGAGAGATCAAACATGGGCCCAATGCCGTTTACCACCAACGAAGCGGCGCCAACATTCACGGCAAGCGCAACCAATGCCACGGTAGTAAAGCGGATAAAGTCACGGCGATTGAGGCCACGACCATGGTTCGAAAACACCCAAAGCGCATTCCACGTGTAGCTGTGCCCAAGCGCAATTACAAACGATGCCGTTTTAAAAAGAGAGAACCACCCACCCGAAGCAATGCCCGTTTGCGCGATGAGTAGATACATAATACCAAAATCAACGGCGGCGTTCGTAAATCCAACAGCGACGAACTTTCCAAAATCAGCAAAAACGGGAGCGATATATTTCCCCAGAAGGTATCCTTTGATCACGCCCACAAGCCAGAGCATGGGGACAAGCACGATGAGCCACGCCCACGGAAACCCAAGATAGAATGGGATGCGAAACCAAGAGAGAATCTGCCACGCGATAGAACCGGTTGTGACACCGGTTATGAGGGCACCAAGGTAGTCGAGACGGGACAAGCTAGGCATTGGTTCGATAGCCACTCTTCAATTCTTCCTCTATCAATGCACGTGGGCGGCCGTGCGTCAAACGGGAAAGCTCCGCTAGCGCACTCACGAGGCGCTGATCCCCTGCTGGCTCACGAATGGTTTGGATAGAAAATGGGCGCGCACTTTGCCCTTCAATGAGCATACGCACGTGCGCATTGAAGTTGTCGATACTGGAGAGGTCTGCCGGCGTGAACACGGGCTCAAATTTATTCTTTAACGCTTCGGCGTCATCGGCACCGATGCGAAATGCGACCTGTGAGCCGACGTTGCCAAACACCGCATCGCGGATCGATTCTGGAATCTGCTTAATGTATTGGTGCGCAATGATGAGATCAAGGCGATATTTTCGCGCCTCAGACAAAATGGTAGCAATGCTGTCCGTAGTAACATTTTGGAATTCATCGATGTAGAGATAGAAATCCTTGCGTTGGTCTTCAGGAAGATCGACGCGGCCAAGTGCCGCCAAGAGCAAGCGCGAGACGATCATCATGCCCAACAGGTTGGCGTTCATCTCCCCAATCCGGCCTTTGGAGAGGTTCACGATCAGAATTTTTTGTCCGTCCATGATGGCGCGGAAATCAAGCGCGCTTACCTTTTGTCCCACAATGGGACGCAGGTAATCGTTCGCCAAAAAGGGATTGAGCTTTGAGTTAATGTAAGGCGCCATGTTCGCAAGCGCAGCCTCACCGCCAGCTTTTTCTGCTTCAAGCTCCCAGAATGACTTCACCAGCGGATTGTCTTCAAGCGCGAGCTTTTCACGGCGATAGTCTTCATCAACTAAAATGCGCGGAATATCCGCCATGGTGGGGATGAGGTGCCCAAGACCTTCTTTGGAGCCCTTCTCACGCACCGCTCGCTCATAAACGTCCATGACTAATAAAATCGCGTTCTTAAAGTACTGCTCAAACATGGGACCGAACGCCTCGGGAAGCGATTTATAGAGTGACTTAATAATTGCGAGTAGTTCATTAGAAAGAAACGTTTTCTGCTCTGGTTTTGTGGGGTCAAATTCAAGAATATTGAGACCAAGCGGACGATCTGTATCTCCTGGGTTGAAATAGATGACGTCATCAACGCGCTCTTTAGGCACAACCGAGAGTGCATATTCTGCAAAATCACCGTGAGGATCGATGACGCACACGCCTTTTCCAGCACGGATGTCCTGCGCGATCATGTGCTTCATGAACGTTGTTTTACCGGTGCCCGTTTGCCCCACCACGTAGAGGTGCCGACGACGATCTGAATCAGTCATGCGCACGGGACGCTCCTGACCACGAAATACATTTGCACCAAGTACAATGCCTTGCTCGGGAAGATTCGTTGGCGGCTCCGCTGCTTTCACATGCGAAAATGCCACGCGCGCGGCCTGGCTGTGTTGGAGTGGGAAATGGTAGATGCTCGCAAGCTCTTCACTGGAAAGCTGCATGGCGTATGCATCATTAAACATGCGGAACGCATACTCATAGGCCAGCTTATCTTTACCTCGCGCACGTAAGCCAAGGGGTGCCAGCTCGTTTAAGTCCGGGCTCCCCAACTGTACAAAAGAAGACTCAATATCTTTGAGCATCGCATCCGCGCGATCTTGCGTTTCTGCGGATACGAGAATGCGCACGTTCGTATCAAAAAGTGGACGCGATGCCTTACTTTGGAGCGCCTTAATAACGTCGTCCTCAAATGCAGTTGCGGGTTTTGCCGATTCGTCTTGTTCCTGCTTCTTACTGGAACGTACGCGTGCGAATGCCTCCTTAAATGGACTTCCCTTCTGCATCTCTTGCGCAACCCGTTGTGCAAGAGAACGAACACTCTCTTTATGTGAAGGACGAATGAGTATCTGAATGGCGGCACCTTCGCCTTCTTTTTCTAACTTGGACAGCGCGGAAATAATGCCCCCGAGCGGATCGCTTTCAAGGCGCGCATAGGTGCGGAACGGGAGAATTGCCTCTTTTTTCTGTGAAAGATATGAGCCGGCGAACACGCCCGACGGGTGGAAGATGGTGTACTCGGGAGACTGCACCACTTCGGCGCTTGGATAGAGACCGTGCACCTGTTTTACAAACACCGCTTCGTAATTCTTAGGGACGGCGCAGTAAAAGAAGATGTCTTCTCCCTTGTGATGGACTGCCATCTCAAGCGCAATGTAGGGCTCTCCGTATACAAATTTATTCCAACCACGCGCATGGATGCTGGTAATGGACGTGAAGAGCTGTTCCATCACCGCAATAAGTTCGCGGTCTGACTTCTGTGACGATTGCGCTTCACGGGGCAACGTGACGCGGTAGAGCGACATGTCCATGCCGCGCATGATGCGTCCACGGGCCCGCAGAGAACCAAAAAACACGAGCGCGGCGGCCGCCGTGAGGATAAACACCGCACCGTAGGCAATAAGGAAAATACCTGACACGAATTAGAGTGCTTTTACAAAACCTCGCTGGAGCATTTCCTTCCAGTACACGTCCGCGAGCGCATCGTGGAGGGCGTCAATGATCGCAGGGTTGTTCGTCTCGCGCGCCGCAGCAACTGCTACATCGAGCCCCTGAGAGAGCGCTGTTTGCACGAGCGACTGCACCTGCAAGGCCTGTTCGTCGTTGAGTGGCACCGCTGGGCCGTGCGCTGGCGTGGAAACGGGTGCTGGCGCACCAACAATCTGCTCACGCACCACTTCACGTAATGTTGCGTGGTCATCCTGATGCTCTGCCGTGCTCTGCTCTGCGACGCTATCACGCGTAGCACGCTTCTTGGCAAGCTCCCCTTCAAGACGGCGAATGTCTTGCTCGAGTTGAACGTGTGTTTCTTCACTCATACGAAGCATAGTATAGCACACTTTCCACTTGTCCAAGCGCAGCTCCTGCGCATAATGTGCTATATTTGATGCATATGCATCTCCATCGAATCGCGCTCGGCGCACTCATCCTTGGTACGCTTGTTGTTTCGCTGTTTAACATCGGAGGCATGCCCGCGGGAATCTCAAGTAGCGAAGCACAGCACGCTATTCGCGTCCTTTCTGAACCGCATAGCGGTGTCTATGGCGTCCTGCAAAACGTCTCGGTGCGAGCATTTGGCCCAACGCCGTGGGCAGCACGCATTCCATCGCTCCTCTTTGGCATGGGATCAGTAGCGGGTCTCTACTTTTTAGCTCGACGACTGTTCTCATGGGAAATCGCCTCTCTCGCCAGCATTTTATATGCGGGTTCGTTTTGGTACTTCCTCATCTCACGCTCCGCATTACCGGAGGCAAGCTTGGCGTTCTTTGCAACATGGGGGCTCTATGCGCTATGGATGGCACTCGCGACGCACACTCAAGGAACTTTTGCTTCAGCAGCAATTATCTGGGCGGCCGCACTCTCCACGCATACACTATCGCGTCCACTGCTTCTTGCGGGGGCAATTACCGCAGCGGCATATCTGCACATGACTCGCGTGCACACGCAAGACGCAGCCGCGCAGCGTGCACATAACTCTCTGCGCAACGGCCTTATTCTTTTTGGCATCGTCGCACTCTTGCTCGTTTCCTACTTTGGCGCACAGAATATTCTCCCCACGCCCGCAGGGACCACGCTCGTTGCAAACTGGAGTGAGGGCATTCGTACTGCCCTTGCGCGCTTATTTATGCCCACTATCAGCCAGTGGCAGAATGGCATTGTAGGGAGTTCGCTCGTGTTTTGGCCGGTTGCCGCGCTCGCGCTCATCGGGCTTTTGCGTAACATCATCAAAATCCTCAAAGAGTTGCGCGAGAGTAGCCACGTATCCCCAACGCACACACTGTTGGTTTCGTGGTTCTTCTGCGGGCTGGTTGGCGGCGCCCTCATCGATGACCCGCGCGTTACCATGCGCCTTGCCGGTATCGCACCCGTTGTCTTTCTCTTTGCTGGCCAGGCACTGTGGTGGCTCATGGATCGCCTTGCCGACTGGTACCATAATAATCACCCGCATGATTTAAATATTCGCTTGCCACATGGGAGCATGCATGTACAAGAAGGGGCCCTCACCGCGGTTATGGTTGCGCTCACCTTTGTGCTTGCGATGGGGATTGCAGAAACTGTCCGTGCTCATGTGATTTGGGGCACGAATCCTGATGTACGTGAAGCATATCGCGCCGATGACGTTGCTATGCTCAAGCGCATCCGCGAGCATGGCGGACCAGTGATTATCATTGCGCGCACAACCGCGCAGAGCGCACCGCTTCGCTATCTCACCCAAACCTTCACCGAAGAGCAACAGCAGATTAAAAACATTTTGTACCTCTCACCAGAGCAATATAGCAGAGTTCGCATTTCTCGTGACGCACTTGTACTCGTACTTCCGTAGGACGGTATAAAAAGAAGAAGCCCCCGCAGCATGAAGCTTTGGGGGCAGGGCCATAGGCCCGTATGAGGAAAGCTGGATGCCTTTGGAGGTAAGGCCCGTACCAGCCTGCGAGTACCCACGTTCGGGAACCCGCAAACTCTTTTTTTTATCACTATCGCCTACCTCCTAGAAGCAATACCACCGCTGCAGCGGCTTGGCTTCTAAGGCGACCCTGCTGGCGCCCTCCCTAAGCTGGAGTGGCCAGACCCGGAAAAAACAAGGAATACTGCTTCTTTGCTTTTTCCGAGCCTTGCGGCCCGGTTTGTTTAATAAAGAACTAGGAGGCTTTCCTTATTATAGCATACCCACAAAAGGAGTCAATACCCGCCAAATAGGCCGTTATTGGGCCTTTTTCTTCACGTACACCCGCCCTGGAATACGCATATCGAGATACATATAGGCACTCACGGTGCTCGGCGTGTCGCGGAGAAACACAGCTAGTACGGTCATTTGTTTTTGTACATCATCCTCAAGGCTGAAGCGGAGCTCGCTCTCCCCAGCTACAGAGACGCGCAATTCTGGAAGAGCTGTCTCGGGCAAATCCCAAGTGAGCGGCTCAATGCGCATGGCACGTAATTGCGGGCGTATCGTGCTTATCGTATAGAGAATCGTGGCGTCACTCTGCGGCCATCGCACGCCATTTCGCATATCTCGAACGACGGGAAGGTCGTGTGGCAAAGTGTTCTCCAGAGCATCCCAGCGAGCACCTGATGCATCCGTCAGCTGGCACGCCGCCCCCTCACACCACTGCGCGACAGGGGTACGCTCACGTACAGAAAAAGCAATCGTGTGCGGAAAACGCTTATCAGTGGTAACACTCTCAAGTATCGGAAACTCTGCTTCAAGAGACTGCGCTATGCGCTCAGGGCGCGCGGGAATCATGTAGTGGTCACGAGCATACCCCCACGTACGCTGATCACGTGCCGCGTGAATGTGTGCCAACAATAGCTCGCTATCGAGCACCTGAGTGCCCTCCACGACAATTGCACGCACTGAAAGCCATGGAGAGAAAAAGCAGGCGTATATACCGCCACCCACAGCAATCACCACCAGGGTCGCAAGACTCCAGCGCACTATGCGCTCGCGACGCTCCCTCCGACGTGCAAATCGGTCCGACGCACGCACGGACGTTGATGCAAGGGGACGTACTGGCATATTAAACGATTTCCTTTTTACCTCCCATAAACGGCTGAAGCACGGCAGGAATGCGCACTGTTCCAGACTCCGTTTGGTAGTTTTCAATGATAGCGATCAAGATGCGTCCAATGGCGAATGCGGTAGCGTCGTTCGTGTGCGCGAGCACCAGTGAGCCATCTGCGCGTCGAATTTTTGTGTTCAAACGACGCGTTTGATAATCGGTCATCAGGTCAGCGGTGTGTGTTTCGCGATATTTCCCCTGCGTTGGAATCCACGTTTCGATATCAATCTGGCGAGCATCAGGCTTCCCCATGTCTCCCGTACACACGGCAACAACTTGGTAGGGTAGCTCAAGCCCTTGGAGTAGCTTCTCTTGGATGGCAACGATAAAATCTTGTTCCGCGCGCGAGTGCTCCGGTGCCGTAAATGATTCCATTTCCAACTTATCAAATTGGTGCACGCGGAGAATGCCTTTTGTATCTTTTCCATACGAACCTGCCTCGCGACGGAAGCTCGTAGAAAAACCAATATACCGCACAGGCATATCTTTTTCTTCAATGATCTCATCCATGTGCAGCGAGCCCAGTGTGTGCTCCGCACTTCCCACGAGATAGAGGTCATCGCTCGGGATATAGTAGCGCTCGTCTTTATCTTCTGGGCTCAAGCGTGCCATGCGCGTAAATGTTTCAGGACGGATCATCACCGGAGGTACAACCGGAACGAATGGCTTTGCTGAAACGTCGGGACCAGTTGAGGCGGCGAGCCGCTGCATTTCTTCTGGAGATGTCAGGAGCTGCATCACGTACTGCACAATTGCAAACTCCAAGAGTGCGCCGTCACCCTTTAAATATGCGAAACGTGCACCAGTTACTTTTGCCGCCCGCTCAGTATCGATAATGCCGAGTGATTCACCGAGTTCGATGTGGTCTTTCGGCTCAAATGGAAAAGCTGCAGGAGTCCCCCATGTGCGCATCACCACGTTACCTGATTCATCTGGGCCAACGGGCACGTCTTCAGCGGGAACGTTGGGCACGGCGTGGAGTAGTGGGGTGAGCTCTTGCACGATCGCTTCGTGGCGCGCTTCAAGAGCCGCCACTTCTTCTTTCATGCGCTTGCCTGCTTCGATCACTTCGGGCGATGGCTTACCATCTGTTGCTTGCTTTGCAAGTTCATTGCGCTGACGGTTTACTTCGCCAATCTGGGTTTGTATAGCACGCGCCTCGGTATCGAGGCGAAGTATTCCATCTATATCAACGGTTACACGCTTTGCCTGTGCTGCTGCGCGAACACGATCTACATTCTCTCTAATAAAATGGATGTCGAGCATAGCGGTTATTCGTTCTCATGTGGCTTCATGAGTGGGAAGAGAATTACTTCCCGCAATGCATGAGAGTCCGTGAGGAGCGCAACAAAGCGATCAAGGCCAATGCCCCAACCCGCGGCGGGCGGCATACCGTACTCAAGTGCCTGAATGAAATCTTCGTCCAAGCGCTGGGCCTCTTCGTCACCCTTTGCGCGTTGCGTCTCTTGGCCAGCGAATCGCTCTCGCTGATCAATAGGATCATTGAGCTCGGTGAAGGCTTTAATCAGTTCCAAGCCCCCAGCATAAAACTGGAAGGCGCTTACTACCTCAGGGCGCTCAGGGATGCGCTTGGCCAACGGCAAGAGCTCTACGGGGTATTCGATCACGAATGTGGGTTCGATGAGTTTTGGTCGTACCACCTTTTTAAAGAGTTCGTCAGCAATACCTGGCTTTGTCACATGCTTCTCGATAACAACGCCAAGCTTTTTGGCAACCGCGCGCATGTCGTCCTCTGATGCCTCAAGATATGAAACGCCGGTGTGTTCTTTGAGGAGCTCAAAGAATGTAGCTCGCACAAAGGGACGCATCCAGTGCACGGTAGTTCCTTGGTAGTTTGTCGTGGTACCAAGTTGGAGGGATTCAAGCACGTGCGCCATGAGATCTTCCGTAAATGTCATCGCCCAGTCCAAATCTTGGAAGGCGGCGTAGAATTCCATAGCCGAAAATTCGGGATTATGGTCTCGATCAATACCCTCGTTGCGGAAATTGGTTGTGAACTCACACACGCGCTCAAAACCAGCAACTAAGAGGCGCTTTAAATAGAGCTCTGGAGCGATGCGCAGGTATAAATCTATATCGAGCGCGTGCATGTGCGTCTTAAATGGACGAGCAGAAGCACCGCCATAGAGCGGTTGAAGCGTTGGCGTTTGTACTTCAATGAACCCATGCGACTGCATAAAGCTGCGCATCGCTTGCACGATACGGGAGCGCATCACCATCTTTTCGCGTACTTCCGTGTTTAACAGAATATCGAGATAGCGTTTACGATAGCGCTCTTCTACATCTTGCAAGCCGTGCCACTTTTCGGGGAGCGGCAAGAGTGTCTTAGTGAGCATGCGCGCACCGCGCACTTCAAGGGTGCGCTCGCCACGCTTGGTAACAAACACCGTACCCGATGCCTCAATGATATCTCCAATATCGAGCGTCTCGGTCAGAAGCGCGTAGACCTCATCGCCAAGCGCGTCACGCGTTGCGTGAAGCTGTATGGTGCCACTCGCGTCCATGAGATCTAAAAACATGGCGCCGCCGTGTTCACGACGCGCCATCACGCGGCCGGCGAGCACGAGCGGCGTTGCTTCTGCGCTGAGAGAATCAAAAGAATCGAGCACGGCACGAATAGTGTGAGTGCGCGAGGTGCGGGCTGGATATGGGTCTTGATGTGATGCGAGAAGATGGGCGCGCTTTGCCACGCGACCATCACGAATGTCGTCCAAAGGCATATCGAATATAGTAGCATTTCACTTCCGAATTGCAACGAAAAACCGCCCGAATGGGCGGCTTCTCTATTTCTACCCTACTTTACGTCTACGATCTTATACGTAGTAAGGCCCTTGGGAGTTTTGACGTCGACGGAATCTCCTTTTTTGCGGCCGAGAAATGCTGAGCCGAGAGGTGATTCATTGGAGATGAAGCCTTGTGCTGGGTCTGATTCTGCAGGGCCAACAATAGTGTAGGTGTGCGAGCCGTGCTTTGATTCCACCTTTACCGAAGCGCCGACAGCAACGACACCGCCTCGCTTGCGATCGTCATCAATAATTACCGCGTTCTCGAGGATTGCTTTGAGTTCTTCAATACGGCCCTCGTTAATTGCCTGAGCTTCTTTGGCTTCTGCGTATTCTGCGTTCTCGCTCAGATCGCCCTGCTCCTTTGCCTCGCGAATGCGGCGCGCGATTTCAGCACGCATCGTTTCTGTGCGTTCAATAAGCTCTTGCTTGAGCTTTTCTAATCCTTCTTTGCTGAAATATTGTGTATCCATAGACGAAACCGCCTCTCGGCGGCGCTTTTCTGTTTGCCTATACTACTCCCCTTTTACGAAGATGGCAAGGGTTGCGCTGGGGATGCTGGCGATGGGCGCGTAAAGAACCACTTTAAAAAGTCGTAGGCGGTTCGGATAGCGTATCCTTCACTATACACCGATGTTTCAACGAGCACAGTAATAGCGACTTTTGGATTTTCTACAGGCGCAAACGCCGTAAAAAGAGAGTTGATTTTGCCATGCTTCGTCACTTCTGCGGTTCCCGTTTTCGCCGCTGCAGAAACAGGTAAGCCCTGCAAAAGCTTCGCTGTTCCCGTAAGCACCGTTTCACGCATAGCCTTTTTCATAGCTGCAATGGTAGTACCACTAAAGGGAAGCTTCGTGAGCTCTGTTGGCGCAAACACGGTATCGGGAGTGCCGGCACCGTACTGAATGCGTTGCGCCACGCGCGGCTGATACATGACGCCACCATTGGCAATTGCGCTCACATAGGCATTAATCCATAGCGGCGAGACGGAAAGATCGCCCTGGCCAATGGACACGTTATAGGTATCGCCCTGATACCACGGTTCGCCGCGCTTTTCCTGCTTCCATGCAGACGTTGGCACAAACCCAGCGACCTCTCCAGGGAGATCAATGCCGAGAACCTTGTCTGCAAATGCTTTCTGAAGATATGACGCTATGCGCTCGATCCCCAATCCCTGGAATGTATCACGCCCACCGCCCACGGTGAAGAAATAAATGTTGCACGATGTTGCGATTGCGCGAGCGAGATTAAATGGCCCATGTTCAGGACGCCAGTTTTCAAACACATACGGACGAGAAGGGTTGCTTGGGTTTGGAATAGTAATGTTTACACACTCCCAGATATTGTCAGAGGGGCGAATAATATTCTCTTCTACAGCAGCCATGCCAATAAATGGCTTAATGGTTGAGCCGGGGTTATACGTGCCGCCAATAACACGATTAAAGAGAGGCTTACGCGAAGACGTAAAAAGGCGCTGATATTCCGCTTGTGAAATACCGTCTGCAAACATATTGTTATCGTAAGAAGGGAAGCTCACCATGCCCAACACGGCACCCGTGTGCGGATCCTGTGCGATTGCAGCAGCACCAGAGACGGCAGCCCCCTGCAGTACGGAAAAGAGACTATTGTAGAGCATTCGCTGTACTTCGGCATCTATCTCAAGCACGACTGTATGCCCGGGAACAGGGTTCTTTTGTACGCTCTCCTCGCCTCGTGAAAAGGTAATACTTCCATGAGTCCCCCGAAGCTCCTG
Organism: Candidatus Paceibacterota bacterium; assembly: GCA_030583765.1. Classification (NCBI taxonomy): domain Bacteria; kingdom Bacillati; phylum Minisyncoccota; species Minisyncoccota bacterium. The sequence continues at coordinate 156,181 of CP129474.1, forward strand.
TTCGTACTGAGCCTCTATGCCGGCGCGGCCAACGCGATCCGACTGCGCATATGTTGGGTCACGCTCTCGATCAGCAACGGATACGCGAGCTGTGTACCCAAGTATCGTAGAAAATTGCTCGCCATTGAGGTATGCGCGCTCTGTTGTTGTGATGACGTGCACGCCACTTCCCGTTAATTGTGCTAACTGCACGGTCGCTTCTTTGGGGATGCCTGTTGCGGCAAAAAAAACATTTTGCGAACGTGCGCGTTCGAGTAGCTGAGGAACGAACACGGACGGATCCTCTTTCAAAATTGTCGCAACGGTCGTAAAAAGCGCCTCTCGCTCAGTAAGCGTTGCCGGAAGCTCGCGAGATACAATTGCGATTTGAAAACTCGGTGTATTCTTTACGAGAGGAACGCCGGTGCGATCAACAATAGCGCCCCGTGGCGGACTTACAGAGATCTGTACGGTTCGATTTGCTTCCGCAGCCGCTGAAAGCACCCTATGCTCGTGTATCGCCAGCACCCCAGACGCCACCACAAGAGCCACAACGACGAGCCCCACCACACTGCGGGCTAACATAAAAATGCGAGCATCCACGGGACGCTCTAAATCTACGTGGCTACTCCCCACATCAACAAGAGTTTCTTCTGGCGCAACCCAATCTTCGCTATCGAGTGAGATAGCGTACGCACGATTACTGCGCTTAAAAAGTGACCACCAGGCCATACATGCACTCTACCCCAAGTGACGCGAGCGCGCCAGCATCATCCCCAACAACCAGATACAAACGCTCACAAATGCGCTCGCCAACACCCACGACCAGCGGCCCCACAATGCAACCCACGCACTGAGCGCGCCCTGAGAGAGGGTGTGAAATAGAAGAGTATCGATAACCCATCCGGTGAATGCCAACGCGTAAGCCCCTACAAGCGCGATGCCTATGCGAGCAAGTGAAAGAGTGCGCATGTCCGCAATGGGATTCAACACAATCATGGAACGACATGCGGCATACACGGCAAGCATACACAGCGCTGGCACAATATATGTGCCAAATGCCGCACCGAAAACAACTTCATAGAGCCACGCGGCGCCCAGTGTGCGACCCGCCCATTCCACACCACCAAAGAGAATAACGCTCGCGATGGCGCTATAGACAATAGGATATGTCAGCGGCACAAGAAATGATGCCGCCCATAAGACCACGCAGGTACTTATGATCAGCACCCACGAGCTACGTAGTGAGAGAGAGGACGAATACATATCACAATGTGGGCGGAACGAGAATGAGCACGCGACCATCAAAATCACGTTCGAAAAGTGGCGCAGCACGCACTGATTGAAATACGGCGGCGGCATCGCGTACCACGCTTTCGATAGTCCCAATAACAAGTCCGCCGGGAATAGCATCTGCGCCCGTGGTTACGAGCGTTTCTCCCGTAGCTACAGCGTCTTCTATAGAAACTAAATCAAGGCGTAGACCGCGGTCAGCGTCGCCGCGCACAAGGAGATCAACTCCTCCTTCAAGCGTGCGGCCGGCCACAGAAAAAGCGGGATCCATAATGAGCTGCACCTGCGCATTGGTTTCTGCGACTGAACGCACAACGCCGACGAGCGCTCCCGCTTGGGAAATAACAATTCCGCCCTCACGCACTCCGTCGCGAGACCCGCGTTGTAAACGCGCCACCATACCATCCCCGTCCATGCGAATTCCCCACAGGCGCGCTTCAACGCGATCATATGTTTCAGGAATGGGAAGGCGAAGTAATGAGCGTAGGAAAGCGTTCTCGTCAGCAAGATCTTGAGAATTCGCTAGGCGCCCCGAAAGCGACACGATGTGGGCCTGAAGATCATCTTGGGTCTCGTGTGAAAGGCGCCACTGCCCAACCCAGTGAATCGCACGAGCAACGCCAGGCATATGCGCAATTGCGGGTTCGATGATGCGCTGAGCAAAACGTTGCAGCGCACCGCCCGTCGCAGCGTTCACGCCTCCCACGAGGACAACACATGCTAATGCAATAGAGAGAGTCCGTATTCCAGAAGATCGCGCCATTCGCTACGATGAGAGCGAAGTGTATGCTTGGCGATCAATCGCCACAAGCATCGAACGCAGCTCATCAATATTTTCTAGTACCATACCACATCCACGGGCAACCGCAGTGAGCGGATCGTCGACAATCGTAACGTTCAACTGCGTTTCAGAGGCGATCATTGTATCTAAACCGCGCAGAAGTGCTCCGCCGCCAGCGAGATAAATCTGCCTATTGATGAGATCGGCGGTAAGCTCGGGGGGCGTCTGCTCAATAGTGTCTTTAATCGCCATGACAATGCTTCTAATGGAACGCTGCATAGCTTCGCGAATATCGTGAGATGTTACCGCAATCTCTCGTGGCAACCCTGAGACAAGATCTCGTCCACGCACCGTGCCTTTGAGTTCTTCGTGAAGTGGATGAGCGGAACCAAGGGTGAGTTTTAAATTTTCTGCCGTCGCCTCACCAATGAGTACGTTACGCTCGTCACGCATGTAGCGAATGATATCGTCGATGAGTTTGTCTCCGGCTATACGCAGAGAGCGCGACGCAATCAAGCCACCCATTGAGATAACAGCGACTTCAGTGGTACCGCCGCCCATGTCTACAATAACATTTGCAACAGCTTCCTGTACGGGCAAGCGCGCACCGATTGCCGCAGCCATTGGCTCCTCAATGAGGAATACTTCGCGCGCACCCGCATTGTAGGTCGCATCCTCAACAGCACGCTTTTCTACTTCCGTTACGCCTGATGGTATCCCCACCACCACGCGTGGACGCGGCAAAAGGGTAAAACCTTCACGATGCACGCGGTCGATGAAGTACTTCAGCATCTGCTCTGTTACATCAAAATCAGACACCACTCCATTGACCATGGGGCGAGTAACAACGATATGTCCTGGCGTACGGCCAACCATACGACGAGCGCCCTCACCGATGGCGAGGATTTTTCCCGTTTTTTGGTTCAGGGCGACAATCGACGGCTCGTTAATAACAATCCCTTTGCCCCGCACATATACGAGGGTATTTGCAGTACCTAAATCAATGCCAATATCTTTTGACCAAAATCCAAAAAATTTGCTGAGCATGAAAGCACACCAACCCTAGCAGAAACCCCCCAGAGACGCAAAGATTAGAGAGAGCGGCAGGAATTGAGCAGTTCTTCAAAGGTCACCAGCTCAGGCTCCGACGCATTGCGGCGCTTCATTTCGATAACATCCTGAGCAAGAGTCTTCTCGCTCACCACACAGCGTACAGGGCATCCAATGAGATCAGCGTCGGCAAACTTTTCCCCCGCAGTAGCGTCAACACGGTCGTCGTAAAGCACTTCGATGCCCTCTTTTACGAGTGCGTGATAGAGCACGTCTGCGCGCTCTGCGACATTCCCCAAAGATACTAAGTGCACGCGGTAAGGCGCAACGCTCTCGGGCCATACAATACCACGATCGTCATGCGCGATCTCTACAATCGCACCCATGAGTCGAGTAATACCGATGCCATATGAACCCATGTACACGGGCACGTCGTTCCCCTCAGCATCTTTGTACGTGAGGTTGAATGGTTCAGAAAATTTAAAGCCCAAGGAAAAGATATTTCCTACTTCAATCGCTTTTGCTTCCGTGAGCTTCGCGCGATCTACATCAAGATCGGCGAGTACATCATCGGTCATCACTTCTCGGTTCACCGCGATGCCTTTTGCCGCATCAATGTAAATTGTGTCCTCGCCCGCTTCCGAGAGCGCTTGAAACTCGTGCGAATACTTCGAGAATGTGCCGCCCGACGCAAAAGTGACAAATGTGTGCGCACCAATCCCTACGCGATCAAAAATCCGACGATATGCCGCTTTTGCCTGCTCATAGAATACGTCATGCTCCTCTTTATTTTTTGAAAAAGAGTAGAGCGCTTTCCAGTAGAATTCCCGGCCACGAAGAATGCCACTCTTTGCACGAGGCTCATTGCGGAAAATAGTTTTGAAATCGTACGGATATATTGGGAGATCTTTATATGAACTAACAAAATTTTTGACAATCGCAGAATAGGCCTCTTCATTGGTAAACGAAAGCCCGACCTCACCGCCACTTTTAAGCGTTGTCTTAAACCAGTTGTCGACGACCTCATCGCTCCAGCGTCCCGTTTTTTCCCATACTTCTTTATTTTGCAAAACAGACGTGCGCATTTGCACGCCACCAATGGCATCCATTTCTTCCGCAACGATGCGCACAATTTTTTCAAGAACGCGAAGACCAAGTGGCAAGATGCTATAAACACCGGCCATCTCTTTATGCACAAAACCGGCGCGGACTAACAACTGTGCATTGATGGCGGTTTCATCGGCTGGAGCGTGCCGCAACGTTTTGGTAAGTAGTTTTGAGAATCGCATATCGTTAAAGTAATTGCATAACATCGCGAACTGTAATCAGAATCATCGCAAGGATAAGAACGAGAAATCCAATACCATTTACGAGCCCTTCGGTAGTGTGCGCAAGCGGAACGCCGCGCATTTTTTCAATCGCGAGAAAAAGAATACGACCACCGTCAAGCGCTGGGAACGGAAATGCATTTAAGACCGCGAGATTGATAGAAATCATGGCAACGAATTGGATGAGATAGTCCCAACCAACACGAGCCGCTTGGCCCGTAAGAGACGCGATGCCGATTGGTCCAGAAAGATCCGCACCTACATTGCCAGTCGTAACCAGCCTCGCCAGTACACCCGCGTAACCCTGTACCGTTGCCCAAGTGAGGCGTACCGCATCAGCCACTCCGCGGAACGGAGCTTCGTACCAAGGGTGGGACACTTTGCCGATCAGCAGTGGAGAGATGCCCAGCGGACCCTGCCCGGCAGGAGGATCTGCCCGGAGCGCAACATCGCGTACCAGCGTTTCATCCCCACGACGCACCGTGAATTGAACCGTCTTTCCTTTGTATTCGTTGGTGAACGTCTGCACATCCGCCGCAGTAGTAATCGGCTGCACTATGTGCTCGTACTGCGCCGATACAAGGACATCGAGCGTACGCATACCGGCTGCATCCGCTGGACTTTCAGGGGCTACGCGCGCGATATATACCGCTTTTTGCGTAGCGTCTGCGAGCGCCTGCGGATCAGCTTCGTCCAAGGCAGTGCGCACGCCAACCGCATTATTCACCATCAAAAGCACCGCTGCGAGCACAAAATTCATCACAATACCTGCAACAAGAACAGCGAAGCGCTGCCATGCGGTCCCTGACGAAAAGCTCCGAGGAGCGCTTGCGTGCTCTCCATCTTCCCCAAACACCTTCACAAAGCCGCCAAACGGTATCCAGTTAATTGAGTAAACGGTCTCGCCACGTCGTACGCCCCACAGGCGCGGAGGAAACCCGAAACCGAATTCCTCAACACGCATTCCGGCACGCTTCGCCATGACAAAATGCCCCAATTCATGGATGAAAATGAGTACACTGATAACGAGAATAAAGAGAATGGCCGTCATTACGATTGCATGAGCTCCTGCTCTTTAGCCCGCGCGAGGGTATCAATTTTTTCGTGCAGCTCATCGACTACTTTCTGCACCGCATCTTTTGCATGGCGGAGGTCGTCTTCACGCGCCTCTTTCTCGCGCACTGCGGTCTGTACTTTTTTGAGAATATCCTCTCGCACTTGGCGAATACGGATGCGAGCCTCTTCCATTTTACTATGAAGCGTGCGCACCAATTCCTTGCGACGCTCCTCCGTGAGTGGCGGAATGTTGAGCCTGACGGTCGTCCCATCGACGACCGGATTCAGACCAAGCGTACTTGCGCGGATTCCCGCTTCAATAGCAGACAGGGCGCCCTTGTCCCATGGCTGAATGAAAATCGTGCGCGGCTCAGGCACGGTAATGCTCGCAAGCTCTTTAACCGTAAGTCGGGAACCGAGATATTCTACCGGAATGTCAGACACAATACTGCTGTGAGCGCGTCCCGTGCGCAATGCAGCAGCCTCCTGCTGTGCAAAGGTAAAAATACTATCAAAATCCTTCTTTTTTGACTGAATGAGTGCTTGATACATACCCGCCTAGTGTATCAGAGGCGCGCCAGAAACAAAAGTCAGAAACTCAAGAGAAAGCTTTCAAGCGCAATCCGCTGATTCGCATTTGAAAATCGCGCGCTCTCTGCAAGATCAATAAGGCCGCGCAAAACATGGGGACGCGAAGCAAACATCGAAGGGTTCCGGTGTGCAGCCGCGACCCACACATCAAGAGCATCGGAAAGCGCCCCGTCGGCGATGAGCTTTTGGGCATATAAAAGTCTCTCTGCGGCCCCTTCTTTCTGAAGACGCTCAAACGCATCAGCATGAGCACAAAGAGCCTCAAGCGTACCGTTGGCATGCACGCGCTTTACCCATCCGATACGACCGCATGCAATTGAGACTGCCCGTTCACGATCTTTCGCGCTCAATGATGTTATCTCGGGGAGCGCTGCGATGACACTATCAGCGTGCGCAGCAAACGATTCAGGCACGCACCGAGAGCGAATGGTGGGAAGTACTGAACCAATATTATGAGTGATGCCAATAAAAAGTACGTGTCCACGCGGCTCTTCAAGTGTTTTGAGGAGCGCTGGCGCTGCCTCGCGACTCAATAATTCAATACCGTCAATGATAATGCACAAAGGGCCTTGGATAGCAGCCAATGTTGTGAGTGGGATGATGTTGCGAATATCTTGTACTGAGATTGTTTGATTACCCTCTTCGTCATTCGGGGCGATCATAATCCGTCCGCCAGGGTCGGGTTGTACGCGCTCGATAACCTCAAGCGCAAATGTGCGCTTTCCAATCCCCTCAAGGCCCGACCACAAAAAAGCGTGCGCTCCGCCACTCAACCCCTGCTCCCAACGCTTCTTGTGAGTTTCAAACCCAATAGTACGCCAAGGCATAGTGGCTAGAGTATACTCTTGAGCACCGCATCCGCAACTTGAGCCGCCGCATCCGGACGCGCACCCGTGCGCATAAGGGCACTTACTCGTGTGCGCTCTTCAGGATTTAAAAGGGCACGAATCTGATTCATGAGAATGTGAGGGGTGATATTTTCTCCCTCTACAATGCGTACGCCAAACTGGGCAACAGCAGTTGCGTTCGCAAGCTGGTGTCCGTGAGCGGCCCACGCAAGCGGCACAACAACTGCCGGCTTACCAAGAAGGAGTAGTTCAGCAAGAGTGCCGGCACCCGCGCGAGCAACAACGACATCTGCAAGGGCATACGCATCAGCAAGGTCTTTGCCATCAAGGAATGGCACGGCAGCATAACGTGCCGCAATGCGGTCGCCATATGAGCCAGCACCGTCTCGAATTAACCGTTCACGTTCTGTTTGCACAACAGGGTGATTCACCGTCCCACACTGGTGAATAACGTTTGCGGTTTCCGTCATTTCAGCAATTCCCGAAAGGATAATGTCGTTTATTTGTTGCGCTCCCTGACTTCCTCCAAGCACAAGAAGTGTGGGGATGCCATCTGCCACGTGAAACGTGGCGAGTGCACGAGCACGATCGCCCGCAGAAATATCGGGACGCACTGGATTACCGGTTACCAGAGTAGGGACTTTGCCAAAAAAACGCTGTGCCTCTGAAAAACCCAAAAACACGCCGCGCGCAAACGGCGCGAGAATGCGCTGCACCGAACCAGGAATCGTATCTGACTCGTGGAGAAAGAGTGGAATGAAATAAAGACGCGCGGCTAGAGAAGGAGCAAACGAATCGTATCCTCCCTTACTTATCACCGCATCGGGCATAAACCAGAGGAGTCGCCACAGCGCCTGGATAAAGCCGATGCACGTTTTGACGCCCTCCCAAGGAAGACGAAAGGCACTCCGATCAGTTTTTCCTGCAATAATTGATGTATGTGCAAACCCATACTCTTGCGCAGCACGCGCAAGAAACCCATCGCGCCCGCCCGCACCCATCATAAGGATCCGTACCGAGTGCCCCTGCGCCTCACCGCGCTCTACCAGCGCGCGAGCAATTGCTGCAAGTGGAAATGCATGTCCACCTGAACCGCCACCGACGAGAAGAAAGCGAAGTTCCATAATAACGTATTACCCGATGCGATCAGGAGTTGGCTTCACAACGCCACGAGGCACTTTACGTCGCAGATCATTGTATATCAGTAACTGTACTCCCATTCCCGCCATCGTAAAGAGTCCGGCGATAAAAAAGACTGATTGAAATCCAAAGCGCGTTGCGAGGAGTCCTCCAAGCGCCGCAGCGCACGCACCCGAAATACCAATTGCAACCGACTCGAGAGACCACTCGACATTCTCCTGCCCTCGATCAATGTGGCGAGTAAAAATGGCATACCATGGTGGCACGGTTAATGCGAGGCCGAGACCAAACAACCCTTGGATTAAGTAAATGTGAAGAGGCACCGATGCAAAGAGGTATAAAAACGGTGTTGCGGAGACAAGCGCCGTTCCAAGCACCATCGAGATGAAGTCGTCATACTCCCCATGATTTTTATCAAGATATCGGGCTGTAGGGATTTGGAAAATCACCTTGCAGAATTGTGCGATTGCTGTCCCGAAACCGACAACCTGCACCGAGCCGCCATCGATTTGTTGCGTAACGAAGACCGCAAAGATGGGACCAAAAGAGGAGAAGCCCGAATTGATAAGAAAATCTGACGTGATGAGAGTTTTGATAACGTGATTGATCCGCATTACCTCCATTGTACCGAAAAACAAAGCAACGCCGCAATGCGGCGTCGGGGATTCTTTTTTCTAGAAGCGCTACTGACTTATGACCGGAGTACCAAGACCCGTTGCGTTATCTTCTCCCTCAACTCCTTGATCGCGAGCAATCTTTTCTAAAACGTCACGAACATAGTACGCAGGGTTTTTGACCGTTGCATTCCACACTTTTGCGGCAACGCCCGCAATATGCGGCGCAGCGACTGAGGTACCTGACAATTCAGCATATCCACCGAGAAGCCATGGGCCCTGTATGCGTATGCCAGGAGCAGCAAATGCAATATCTCCCTCTTCTAACACTCCCAAGAGAGAACGAGAGTTAGTACCGCGCGAACTCCATTCAGGCGTGCCGCCTTGCGCGTCGAGCGCACCAACAGCAAGAACGCCGGGCAAGCGCGCAGGAATATCAATACTTCCCGCGTATGGCCCGTCATTACCCGCCGCAGCGATTACCAACGCACCTTTGTCGGTTGCGTACTTTACCGCGTTGGCAAGAATGCTGTGTGCAGAATCGGCACCCATACTCACCACGATAATCTGCGCACCATCGTCAACGCCGGCACGAATTGCCGCAGCGACATCGTCGACCCAACATTCGCCATCTTCTGAGCACGCTCGGTAAACGGCGAGCGATGCTTCAGGGGCAACACCAAAAACACCCAGCCCATCCTCTCCACCATCAGCCGCAATAACACCTGCAACATGCGTACCGTGACCGTTGGTGTCTACACAACTGGTAGAGCTCCCTCGTGCAACGGTAAAGTCCTTACAGATAGTGACGCGGCGGTCGAGATCCGGATGTTGGGCAATGCCAGTATCAATGACAGCAACCGTCACACCCTTGCCGCCAACAGGCCGAGTGGCCAGAGAGGGAAGATCGTACATAGAGCCAACGCCCCAAGGGATCGAAGCATCCGGCAGAGAGCGCTCTCCTGAAGCCTCTAAGATAAACAGCTGCTTAATAGGCTGAGTTTCAATATTCAGTGCGCGAGCAACGCGAAGCTGCCAATCAGAAAGATTGGCAGAAAACCCATCCGGGAATACGTGTCGAGCACCGAAACTGTTTCGCCACAGAGGCGACTGCGACTTCACAAAAAACCGGGATTCCGGATTTGATTGCTTAGTTGCCGCGCTTGCGGAATGCGAGAGTGAGAGCGCTAGGAAAAGCGCACAAAACACCGCATATTTCCTAAGTTTCATAACGTTCTCCCAGTATACCATATTCACCATCTCTGGGCAACGCGAGGACGCTTACGTGCGCGGACCAAAAAATATACGGAATACCTTGTGTGAGAATGTATGGATGCGCTCTATACCCTCTGTGATATCAAGGTATTCAGAGATAACAGAACGGAATATCGAACGAAAGAGAATAATCAGCGCGATAGTAACAAGAGCTACTAAAATAATATTACTCACATTGTCCCAATAATCGACAAACGCCTGATAGCTGGCGCCAAAGAAAAACCCAAAGCCCGCGACAATGCCGACCCAAATGATAGAACCCGCGATGTTGTAGAGTGAGAATTTGCGGAGAGGATATTTTAAAGACCCTGCGAGAATTTGTGTCACGATGGTGATCGAAAATGTGACTTTAGCAAGAAAAATCACCGCCCCCCCATACTGTTCAAATGCTCTGCGCACTCGAGCTAAGAGCCGTTCCCGGCCTGGACGATCTTTCACAAACCATTGGAGCGATGCTGTACCGCCCCACGCCCCGGCTCCAAACCACATATATCCAGCAAGGATTTCTCCGGCACTCAGCACTAACACACCGGGCACAAAGGAAATGGCCCCGATAGAAATTAAAAAGCCCCCCACAAGGAGCGCGCTAAATCCTTCGATAAAAAGCCCCACAAAAAGAATAGGGTACCAATACTGGTCAATGCTACCGATGTACCCCTGTATAGTTTGAATAAACGCCTCCATACTAGTGCGTCACCAGACTTACCAGCTGCGCAATGTCTTTCTGTAACGTTGGGAGCATATTACGATTATACACCGCTACCGCAGGATGGTAGAGGGGCATAACGTGGATGGCGCCCCATGGCGCTGTTCCCAAAAATGCCGTGCCGTGAATGTGACTAATAGGCTTTAACTCATGGCCAATACCGTACAGCTCCATAATATACGCCATCGCGAAGCGCCCAAGAGGGACTACAACGTTCGGTCGTATAATAGTGAGCTGGCGTTCAAGAAATGGGCCATAGAGCGCGATCTCTTCGGGAAGTGGGTCGCGATTCATGGGAGGCCGGTCCTTCACTACATTTGTAATGTACACGTCACTACGCGCAATCCCAACGCCCTGGAGCAAAGCATCGAGCACTTTTCCAGATGCTCCACAGAATGGTCTCCCCGTCTTTGCCTCATTTTTACCAGGCGCCTCCCCCACAAAGACAATGCGCGCGTCATGACTCCCCTCGCCGATAACTGGAAAGGCTCCGGACTCTGCCCGTTCACGATAGAGTGGCGATGTAGTGAGTGCAAATACCTCATCTTTTATCGCCCTCATAAGTTGCGTGCGCTGAGATGGTTCGCTATGCATCGTACCAATGTGTACGCATTGTACTGAATGCACCTAGTAAAAGCCAGAATGCCATTCGCCCCTGATGGATTGTCCAGAAGAAGTGATCAAAAAGCCCAAGGATCAAGATAGAGGCACACACGCCCCAAAATACATAATCTCTCCTCAGAGCAACGTGACGTAATTCCTGAAAGACACGGACAAGCCACCACACAATAAGCAGTGATCCAATGACGCCAAGTTCTGTAAAGACCAAGAGAGGCACGCTGTGTGCAGGCTGATAATATTGGCGGGGCAGAAAGGGCACGGCCCCAGCGAGCCATGTAGTGTATTGCCCAACCCCCACGCCAGCGATGGTAGAAAAGCTAAAAGGGTGCTCTGATGCCTCCTGCACCGATTCTCGTACATACAACGCCCGCAGACGTACAGCTTCTTCGCCTGCATCAATGCGAGCGCGTGTCAGAAAGTAGTGTGGAAAGAGAAGAAAGATCGACACAACACCAACACCGACTCCCCACACGAAAGCTCGCGGTAGGGCGCGCACCTGATTCCGAATTATCATCACCAATCCAATCACCGCTCCAGCAAACCATGCGGTGCGCGAAAAAGAGAGCGCATATGCCCATGTCCACGCGGCCGCGAGGATGCCAAGTGCCCATGAGCGAGAGAAGCGGGTCGCCCCCATCCCAAGACACAGCGCAAGAAGCATCCATGCAGCGAGCACATTTGCATGCGGAAATGTCCCATAGGCACGCAGCACCGGAACTGCATCAACAAAGAAAGATGCGACCCCAAACATTCCCGGAGCCAGAAGCGTCTCACCAAGCATGCGCAGGCCGATATCATGCTGCACGAGAAACTGCGCAATCGCGATGAAAGCCTGCACCGAAACACCGATGCCCAACGCGATTGCTGTGCGTGCGCCAGACACAAAGGTGCCAATTGTAGTGCGCGCCATGATATACACACTCACGCCTTGAATAAGTCGTAGCCACACGTGAAGCGCCGTTCCCACGCTATCAGACCATATAAGACCCATCAGAGCCCAGATAAGCACTGCGCCGAGAATTGTGTCGCTCGGGCGCCATAGAGATGTCCGTCTCCGCCACGTGCGCAACGCCCAAAGCAATACAACGCCTCCATAGAGGAAATCGGATGCATACAAAAATGCAGAGCGCCATTCTATAAAATACCAGTCAGCAGACCATAGCACCCAGCGTGTTTGTACGGGAAGAAGCGCACACCACGCATACCATATAATGCGCTCAATCCGACCTGCATACTTACGCAAAAAGAAGCTCATATATCACTCCCCCCACAAACACCATAGCAAGCGCTATTTGAAGCGCAATAGGAATATGCACCTTATATTCTGGGTCACGCGTACCTTCTTTTTGGGACCGCTGGTACAGCATAATAAGTACGACGGATTCAATCCCAATTGCCAGAGTGCCAATCAGACCAATCACCGTGATGAAACTTCGTAGGCCAAGGATATACAGAAGGATGGGCGGAAGCCCAGCAAGTACCAGCGCCCACCGACGCGGAATACCATAATCGAGCCTGAAGATATCAGTAAGTGCTGTGCCCAACATAAGATACGACGTTGTGATCGCAACCACCCCGAAGAGTGACCCGAGTGTCACAATGAGGTGACCAACCCCGCCCAGCGTATCGGCAAGGTTCGTCAACGCCTGCGGCTCGGTATTCGGTCCCATCACACCCACGACAGCGGTCGTGAACAAGAGAAAGAGCGTACCAACAATACTCACCGCAGTAATAATAGAGGGGCGCAATAAGCGCTCTTTTCCACGCAACACCTCGCGTTGGATGGGTAGCGATGTTAACCCTGCAAACGCAAAGAGAAGCACTCCGTAGGGCAAAAACCAAAAGTCACTATTAAAACCCTGAAGGTGCTCGACGGATATGTGGGGGACGCTCACCCCCGCAATGGATACAATGATGAGCGTAAATATAATTGCAAGACCAAACTCTATTGTTGCGATGGTGCGGAAGCCAAATGGCAAAATACACGAAACGACCAAGAAGAATGCGAATGAGAACCAACTCGCTTCAAGTCCAGTGAAAGGTCCGGCGAGCCCGGAAAGAAATTCCCCTGCCGCAATAATGTATGCGAGCAATGCCCCAGAAATACCAAGGACATTTGCGAGAAGCACGATGCGCTGTGATGTGAGGCCGAGATATTGTCGCGTGTATCCAACAAGCTGGTGCTTGCCTCGTGTTCGCAAGATCACTTCCGAGAACATTAAATTCATCGCGATCGTCGCGGAGATGGTTAAGGCAAAAAAAATAAGGCCCATGCCGAAGCCAGCCTTTGCAAACGCAAACGGAATACCAAAAATGCCGACGCCGACCATCGTCCCCGCAAGTACTGCAGTAGCGTGAAGAAATTGCGGATCGAAAAAATACCCAGCGCGCATATGCAGAGCATATCACGCGCCCTAGGCGCCAGAAAGGGATATGTTATGCCCGCAGCGCGATCTTGAGCACATCATCCATCGTGCGCACGAAATGAACAGTCACACGCTTCTTGATCTCCGCAGGAATGTCCTCCAAATCTTTCTTATTATCCATCGGAAGTATGACGTGGCGGATGCCAGCTCGATGCGCACCAAGTACCTTTTCTTTTACGCCACCGATTTCCAATACCTTACCACGGAGGGTCACCTCGCCCGTCATAGCAACGTCGCGACGCACAGGAGCGCCAGAAAAAAGAGAGATGAGGGCAGTTGCAAGACCTGTACCCGCGGACGGACCATCTTTTTTAATCGCCCCTGAAGGAAGGTGAATGTGTACGTCAAAAGCACCAAAATCTTCTTTGGTCTTTTTGTGCTTCGCCACATAGCCACGCGCAAAACTCAAAGCAGCTTGCGCAGACTCACGGGTCATGTCTCCCAGTTGTCCTGTAAGAGTAAGACGTCCTTTGCCAGGCATCATCGTCGCCTCGATCGTGAGTACGTCGCCGCCAGTTGGCATCCACACCATGCCTGTTGCTACACCAATTTCATCTTTTGCTTCCGCTTTCTGGTGGGTGAACTTCACGGGGCCTAGGTACGTATGAAGAGTTGCAGGTGTAATTGCAATTGATGTCTTCTTAGGATTTTGCACGAGTTGGCGCGTAGCTTTGCGCACAACGGTAGCAATCTGCCGCTCGAGATCGCGCACGCCCGCTTCATAGGTATGCTTGGTGACAATATCCTTAAGCACTGGAACAGGGAATGTTACTGAGCGCTTCGTCAGGCCGTGATTTTCGAGAACCTTTGGGAGGATAAATTGTTTCGCGATCTCAATTTTTTCAAGCTCGGTATATCCAGGGAAACGGATGATCTCGAGACGATCACGCAACGCCGGTGGAATGGTATCAAGCGTATTCGCCGTTGCGATAAAAAGAACGTCCGAAAGATCGAATGGTACCTCAAGATAGTGATCTGAGAATGAACTGTTTTGCTCCGGATCAAGGGCTTCAAGGAGCGCCGCGGATGGATCTCCTCGAAAATCGGCGCCGATTTTATCGATTTCATCGAGCATAATCACGGGATTCTTCACCTTTGCGTTGTTCATGCTCTGAATGATGCGGCCCGGCATCGCCCCTACGTACGTGCGACGGTGCCCACGGATTTCAGCTTCATCGCGGATGCCGCCAAGCGACATGCGCACAAAAGTGCGCCCCAGTGCACGGGCGATAGATTTCCCGACAGATGTTTTTCCAGTTCCTGGCGGACCGACAAAACACAAGATAGGACCGCGGAGTTTCGCAACCTTCTTTTTTACGGCAATATATTCCAAAATACGCTCCTTCACCTTCTCCATGCCGTGGTGGTCGGTGTGTAAGATTTTTTCCGCCTCCTTGAGATCGATTTTTTCTTCCGAGATTTTCTGCCACGGTAGCTCAATCAACCAATCTAAGTATGTACGGATGTAAGAGGTCTCCGGACTGTATGGGGGCATGCGGGAAAGGCGGCCAAGCTCCTTGAGGGCCTTCGCCTCTGTTTCTTCTGGCATATGCGTTGCGAGAATTTTTTCACGCAATACCTCAAACTCAGCCTGCTCGTCATCAACGCCAAGCTCTTTTTCAATACTCTTCATTTGCTCACGCAGGAACATCTCTCGTTGCATCTTTCCAATCTTCTTCTTTGTTTCGCGGGCGAGCGAGCGTTCTGTTTCAAGAATTTCTAGTTCGCGCGCAATGAGCACGTTTAAATGAGAAAGCGCATCCTTGCTTGCAACCTGCTCAAGCACACGCTGCTGATCGTCGGGGCCACCATGGTTCACGTTCACTGCAACGAAGCTAATAATTTGTTCGACGTCTTTACTGTTAGAGATCATGAATGCAACCTCTGGGGCAACTGATTGCACAGAGCGTAGTTCTGAAATTTTCAAAAACTGATCAATAACACGGCGCAGCAAAACCTGCGTCGGGAGATCATCGTGTGTGTGCTGCAGAGGCAATGCGGAAACGCGCACGCGGAACAGCGGATCATCCTGAAGGATGTTTTCCAAGCGCACACGCATGATGCCCTCTACGTCTACCTTTGCCGAACCGTCCGGAAGGCGGAATACAGAAATAACTCTGCCCACAACGCCAATGCGATAGAAGTCATCCGCCGAGACATCATCGCGCATATCCTTTTGCGCAACAAAACACACGAGCTGATCTCGAGCCATAGCAACATCTAAAGCATGCACAGACTTCTGGCGCTGAACCACCAGAGGCATGACGATCTTTGGGAAAAGCACCGTATTTTTCAACGGAATTAACGGCAGCTCTTCTGGAATTGAAATGGTTGCCATATGGAGAGAATAACGGACAAGCGCCCCTATCCTAGCATGGAGGGCCGCTAAAATCAACCCGTTTTTTATTTTTCGTCAAGAGGGAATGAAGCCCCTTGGTCTGGCGTGAACGCCTCAACGCCAAGCTCTGTAGTAATGCGCTCACTTAATGCTGCAACAGCATCCGGCTCCCCTTGTACAACAAACACGCGAGAGAGCTTGCCCTTAGCATGAATGCGCTTGAGAAAATCCATGAGCCCCTGCTGATCTGCGTGTGCTGAATATCCGCCAATTGCCTTCACGCGGCATTTCACCGGAACCGGTTGGCCAAAGATGGTGACTTGCGGCTCTTTGTCGAGAATGCGCCTCCCAAGACTTCCTTGTACTTGATACCCCACAAATAAAATGGTGCTCTTTGGGTCGGGAAGATATCGCGTTTCATGGTGCAAGATGCGACCACCTTGCGACATACCCGATCCTGCAATAATAATCTTCGCGCCTCGGACATTGTTAATGCTCTTTGATTGCTCCACTGTGTGCGTGAACGTAAGCCACGGGAAAGAGAAGAGGCCGCCATATTTCTCCAGTGTTTGCACTGCATCACTATTCATATAGTTTGAGAATTTACTGTATACCTCAGTGATATGAATAGCGAGCGGGCTGTCTACAAACACAGAGATGGAGCTAGGAATTTGCCCCGTGCTGAAAAGCTCTTCGAGTTCAAGTAAAATTTCCTGCGTTCGCTCAATGGCAAACGAAGGGATCATCAGCGTTCCTTCCGAACGGACTGTTTCTAAAATAGTATCGCGCAAGATCGTGCGTCGTTCATCACGATCCTCATGCAAGCGATTGCCGTATGCGGCTTCAATAATGACATCGTGAGCAGCTCCTGGCTCATCAATGGGATCCAAAATAGCCGAAGGAGGATTGCCGAGATCGCCCGTAAAGAGCACAAGTCGCTCCCCCGACGCCTCAGGGATGCGCACTTCTACAAATGCCGAGCCGAGAATGTGGCTTGATTGACGAAATGTGACCGTCAACGAGCCGACACCTCGCGGCTCGTCGTAGCGGATAGGTTCAATGAGCTGAAGGACGGCTTCAACATCTTCACGATAATACATCGGCTGACGGCCTTCCTCCTGGGCATCTTGCATCATCTTCTCAAACGTATCAAAAAGTGCGACGCGCATAACTGCAGCTGAAGGCTCGGTTGCCAACACCGCTCCGCGAAATCCATCACGATAGAGCTTCGGCAAACGCCCTACGTGATCTGCATGACTGTGGGTAATGCAAATAGCACCAACAGAAACTGGATTATATGCGAAAGGCTCAAAGTTGAGAGATTCATTGTAGCGTGAACCCTGGAAGAGGCCGCAATCGATGAGAATACGTGCATCATTAGTTTCAATAAGGTAGTTCGATCCCGTAACCGTTTTTGTGCCCCCGTGAAATGAAAGAGTTTTTGCCATGAGTAATGTTAGCGTACCATGATTGCCCCCGTTTCTGAACTGTCGCGCTCGTTATGATATCCAAAGATACCGACTTTCGTAAAGGTAAAAGCAAAATAACTTCCTTGTGGAATATCGGAAATACTATCAAAACCTGGTAGACCTGTGTGGGAAGGGTGCGGATCACTCACAACTCGCAACGGAGCGATGCCATCATTCCGTATACGCACCGTGTCCCCTACATGAATGCGCAAATTTGTAGGACTAAAGACACCGCCACGATATGACACAGTGTATATGCGTGGCTGGCGAACCTCTGTCTGTGTAGGCGTTGGTTGAATGGTTGTACTGGGATCAACCGGATCTCCAGCGCGGAACATAAGGACGGCGGCCACTAACAGCAGGAGTACGAGCACAATAAGCCCCCAAAAACCACCCGTGTCGCTGAGTGTATTGAGACGCTGTTCTTCGCTACGCGCAAGGCGTGCATAGAGCTCCTCATCCATAGTAAAAGTATAAACCAGTCACCTGGGGTTGTCAGGACCCTAATGCCTGCTGTGCAGTCTCCGCATCAGACCACGAAATACGAAGGCCGCGAGGACCCGCAATTGATGTTTCTGAGCCCTTCCCGGTAATGACCACAACATCACCAGGCTGAGCGAGACGAATAGCGGCTCGAATTGCCTGGCCACGATCCATAATGACACGCACCGATGCTCCCGCAGGGATACCCGCATGCACTGCGCGCACTATCGCATCAGGATCTTCGTCATACGGATCTTCATTCGTAAGAATAATTTCGTGTGCATGTTCTCCAGCAATTGCTCCGAATTGAGGACGCTTCCATGTATCGCGCCCGCCGCCAGCCGCTCCCAGTACCACAATTAAACGCCCGCTGCCCTGTGGCTTCAGTGTTTCGTATACCGCCCGCAGAGAATCTGGCGTGTGTGCATAGTCAATCACAACTGCAAAGGGCTGGCGCTGCACATACTGCATACGTCCCGGCACCATGGTGAGAGCTTTTAAAGCGGCGCAACTGGTTGGCACATCGATGTCATACATTGCCGCAGTTGCAATTGCTGCCAGCGCGTTCATGACCATAAAACGACCCCCCAGCGGCAGCGTGCATTGCGTGTCAAATACCTGAAACGATGCTGAATATGCGTCGGCAACCACATGACTCGCACGAATATCTCCACGCTCAATGCCAAAAAAGATGGTGCGTTGCGCAGGGTGGCGTGCAAAAAATTCACTCGCGGCATCATCGGCATTAACGATATGCGTACCTGGTGTGACAGCGAATAGCTTTTCTTTTGCCTCCCGATACCGATCAAAAGATCCGTGGGATTCAATGTGCTCGGGATGCAGGTTAGTAAACACCGCAGCATCAAATGAAACGCCGTAGTGACGATTCTGGGCGAGTCCCTCAGATGTCACTTCCATAACCACATACTCACAGCGAGCCTCGCGGGCACGCGCAAGAAAGCGTTGCAAGTAGAAACGCCCTGGCATCGTCATTTTGAGCGTATTCGGCCACGACTGGCTGCCGATACGCGTCCCAAGAGAACCAATCGAAGCAACGCGGTGGCCGGCGGCCTCCAAGATGTGGGCTATCATGAGAACGACAGTCGACTTCCCCTTTGTTCCCGTCACCCCGATGACTTTCATGTGGCGTGATGGGTGGCCATAATATACTGCCGCCAGATGGGCAATGCCGCCGTGATACCACGGCGCGATAAAAGTTTTTATACGACGAAAAAATGTACTCATGAAAATCGAAGAGCACGGGCAATGCGGTACACGACATGCCACCCGCGCGATATCGTCATATCACATGCGCCCGGATATTCAACCTCCCCACCCCCGAACCCTGTTTTAAAGCGCGTGACGCCAGGCCATCGATCATCGTCAATGCCCCAGAAGTTATACCACCGCATCCCCTTGGCTTGATAGTGACGAATAATTTCCCAGCGCATAAAACTAGGCGCTTTGAGTGTTTTATACGCGCGGTCCATGGCCCCATGAAGGTAATAGATGGTATCGCCGTATATGAGGATAATAGCACCGGCAACAAACGCATCTTCGTACCGCACAAGAAAGAGCTGTATCTGAAGAGGACCTGGGCCCGCGAATGTATCAATGAGAGCCTGGTAGTAAGATGCCGGATGCGGTGAAAAGCCATCATGCTTTGCAGTCTGCTGCATAAGACGCCAAAACGCGGTCCCGTCCATACTTGGCTCGAGGCGCAAACCCTTTCGCTCACCCAAACGAATGTTATACCGAGTTTTGTGATGCATGCCCGCAAGGAGCTCCTCTGCCGACTGAGAAAGATCGAGTAAAAGAGAGCGGGTGGGCTGTAGGGCTTTATCGCTATGCGAAAATCCAGAGCGAATAAGCATCTGCTTCACCGTGTCGTGGAGCGGTTCACATTTCACAAAGATGCTGCACTCTTTTTGAGCTATCGCAACAAGAGCATCTACAAAAGCTCGAATGGCACGATCATACCCACCACGCGCTGCCTGAGTATCGAGTATCGGCCCGTGCGGAACATAGAGATAATTTTTTCCAAAAGGAAGATCGTGGCGAATGATATTTGCCACAACGCCGCCCGCATCATATCGCCAAGCCGCGCGACCTAGTGTTTTTTGGAATGTCAGCCATTCTGGCGTCGTAAGGAAAGATGAATCCATTATGTCTGTTTACTAAGAATACGAAGCGCTTCTCGAACGCGCTCACGAGCATCGCGCGCCTCGGCTGGCACGTGAGATAGCGCCTCCTTCGCCTGGTATACTGAGTATCCAAGTGCAACAAGTGCCTCCATTGCCTGCCGCTCTGCATCAAGATCGACATCAGGAGCAGACCCAACATCCATGCCCTCAATCTTCGTCTTCAGCTCAATAATTAACCGCTGCGCCGTCTTGGGACCAAGGCCCGCCACTGTACGCAGGTAATCCGCATCTCCTTTCATAACAGCCGCCTTCAAAAGGGCGGGGTCAACGGTTGCAAGAATACTCATGGCATTCTTGGGACCAATCCCTGATACCGAAGTAAGAAGCACGAAGAGCTCCCTTTCACGCTCTGAAAGAAAGCCGTATAGGTCAAAAACGCCCTCGCGCATGTTCATTTGGGCATGCACAAAAGCCTTGACGGTGGCGCCTATTTTTGTTACACTTTCCTGCAATTTTGACGTACAGACAAGGGTGTACCCCACCCCTCCTGTAACAATAGTGAGCGTGCGTTCACCACGCGCGATCACCGATCCTTCCAGATAACTCATCATACGTATACGCCAGAGCATAGCACGATTCTTCTCTCAGCGACATGCCACTCTTCAACCTCAAAGCAGCCTATGAACCGGCCGGCGATCAGCCGGATGCCATTGCGCAGCTCACCAAGGGACTCAAAGAAGGCCTCCGTGACCAGGTGCTTTTAGGCGTCACGGGCTCCGGAAAGACGTTTACCATGGCCCACGTCATCCAGAAATATAACCGTCCAACGCTTATTATCTCTCACAACAAGACGCTTGCAGCACAGCTCTATCGAGAATTCAAAACATTCTTCCCTGACAATGCCGTACATTATTTTGTAAGCTATTTCGACTACTACCAACCGGAAGCATATCTACCAACCACCGATACCTACATTGAAAAAGATTCGAAGATCAACGAAGAAATTGATCGCCTGCGCCACGCCGCAACCCAGGCGATCATGAGCCGTGATGATGTTATTATCATCGCATCTGTTTCATGTATCTATAACCTTGGCTCTCCAGAGGACTATAAGAAGATGGGCCTTGAATTGTTTAAGAAGAAGAAAATGACGCCTTCTGATCTCGCGCGGAACCTCATGCGGCTCCAGTACGCCCAGGACATCGAGCTCAAGCGTGGCACATTCCGTAAAACACGCGATGAGATTGAGATTATCTCGCCAAGCGCTCAAGAGGTGACCCGCGTAACGTTCCGCGGTCCGACCATTGTTAATATCGAACAGGCCCGAATCCCTGATCCTGATGAACTTGCCACACTCACTCCAGTGTATGAGCCTGTCGAAGAAACGACGATCTTTCCAGCAAAATATTGGATCGCTGATGATTCAAAAAATGGAATCGCGATCGAGAATATCAAAAGCGAGCTGCAGAAACACATTAAAGTGCTTAAGGCGCAGGATAAACACCTAGAGGCCGGCCGCCTTCACGAACGGACACTCCATGACATGGAGATGATCCGCCAAACTGGCTACTGTCATGGCATCGAGAACTATTCGGCACATCTTGATTTTCGTAAACCAGGAGCGCCCCCATACACACTGCTCGACTTCTTCGCACAAAAGGGAGAGTTTCTCACTATTATCGATGAGTCCCATATTTCTGTGCCTCAATTGCGGAGCATGTATGCAGGCGATCACGCACGCAAAACGACACTTGTGCAATATGGATTTAGACTCCCATCTGCCATTGATAATCGCCCACTGACGTTCACGGAATTTTCAAAGCGTATTCAAAAGACGGTCTACGTTTCCGCAACTCCAGGAGAATATGAGCTGAAGAAGGCAAAGAAAAAGGGCATAGCCGAGCAACTGGTGCGGCCAACAGGACTTCTTGATCCGACCGTAGAGATCCACCCAAGCGAGGGGCAGATCCAGCATCTTTTGGAGCGCATTCGGGAACGAAAGGCCAAAAACGAGCGCGTCATCATAACAACACTCACGAAGCGCATGGCGGAAGACTTGGCCGAGTTTTTAGCGCGCAATGATGTAAAAGTAAACTATCTCCATTCGGAAATTAAGACACTTGATCGACTTCAGATATTGAAGGACTTTCGCCTTGGGACATACGATGTCATTGTTGGCGTGAATCTTTTGCGTGAGGGGCTCGACCTCCCAGAAGTATCGCTCGTTGCTATTCTCGACGCAGACAAAGAAGGGTTCTTGCGCAATACAACGACCATGATTCAAACCATGGGTCGAGCAGCGCGCCACGCGCAAGGGCACGTCATTCTCTATGCTGACAAAGAGACGAAATCAATCCTCGCCGCCGTTGGAGAGACGCAGCGTCGCCGCGCAAAACAAGAAATATATAATGCCGAACGTGGCATCACTCCGCAGAGCGTTCAAAAGCATATTGGCGGATTCGATCTCCCCGTAAGTCGCGCACCTGCGGAAGTGCAAACGCCTACCATTGCTCAGCTTGCAAGCTCTGGCTCACAGGGTGCCGTTGCACAGCTCACCAAGATGATGGAGCGAGCAATCCGTAAAATGGACTATGAAACGGCAATGAGCATCCGCGATCAAATCCAAAAGATCAAACATCGAGATAACACGAATACTTGATTTCGTTCAACCATTATTGTATACTCGCGACCATGCCAAATACGAAATCTGCAGAGAAGGCACTCCGCCAATCAAAGACGCGACGCGCTCGTAACGTTGTGCGCGCAAAGGCATATAAAGATGTTGTGAAGCAATTCCGCAAACTCGTTGAAGCGGGCAACATCAAGGAGGCGCAAAAACTCCTCCCTGCCGTGTTCCAAAAGATTGATAAGGCTGCAAAAACTGGTGTTATTAAGCCAAATAAGGCCAGCAACTTGAAGTCTGGAGTTAGTAAGCGCCTTGCAAAGAAATAGATTGTCACCGCACATCTACAACACCACCGCCTCAGGCGGTGGTGTTGTTTATACGCGCTGCTCGCGTGCAATGGCAAGCGTCATACCAACTCCCGCCAGTAGCGCAACGAGTGCCGTCCCGCCAAAGCTAATGAATGGGAGCGGCACCCCGGTAAGCGGCAATACACCGACCATTGCCAAAATATTCACGAGCGCTTGGATCATGATCCATGATTGCATGCCGACAACAACCAGCTTTCCATACATATCATTCGTCTCGCGCGCCAATTGTGCATACGTAACACAGAGGGCTCCAAATGCCAGGAGCACCAGCATGCCGCCCACAATACCAAGTTCTTCCCCAATAATGGCAAAAATAGAATCACCAACAGCTTCAGGGAGAAAGCCGAACTTCTGCGTGCTCTGTCCAAAGCCATTCCCAAACACCCCTCCAGAACCGATCGCGATAAGCGACTGGCTCACTTGGTACGAACTTCCACGCGGATCAGAAATGATACCAAGCGCTACCTGGATACGCTGGAGACGATAAGGCTGCACCGCAACAAAAATACCCAGAAGCGCAACGCCCAGAAGCGCAACCACGCCAAGCTGTTTTAATGGCATGCCTGCGGCAAAATATACCGCTCCTGCAATGGCAAAAATAATCGCCAGTGTTCCCACGTCGGGCTGAAGCCCAACTAGTAGGGCGATGATGCCGAGCATGGTAAGAAATGGCGCAAGTCCGGCAGACCAGTGCCCACTCCGCTCTTTTCTCCCACTCAACCACGCAGCAAGGTAAAGAATAAATCCTAACTTAAGAAATTCCGTAGGCTGGAACGAGAAGCCGCCCAACATAAGCCAGCTCTGCGCCCCTTTACGCTCATCTCCAAATCCAGGGATGAGCACAAGTACCAGCAAGCATAGAATAAGCAGCAGTAGGAGTGGAGAAACCCGCCGCCAAAAACGCGAAGGCGTAGCGCGCGCTATGCCGAGCGCCACGAGACCCGGCAAAACACCCGCCGTTATTTGGTGTAATACAAAATAATATGACGAGCCAAACTTCTGCTCACCCAACACAATACCCGCCGATGACAGCATCACCAGGCCGAATACCACAAGTCCACCAACGAGCCAAAAAATGCGACGCTCCATGAGAGCTGAAGCTTACCGAAAAAGCGGAGGAATTTTGCTGTCCACGAGGAACAGGATAAGTCCCACTGCAGCTCCGATTGCATTAATCATCCAAAACCGCATTGTAATTTGTGTCTCGTGCCACCCGAGCGCCTCAAAGTGGTGGTGAATAGGCGATGAGTGAAACACTTTTTTGCCTCGAAGCTTCTTAGAGATCATTTGTACAATAACTGAGAGCGACTCAATGACTGGGATAATAGCAATGAACAAAAGAAGAAAGGGCGTGTTGGTTAACATAGCTACCACGCCTGCGGTGAAACCCAGCGCCATAACCCCCGTATCTCCCATAAAAAACTTTGCAGGGTAGATGTTGTACCACAAAAACCCGATCAGCGCCCCCATAATTGCCGCCAGAAGCGCTGCCATGTCCATGCGTGCCTGATCGAACGCAATCACTACAAAAGCGCCAAAGATGGTAAGGAATACGCCCCCCGCGAGTCCGTCTAAGCCGTCCGTTTCGTTCATTGAGAATGCTGTGGCAACAATGATAAAAACAAAGAGTGCAGCATACCACAGTGGACCAATTACAAATTCTCCCAAGAACGGAATGGTGATGGCGTCACGGCCAAGCTTCTCTACGAACCACCACGCGCCGATACTCGCCACAAAGGTGTAGAGCAGCAAACGCTGCTTCATAGAGAACCCACCACGTTTGAAGATACCGAAAACATCATCCGCCATTCCCACCAGTCCTGCGATTACGAGGAATCCGAGCGGTAGATACGTCTGAGGGCGCGACAGGAAATTCATTTTAGACCAAAACCCATCAACCGTATTTGCGAGAATCGCGAATACTCCCGCGAGGAACGCCACGGTAACCCAAATAGGAAGCCCGCCCATAGTTGGGGTCCCCTCTTTCTTTTTATGGAGTGCGTTAAATACGGGGGCGCCTTCTTTTTCTATCTCCTTACCAGGACGAAAATATCGAAAGAGAACCTTCGTCCACAACCACGTCACAATCAGATTCAGGACAAAAGCGATTGTCCCAACGGCAAACAATCGCACTACATTAAAAACAGTAAATTGTTCAAAAGCGATAGAGACATCCATACATTATTGCCACTGAAAGGCGGTGCGTGCCCATGTCACGAGTTCCGCAGTATGGGTAAAGCGGTCTTCCGAACCCAATAGTACAGCTGCGATAGTGTCGCGAGTTTCGGGCACTCGTACGAGCAATATCATACACCCACGCGCACCATCTGTATACCCCGTCTTACCGCCCCGAATATCTTCTAGTGTTTCGAGGAGCTGGTTCGTATTGGTAACAGTAACCACGCGCGTTTCATCAACGGTTGTTATAGAGATCACCTTTTCACGCAATGGGCTAAAAATATGGTCCTCGTAACGCAATGCATAGCGAATGAGAAAGCTTAAGTCACGAGCCGTCGCATAGCCGGTGTCATCAAGACCAGCTGGATCCTTAAATACAGTATGCGTCATGCCAATACGTACCGCGGTATTATTCATCTCTTTCACAAAATCAATCCCATGCTCACGGGCATACACTGCCAGCGCAACAGCCGCATCATTTGAGGACTGCACGAGCATGTATCGCATAAGGTCTGATACGGTAAAACGATCCCCCACGGTCAAGTCTCGCTTCGTACCATCAACCCGTATCGACTCTGGCGTAACCGTTACCACGTCGTGTGCGTGGAGATGCTCCAATACAACGATTGCGCTCATGATCTTTGTAAGCGACGCAATAGGCAGACGCATGTCTTCATTTTTTGCAAAAAGTGGGCGAAGCGTTTTCACGTCAAAGAGATAGGCGGCCCGAGCAGGAGTTATTGCCTCAGCACTCCCAGCCTTACGGGCGGGGAAGATACTTGCTTCCGCGAGAGGAAGCAGATACGCTTGCGCGTCATTAATATCAGAGAGCGCCTGTCCCCATGCCGGAGTCACTTCGGCCGCTGGAGGCGTTGGCCAATGCACAAAGGCGCTTATACCAAGCGCCATGACGCCACCGATCACAACAATTGTTGCTCCATAGATGCGTCCCATAAAAGGTGTGCCTTATGAGCGAGTTACGATGTGTAGCTCGCGCTGCTGCTTCTCTTCAATCGGTGAAGGACTCTGCATCATAAGGTCTCGTGCGTCCCCCGTCTTTGGGAACGCAATGACCTCACGAATATTCGGTTCGTTCTGCAAAATGGCCATAAACCGATCAAAGCCCCAAGCAATGCCACCGTGTGGCGGTGCCCCAAATTCAAGCGCCTTGAGCATGTGACCGAAATTTGCCTCGATACGCTCTGCCGGAAAACCCATAATCTCAAATACCGCGCGGAGAGCTTGAGGCTGATGATTGCGGATACTGCCGCCACCGATCTCAAACCCGTTCAACGCGACATCGTACTGCGTGGTAAGAATCTCGCCGATGTTTTTCTGTGCAAGGAGATCAGACATGTGTTCCGGTTTTGGCGCTGAAAATGGATTGTGCGTAAACGTCCATCCGCCTTCGTCCGTTTTTTCGAAAAATGGGAAATCAATAATCCAGCAAAACGCGAGGAGGTTTGGATCCTCTTTATCAGTGCGAAGATCGGGACGATCTGTGCCGTACTTTTCCATCGCCTCCTTGTATGAGATCCGTGGAAATGGGATCTCCTGAATTTTCTTTTCTGGCCACAATTTCTGGACAAGGTGGATGAGTAGCTCTTCGTTAAGCGCCATGACGTCCTCCCGCTGCACAAAGCTCATCTCCATATCGAGCTGAGTAAATTCAGGCTGACGATCACCTCGAGTATCTTCGTCTCTAAAGCATCGCGCGATTTGAAAATAACGCTCAACGCCCCCAGCCATGAGAAGCTGCTTATACTGCTGCGGGGATTGCGGCAACGCGTAAAACGAGCCTGGGTAGAGGCGAGAGGGTACGACGTAGTCGCGGGCCCCTTCTGGCGTAGACTTCGTGAGAATAGGAGTCTCTATCTCAAGAAATCCGTGATCAGAAAGCCATGTGCGAATGGCGAGTGCCGCCTTATGTCGCATGTCGAGCGTGCGCGCAAGGCGATCGCGTCGCATGTCGAGGTAGCGATATTCCATGCGATGCTCTTCTCCAATATCATACCCCGGACCATCGAGTGGGAACGGCGGCGTTGGAGATTCGTTGAGAATTTCAAGCGCCGTCGGCTCAACCTCTACGCCGCCCGTAGGGATGTCAGCGTTTACCATTTTTGCCGGACGTTCTTTTACGAGGCCCTTGAGCCGCACAACCCACTCATTACGTAATTTTTGTGCATCCTCATATCCAGGAGATGACGGCGTGAACACTACTTGTGCAGATGCAGATCGATCACGAATATCAATAAAAATAAGCTTTCCGTGATCACGACGGTTCGCGATCCACCCATAGAGCTCAACTTCCTGACCAGCTAAACCCGCTATGTCTTTTACCCACGTTTCTTTTGCCATGATGGCCAATCGTACCACATCACACTCCCCACAGAAAAGGCCCGTTTCCGGGCCTCGTCTTTAGTGGTGCGCCGCATCGGCTTCCGCCTTCGTGGCATGTATGGTCCCATCCGGATGCTCTGGCGGCGTATAGAGCGTGTATAAGCGCATCGGCTCGGTCCCCGTATTTACAATGTTATGCCTTGTTCCCGCCGGAATAACGAGCGCGGAGCCATCGGCGAGATCGTAGGTTGTCTCGTTCAGAAACGCCTTACCTTCACCAGACTCAATGCGAATAAATTGGTCGTGCTCTGGGTGAGTTTCAAGGCCAATTTCTTCACCACCACGGAGCGTCATGAGCACTAACTGCGAGCGCGACGTTGTGTATAATACTTTTCGAAAAAACTCATTTTCGAGCGTATCTTTTTCTATGTTGGTGTGGAATCCGTCCATATCTGTCATCATATGCCGTCCAAAAAGAATGCGCAACGTGCTATGCTGTGTGCATGGAAGATCGAACTCCCTTAGAAGAACCGAAAACGTTGAGCCCGCAGGAGGGTCAGGAGCTTGCTCGACAGCTTGAAGCAGCTGGGTTGCGAGACAAGCAGGCGCCACCCATAGACACCTCCCAGCGCCTCTCGCCAGAAGATGGTGCAAAGGCGTGGCGCATCGCCCAAGAAATCATGCGCCAAAGAGCTGAAGCAGAAGCGCGAGCACAGCGTGAGGCAATGCCCACGCGGCACGACGAACCTAAAGATCACGTGCAAGAGCTTTCAATAGCGGATATCCAAAAAGCACTCCTCGAAAAAGACGCCATCGAACGAGCAGAGAAAAAGCAGGCAGTATATCGCCAACTCCAAGAAATCTACGGTTCTTGACGCACGTTCCGCCGGGTGCTATCTTCGCAACGGGTCAGATCCTTGAAGACATTCCCCTAGCTCCACTTCTCCCTGGTGAATAGCCTGGGAGGGGTGCCTAGCACGTTGTTCACACCAACGTGAAACTGCCGCCAAGTTCAGCGAGCCTAGGCTTAATGAACAAGGCCCCGAGGGATAACAGTTCTTACAACTGTGGGTTTAAAACCTACTACTGGGCAGCCTGCGAGGGTCTTGCATACCCTAGCCGAGGCTGGTGAGTAGAAAGAGGTGGGATGGCAAGAAAGGGGCTTGCGCAAACGCACGTGGCGAAAGGAAAGCTATGCGCGGAGCGTGGGCAACCATCTTAGCCGAACGAGGAGGCATCCTCAAACCACAACGAGGGTCTGACCCACCCTCTCCATCATTCAGTTCTTTCGTTCCCCACGAGCGCTCTACCCGAGCGCTCTTTTTTTACAAAAATTTTAGAATAAATGTCTCAACAGCTCCTACGGCAAGCTCTGCCCACACTACAAGGAACACGAGAATAATGACGACATACGCAGCCATGCGCTGCGCCGGGCGCTGAAAACGCTGTGAGGCAAGATCGAGGGCGATACCAACGCCCGCGAACATCACTGCAGCAAACACAAAATCGAGCACTCCCCAATTCCATCCATCAACCGAAAAGTTCGCAATCAAACAGGCAAAGAGAATAGCACCGACCACTGTCACAATTCGCGTAGGATGTTCTATGTGCATAGGAAAAAATCTAGTGCCCCCACCAGGACTCGAACCTGGGACCGTCTCCTTAAAAGGGAGCTGCTCTACCAACTGAGCTATAGGGGCAAATGCAGAGCCTAGTGTATCAGATATGGCCCGATTTTCAACGTTCATCGGCAGTTGAGGCAACAGCCTCCTCTTTGCCAAGTGCAACAGCGAGCACCTTGCGCAGCTCTTCGTTATTCATATGTTGCCGTGGTTCTTGAGGCTGGCCTGGCCCCGTTTTCTGCGACGTAAACGGCATAACTCCCTGCCGCATCGCCTCTGCAAGCGAAAGTTCCTTTCCTCCCACAGAAACAGTGATCTTCCCGCTTGGTGCCGGCCGCTCGGACTGAGATCCACCACGACCACCGCCTCCGCCTCGAGAACGGCGAGGTGGCCTATCTCCTTGTGAACGACGTGGGCCAGCAGATTGCTCCCGCGCTGATGAATGCCCTTCTGATGCGTGATCATCACGGGCTACACCAGCCTCTCGCCAGTCCCCAATTGTTTTTTCTACCTCAGCGCGAGGACGACCAAAGGTTTTCCGAGACGCTTCAATTGCATTAAAGCGCTCCGTTGTTTCTTCTGGCGGCAAGGTGTCCATCGTCATAGCAGAAAACGCCTTAGACGCGACTCCGTCAATCATGAGTTTGAGATAAATCTGCCGCTTACCAAGGTTTACAATATCCTGCGCCACAAATTCCGGTGCAAATTCTTTTTCTAACATTTCTGCATCTTCCGCGCCCACGCGGAATGAGATAATAGTGCCTACGTTTCCAAACACGGCATCACGCACAGCATCTTCCATCTGTGCGATGTATTGGTTTGCGATCACAAGACTCAGATTAAATTTACGTGCTTCGGAAAGGATGTTTGCGAAAGAAGCGGTGGCGAAGTTTTGGAATTCATCAACTACAAGGATAAAGTCATTGCGCTCATTCTTTGCGATATCTACACGAGACATGGCAGCAAGCTGGATCTTCGTAATAAGCATGGCGCCCAAAAGACGGCTTGCATCTTCACCCACGCGCCCCTTAGAAATATTCACCAGCACGATCTTGCCCTCGTCCATCGCTTTGCGCATATCGAATGCTGATTTTTCCTGTCCGACAATATTACGAATGAGTGGGTTGGAGACAAATTGACCAATTTTATTCTGAATGGCGGCCGTTGCTTCCCCGGCATACCGTTCGTTATATTTCGCAAATTCCTGCGTCCAAAATGCTTTTACCTCTGTATCAGTAACTTGATCTACCACAGATTTACGATACGCCTTGTCCGCCAACATACGATTAATTCCCAGAAGCGTAGAGCCAGGCGCTTCAAGAAGTGCCAAAATCGTATTGTTGAGAATGTATTCCATACGAGCTGACCATTGATCAACCCAGAGCTTCTTGAATACCGCCATCATGCCATCTGCAACAAGGTGACGGTTATCAAAACTGACATGCTCCATGATATTAAAGCCAATCGGGTGCTCTAGATCTGCGGGATTGAAATAAATAACATCCTTCACGCGGTGTGCGGGAATAAAGTCCAGAAGATCTTCAACAGGATCTCCGTGAGGATCGATGAACGCGATGCCACGTCCGTCACGAATGTCTTGGATGGCTAAATTCTTCAGCAGTTCTGATTTCCCCATGCCCGTCTTTCCAATGACGTACATGTGGCGACGTCGATCGTCCATCTTAATGCCAAACGGCCGCAACTCATTGCGGAAGGTTGTTTGTCCAAAGAGGACTACCGGATTTTCTGGAGGAAGCGCCATGTATTGTTAGTGTACCACGAAACTAAAACCCCGGGAGGTTTGCTGGTGGCGTACTCTTCTTTGCCTCAACGCGAGGTAAGCCAGCAGCCTTCACATTCAAGCCAGGCAAGTGCCAAAGCGTTGCAAGCTCTTCGATATTGAGAATCGCATAGTCTTTCACGAATTCGCGACCACGATATTTTCCAAGAAGATCAACTTTCTTTTTGTATTCTGCCTCTGCGGCACCGAACCCACGCCCCGAAGGGAAAAGCCAGGCTAATTTACCATCGGCTGCGGTTGTGACCTCTCCATTTGGTTTAAATGAGTTAAGGTCATTCGCATAAAATTGCTTAAAGTATCCAATTACACCAGCAATGCGCGCACGATTAAATACCGTCTTATCTGCAAGGTATACAAAGCGAAAGCCCGCCTTAAACGCAAGCTTTGAGAGTTTTAATTCAATCTGCTCTAAGGCTGCGCGCTGACCAGGTGAAAGTGCCATGACATTAAAATCTTTTTTCTCCTTTTTCTCTTCGCTGGCCTTGCCGCCCGGAACGAAAAGATCAATAAACGATATGACTTTTTGCCCAAACGTTGGGTCCGGAGCTTTCGGATCTTTCCCCATGATTTTATCGACGACCTTCTGGCCTTCCTTTACCCAGTCACCGCCTGTGGGGCGCAACGTGAGTTGCAACCACACATGTTCACCCGGGCGAAGGGAGCTCATCACTTCGGCCAAAGCTGCCATAGGATCAGTACGGACGTATTCATCCTTTCCACTCTGCTCTTCAAAAAATGGGTACGTGCGGATGGGATATGCGTGTTCTTTGGTGAAAATAAGCTCAGTGCCAAAGAGATCATACTGCTCATTGGGTATGTCCTGCGGGAGACGAGAGGTGTAATCTTCTGCTTCGCGAATTTCGGCTTCAGGCCACTGAGCAAAGACATGCGCCTCAAGAAGGTTTCGATGTCCCGCAGGGGTGCGTATATAAAAACGCATACCCTGTGCATCCCCTACAATTTCACAGGTAAACCAGTCAGGAATCTTGCCGTCAAAGAACATTTTTTTCCACTTCAAAGAGCTCCCATAAATACCATGGAGGCCCGAGAAGAAGTTCTCGGCAATTTTTGGACTCCGCTGTACCTCGGGAGGCGGGACAACCTCCAAAAGCACCCATTTCATGCCTCGGAGATACCGCGTGCGCGTATACTCTTGCCACTGACGCAAGGCGAGTGATGCAAGCACGATGGGCAGCCAAAGCCACCATACACTAAACAAGATCCCCACAATAAGACGCGCTACCGGAAGAACCGGCTCAAATACAGAAAACGTCTGAGAGAGAATCGAGAGCATACAAGATCCTCTGTATCATACCACGACGGCGCCTATGGCGCCGTGAGTGTGTGGACTAAGCTTTGCGAAGAGTGTATGTACCGTCTGCCTGTTTTGCGAATGTCGCACTGTCCTGGAGGTTGAGAACGATGGTGCTTTCTTTCACCATACGGTTTGCAAGCACACGAGAAATGAGTTCCGCCTTCGGTAGAGGTGACTTCGCCTCTTTCAGAGTATGCACAAGAACGTCCTTTACTGTTCCGGCTTGGTAACCCCATTCCGAGAGGGCATAGAGTCCGCGGCCAACGAGAATAAAGCGCTTGTCTTTAATGAGCTCGTTGTGAACCGTCTGCATGTTCACGCGCTTACCGTCTGGGAACGTAGCAGAACTAATGAGTTTGGTAATTGCGGAGAAATGTTGTGGCTTTGCTTCGCGCTTAAGTACTAAATATGCCTTATCACGGATGCCCTTCGGATTCACCTGCGGCCATGCAGAAAGACCAACTTGGCCATAAATGTTCTTGCCGATATCCTTAGAAATGGCGAGAGCGGCAACAAGGTGCTTTTCATTGACCGGCATGCCCGTCGCAAGCACCGCACTGGTAGACTTTGCAACGCCACAAAACGCTTCCCACTCCATTGGTTCTGCGTGCGACTTAAGCGCCTGGGAAAGTGCCTGGATACCCGAACGAAAAGCATCAGCTTGCGCACGATGTGCTGCCCAAAATGCATGGAAATGATCGCCCTCGGGAGCATGGAACACCTGGTTGCTCACCGTCAGTACAAACACGAGTGCGGCATTCGTGGTGGTAAGGCTTGGAGACCCGCTCATCTCCTGGAAAAGAAGGTCTTGGCGCATAACGCCACCTTCGCGCTGCAATACATCAATCACGGAGGCTACCACGGCATTTACGTCAGCGTCGCGCTGGGCGATTTTAGCAACCGCCGAAACCGTTGCTTCTTCAATCTGGCGTACGCGTTCGCGAGTAATCCCATAGCTCGAGCCAATCGCCTCAAGGGTCTCGCGACGGCCGGAAGCAAAACCAAAGCGTCGCGCAATAATATCGCGATTACGAGGTGCTACTTCGCGCACAAGGCGGGTAACGAGTTTTTGAATGCCGGTAAGTGATGAACGTGCCATAAGATTTCGATGTTTTTAGAATATCACTTTCTTTACATACTGTCAATTATGCTGTGGATAATCTACCGCTTTCTTGGCGAAAGCCACAAAAGGAGCGGCGATGCCACGAATACGGATGAATACGCCCCAAGCCCTATGCCAAGGATGAGCGCAAGGGCGAAATACTTCACGCTCTCCCCTCCAAAGAAATACACCGCAAACAACGAGAGTAGCGTAGTAAGCGTCGTGTTCAACGAGCGGACCAGCGTCTGCCGAATACTAAGTGGAATGAT
Organism: Candidatus Paceibacterota bacterium; assembly: GCA_030583765.1. Classification (NCBI taxonomy): domain Bacteria; kingdom Bacillati; phylum Minisyncoccota; species Minisyncoccota bacterium. The sequence goes on from CP129474.1 coordinate 189,944, forward strand.
TTCTTCTAACGAACTACGGCCATTACTGCGGATAATATTCTCGCGCACACGGTCAAACACAACCACGGTGTCGGAAATCGAGTAGCCTAATACCGTCAGGAGCGCGGCAACAAACACCGCACCGATTTCGACATGTGCTGCGTGCCCCAGATACGCAAAGACTCCAACGGGAATGATGAGATCGTGCAGGAGACCAACCAACGTAGCGAAAGCCATTGTCCACGAAGAAAGCACGGGGCCTACGCGGCGGAACACCCAGGCGATGTAGAGGCCAACGAGCACCAGCACGATGACAATCGCTTGGATGCTTTTCGTCTTGAGCTCTCCCCCAATTGTGGGGCCAATGGAATCAAATTTATCCTCTACAAATGGGTGTTGGGGAAGTCCTTTTTGTAATGCCTGTAGCAACAATTGGTGCTCTGCTTCCGTGAGCGGGCCAGTGCGAATAATCATTCCCGCATCATTTGCGGGTGTCACCGTTGCAGACGCCCATGGAGCGTCGGCTCGCCCCGTTAGCACTGCCTGCATGGTTGCGACATCGGGACGCTCATTCTCAAACGATATCTCCATGACTGTCCCTCCGGTAAAATCAACGCCGAAGAGAAGTCCGTAGCGCACAAACGACCCAGTAGCCACGATCATCGCAATGACCGAGATTATGAAACCAATAGTGAGGATGCGTCGAATATTCATACGTTATGAAAAAAGCCAACGGATTTTACCTAATCGCGTATTCGCAACGCCGCGCAAGAACGCCTGCGTAACAATAGTCGCGGTAAATAGACTCGTGAGCACACCAAGGCCTAGTGTGAGCGCGAACCCCTTCACCACAGAAGATGTAAATCCATAGAGTACCCCAGCACCAATGAGCGTTGTCATGTGTCCATCACGGATAGAGAGCCAGGCACGAGAGAACCCTTCGGTAAGCGCTAATGAAAGCGCCTTGCCCTGAGCAAGTTCCTCGCGCATACGCGCAAAAATAAGCACGTTCGCATCTACGGCAATACCAACGGAGAGGACAAACCCAGCGATACCTGCAAGTGTGAGCGTAACAGGAATCGCCTTATAGAGCGCGAGCACAATGAGCGTGTACACGCCAAGCGCGAGCACAGCCATAACGCCAGGCACGCGATAGAACAGGATCATGAAGAGCGCCACAAAAAGAAATCCGAAAAGACCTGCGCGCAAGCTCTGCGCAAGAGACACGGCGCCCAGTGAAGCACCAACGGTCTGTTGCGAAATGAGGGAGATCGGCACCGGAAGCGCGCCAGAGTTGAGACGCGTCGCAAGTGTCTTTGCTTCCGCGGGCGTAAAGACTCCGGAAATAACCGCTTCACCATTTGGAATTTCAGATTCAACGATGGGAGCGGAGATAATTTGCCCGTCAAGATAAATGGCGACGATCTTCCCAAGGTTGCGTTTGGTAATTTCGGCAAAAAGTTTTGTACCCTCTGCGTTCAGGTTCAGACTCACTAAAGGGCGGCCCGTATTGGGATCAAAAATGACTTGAGCACGAGCGAGGTGGCGGCCATTGAGACCCGTTGTTACAAAGCCATCGTCCAGCGGATTTGGCGTTGGCGTCGGCCTTCCCGGAGCTACTGATGGAGTAGGGACCATTTCCTTAAATTCCAAAAAGGGCGTCTCACCAATGAGGCGGATCGCCTGGTTGATATCAGTAATACCTGCGAGCTCAACGATCAAACGATCGCTGCCGCTCACCTGCACCAGAGGCTCAGCAACGCCGAACGCGTTCACACGACGTTCGATGACATCACGAATACCTTCCATGGCGTCGTCGGGATCAATGCCCGAGATTTGCGAGAGGTCAGCCTGATAAAGCAAGTGCGCACCGCCGACAAGATCAAGACCGAGGTGGAAATCAGATGCGGGAACGCGTGGTAGAGAAATCCCTATCTTCCCGTCAATCCATGCAATCCCCCGGTTCACAACACCTGGCGCAACATAGACAAAAAGCGCTAGCGAAAGGACAAGTAACACAATGATTCGAGTCCGCTGTGAGTTCATAGAAAATGCGCTCGCGCGCAACGCTCGTCATTCAACCACACTGGCTTTGAAAGTCAATAACCTACGATGCATCAAGCATTTCATGCTCACCTTTTTGGGGCTTCTGCGCCGCCAGCCACTCCTTCACGAGCCGTGTTGCGCGCACGTCATCTTCGTTATACGCGAGGAGCTGCTCTAAAATCGCCGCATCACCTGTGCTGATATACTGATCAAACCAAAGCACCGATTCAGCACCACCCGCACGCGGATCACGCCACGTAAATCCAAGGAACTTTGCTACATCTTTGAGTGTGTAGAAGTAGAGCGGCAACACCACCGCATCTAATACGCGCTGGTGTACGTCAATGGATCGCTCGCGAAATGCGTCAACGATCACGCTCGGCGCATTGTATTTAAGCGCAAGACGATCGAACACCTGCCGCTCATATCCTGCATAGTGATATACCGCATAATTTTCAAGCGGCGCAAGAAAATCAAGAAACGACCGCCACATCGCCTCCTCACCCGACGCATCTTTTGCCACAAAAGAATGGTAGGTGCCCTTACCCGTTGCACTCTCAACCTGCAAAACACCTAATAGATAGTCAACATCCCGAATAGGGTCGCTCTCGATGTCAAAATAGAGCTCCGTAGCAACTTCAGGAAATGATGTCGTGCGCAATACCAGGGGTTGGCCGGAGTGCAATGCGCGCGCTTGGTTAGAAAAGCGGATGATTTTATCGTATGGCCAATCCTCCAGCTGTGTGCGGAGCATTTCTGGGTTTGCTTCGGCCAAGTCACGCACTGTGTGAATACCGATGTCATAGAGTCGCCGCTGGTCTGATTGCGAAAGTCGATACACCAACGAAACATCATTGCATCCCTCTGTCTCTTCTAAGCATAGAGAGTACCAGGGTGTACGCTTGCAGGTGGACTTCAAAAACGGCGCGGGCTTTTCACCATCAAGCACGCGTTCTATTTCTTCACGCGTCAGGTGGAACTGATCAACAAAATCCGCGATCGCGAATGAACGTTCATTGCCGGCGGGATCAATCATGTACGCTTCGGTGGGTCGCACACCCTGAATGGTTTCGAGAATGAGACTATAGAACACAAGCGGAAACTTGTGCTCATCGCGCAATTCGAGCGAACGCTGGGCATCGTATACCACATACTGCCACGGACCGAAGCGAGAGGAGCCAGGGCGCGCTTCAAGCAAGTCTGGCATACCTACCCATTCATTGTGCATTAAAACGCCATGGTAAATATTCTTCCCCTGCTTCATAAGCTCCAGCGTGGCGCGGTGTGCTTCTTCTAAATCTTTATAGGCTTCTGGCTTGAGTTCTTCAAATTTTTTGTGCGTCCTTAGAGCGCTACTAGCTGCCGATGTCTTCCCACGGTTAATCAGCTCTAAGAGTGCAGGTACCGCACCCTTGCGCGACTGATCGCCATAGATGTCATACCAAATCCAGTGCGGACACTGAAAGAATTTATAAAAATGTTCTGCGGTAAGTGGTTTGTTCATAATTATTCAGGGACAATCACGTAATCAGCGTCACGGTCTGTCGCGGCGAGCTCGGGCAAGCCATGTGCCGCGGCGCTCGCAACATAGTAACAGTGTACGCACTGTGGCGCAGGCGCTGGTGCTTCTTTCTGGCGCGACGTAGTAACCGCACGAGCAAATGCGTCTGGCACCCACGAAGGATCCACAGACACCTGTCGCACCGCACTTGTAAACGGTAGCGCATCTTTAAAGCCCCCGCCCGTTTTATCCGCCATGTAGAATACAAAATATGCATGCGGCTGCGTAGTATATCCCATGTGCTGGAGAATGTACGTGTAGGTGTCCATCTGCTTTTGGTAATCCGCGTACACCGTTATCTCGCGTGCGCCCGTTGATTTATAATCCACTACCGCAAGCGAACCGTCAGCGAATGTGAGAATGTCATCTATAGCACCATAGAGCGTTGCTTGCAGGTCTTCATCAGTGTAGGCGATGCCTTTGAAGTTATTGCGCCATGTTTCCAAGTCCGGTCCGTCGTAGAGCTTCGCATCAATGCCAGCACGCACAAGCACCTCAGGGAGCACGCCGCGAACACGATACGTGTCGAATTCTTGCTTCACGAGATAGTCTACTGCGGCGGCGAGGGTGTAGGGGTAGCTCGGCGGCCGTTTGATTTTATGGTGCGTGTCGAGCCAAAAACAACGCGGGCACTCTAGAAAGAGCTTTAAGCCACTCCGCGAGATGCGCATGGGGCGTGCGAATGCCATGCCCAATCGTACCAGCATCACCATCCACAGTCCACGCAAAACAAAAAGAAAGCGCTCGTTCGTGTTATGCGAACAAGCGCTGAAAGGTCAGGATGCCTACTTACTTGCCATGTCGGCAGGCAGTTGAACCGCGGCTATCCAAGTATTGTAGCCCCACCTGCGGTTGCGGTCTTCAAGAATTAACACGCGTCTCGCATCACGCTCCGCGAGATACGGAACGTACGCGTAATCCTGACCACGCAAAGGCGTCCACGCAGACCCCAAGGCAACAATCGGGAACCTGCGCTGGTAGGATGGATACGTCGCGCCGAAGGCGAGCAACTCGGGAAGAGTCGCCGAGCGCATGCCTCTGGACTCAAGCTCCCATCGCACCTCTTCAGCCGACATGCTGGAACTGAAGTACACAAGCTCGATCACAACCCTCTGCTTGCCGCTGCCCCGTATCGGGAAGTGGTTCGCGGTGATATGACCGTCAACGTATACGTACTTGCCCTGCGCAACCATCTGCGCCAGGCTCTGCCCGTAGTCCACGATGACGCCGTGTCGATAGATCGTAGCGCTCGCCCCGTCATCTCCGTCAGCTGCGAAAAGAAGCATCAAGAACCACAGGGAGAGAAACGCTGGCAACGGCGAACCAGATCTACCTCTTTCCATCGTCATGACTCATTCTCCTTATTGTGGGATGATCACACGCGGCCCACAAAAACTGCGCGTGAAGAAATAATCATATAATAAATATAGAAAATGTCCAGCCGCCCCACAGTCCACGCAAAACAAAAACGCCCCACGTATGAGAGGCGTTTTTGTTGGTGTCGCCTTATGAACGACGGAGCAACTGGTATATTGCCGAGAGACCGACGGCAACATAGATGACTCTTGGAAGCCACGAAGCGATATCTACTAGGAAGTATCCGATTTCCCAGTTGAACAAGCCCAGCAAGAGCCAGTTCAAGCCACCAATGATCAACAACCAGAAGGTGAGTTTATACATGCGACACCCCCTTTCTTTTTATCGCCGTCTGCGGCAAGCCGCCCGGCAACTACTTAATGCAAGTATACCATTCCTACCACTCGCGCGAGCGCACCCTGTGCAAAACAAAAAGAAAACCGCCCGCCTCTGCATGATGCAAAGACGGGCGCTTGGTTTTGGGACTACTTGCGAACGGCGGCGACCCGACAGTCGTCATCCCACCTCCCGTCGTACCAGCTCAGGCTCAGCCCGCGCTCCGAGCCGATCCTGTCGAGGCAAGGCGCGAAGCGGCCGCCGTCGCGATGCTGCCACACGGAGCCGAGGGCGACGATCGGGAACTCGTACTGGAGGTCGGGATGGCTGGTTCCCAGAGCGAGAAGCTCCGGCAGTGTCGCCGGACGCATGCCCTTGGACTCCAGGTCCGCGAGCACTTCGCTGGTGGTCATCTCACGCCCATCGTAATAGACGGTCTCGACAACCACCTCCTGCCTACCATTGCCGGTGAGCGGGAAGTTGCTGGCGTTGATGTCGCTGATGGCGTAGTCGTACGCGCCGACCGCGATCATCTGCGCCAAGCTCTGCCCGTAGTCGACGACGACGCGGTAGCTCTCAGTCATACTGCACGTCCTTTCTTTAATCTTAAGGTTCTGGGTTAATTATAGCACTTTTTTACTGAAAAGTCAACCTACACTGTGCGTGCAAAAATGTCTAGAAATGGGCGAAATAAGGACGATTATCCCTTATGGTGTGGGGCGTTGATGAGAGTCCACACTTTTTATATTTGTCGCACCCTATCCCTATAGGGATGTGTCAGAAAAGATCACGGTGATTAAAAGGGGTCCACACTCACTTATTTACTATTTAAATCTTTTAATTTTTCTTCTATATCGGTTAAGCCTATTTCTTTTCTTTCTGCATCGGTTTTAGTACCACTCTCGAACGGTTCCGTTAGCCGCCATGGCCCGTCAGCAGTTTTTCTACTAAATTGAGTGCCCCAAATCTGAGCCTTACCGATAGACAATAGATAACGATCTTCAGCTAATGCAGAGAATCTTTTCCCATCAGGGTGACCACGTTCCCCGGCTTTTCTTGATAGCTCCATAGCCCTTAGGTAATGCTCGGGCTTATCCCCGTGCTGATATATCATTGCGGCATTATACATATCATCAGGAGTTTGTAATAATCCTCGGGCGTATAGCTCCTCTATTCTTTTCAGCCGAGCATTGTCTCGTGGTCTAACGGTTTCCCAATCAGTGCCAGTACGCCAATTCGCCCGATCCTCTTGATCTGCGTCGTACATCTCTTGTAATTCCTTACTTACGCTATTCGGCTCTTGTTCCATAACTATATCATGAACTATATCATGAACTATATCATGAACTATATCATGAAATTACTTCCCACAGCATCTCAATACAATCTATTTACTCCAGCACTCCTACGCCCCGTGACACTTTTTATACTTCTTTCCGCTGCCGCAAGGGCACGGGTCATTGCGGCCAACACTTCCCTGCGCTGATTGTGTCGATGGCGAAGCAACTGCTTCTTGTCCTTTTTGCAGGGTCATCGTTTCTTGCATCGGTGTTGGGCGCGGCTGTTGCGTTACCTCTACTTTGTAGATCACGTGCGCAAGCTGACCACGGACTCCCGCAAGGAGTTCGTTGAACATGCGCTGTGCTTCAAGTTTATATTCTACGAGTGGCTCGCGCTGACCATAGGCGCGCAGGCGTACAGAATCTCGCAAGTGCTCCATGAGCTCCAAGTGATCCATCCAGAGCGTATCAATGGTGCGCAGAAGCACCATGCGCTCCACTTGACGCATAGAATCAGCGCCAATCTTTTCTTCTTTCAGCGCATAGGCACGCGCCGCCTCTTCAGAGAGAAATGCAATCACGTCTTCCGGAGACCCTGATTCGCTCTTTTCTTCCAGAGCCTTCTGCACAGAAGCCCCGGGAACAAGCGCAGCGAATGATTCGGCGATCTGCTTTGTATCCCACGCACCGGTTTCAACGCTCATGTGCGTGCGAACCATGGCATCGATTGCTTCTTGAATCGCATCACGCACATAGGAAGCGAGATCTTCGCCCATGAGCGCTTTGCGGCGAAGGCCGTAGATCGCCTCGCGGTGCTTGTTCATGACGTCATCGTATTCAAGGACGTACTTGCGGCTATCAAAATGGTGCCCCTCTACGCGCGTTTGTGCCTGCGCAATTGCGGACGTCAGCATGGAATGCTCAATGACGTCGTCTTCACCCAGTCCCAACCGTTCCAAAAGGTTTTTGACGCGGTCGCCCGCAAAAATACGCACGAGCTCGTCATCCAGTGATACAAAAAATTGCGAAGAGCCAGGGTCACCCTGACGACCTGCGCGGCCGCGGAGCTGATCATCAACACGGCGAGAGTCATGACGCTCTGTGCCAATCACATGCAAGCCGCCCGCAGTGCGAACTTTTTCTGCATCCTCTGGCGTTGGTGGGTTGCCACCCAAAAGAATGTCCACGCCACGGCCAGCGAGGTTAGTTGCCACGGTTACCGCTCCGCTCTTGCCCGCTTGCGCGATAATTTCTGCTTCTTTTTCATGGTTCTTTGCATTCAACGTGTTGTGAGGAATGCCCTCCTGCGTGAGGAGTTGGTCCATGAGTTCATTTTTCTGGATAGACGACGTGCCGATAAGCACGGGCTGACCTTGTGCGATACGCTCGCGCACTTCGCGAACCACGGCACGGAATTTGCCTGCTTCTGTTTTGTACACGCGGTCTGGCTGGTCTGCACGAATCATGGGGCGGTGCGTCGGCACCGAAATAACATCGAGACTATATACCTTATGAAATTCTTCACCCGAGGTGCGTGCCGTACCCGTCATGCCTGAGAGTTTTGTATAGAGACGGAAGTAATTCTGGAATGTCACCGTTGCGAGCGTGCGCTGTTCCTTTTGAATGCGCACACCTTCTTTTGCTTCTACCGCTTGGTGGAGCCCACCGGACCAGCGACGTCCGGGCATGAGGCGGCCCGTGAATTCGTCAACGATCACTATTTCTCCTTCACGGATGACGTAGTCGCGATCGCGCTTAAAGAAGACATGGGCGCGAAGTGCTTCTTCGAGGTGGTGTACGTAGCGCACACCCCCTTCGTCGTAGATGTTGCCGATTCCTAAACGCTTCTCTACTTTTTCAATGCCTGCTTCAGTGATACTTACTGCTTTGAGTTTTTCATCAATCGTAAAATCAGATTCCTGTTGGAGCTCGGGCACAATGCGCGCAAATGTTTCGTAGAGCTGTGTGCTCTCCTGATCTGGAGCTGAAATAATGAGTGGCGTGCGCGCTTCATCAATGAGAATAGAGTCGACTTCGTCTACGAGCGCAAAGTGGTGCCCTCGCTGTACCATGTCTTCAGCACGGTATGCCATGTTGTCGCGGAGATAATCGAACCCGTATTCGTTGTTCGTGCCATAGGTAATGTCTGCCGCGTACGCTTCTTTACGCTCTACGGGACGCAAAAACTCATGCACAACACGAAAACCACCCGTGACATCACGCGCCTCGTCTGCTGCGTCTCCTGATTCCGCCTTCGTGCTCTGGTGCGTCGCATCATACTGATAGCTCGCATCGTGGTTGATGCAGCCAACGGTCATGCCGAGCGCATCGTAGATTTGCCCCATCCACACCGCATCACGGCGGGAGAGGTAGTCGTTCACCGTAACCACATGTGCACCCTTGCCCTCAAGGGCATTAAGATACGTGGGGAGCGTAGCAACGAGCGTTTTCCCCTCACCGGTGCGCATTTCTGCGATAGCGCCCTTGTGCAATACTGCGCCGCCCATTATTTGAACATCAAAATGTCGCTTGTTGAGTGTGCGTCGCGATGCTTCACGAACCGCAGCGAACGCTTCGGGCATGAGATCTTCGAGCGTTGCACCATTTGCAAGCCGCGCGCGAAATTCGCTCGTCTTTGCGCGAAGATCAGCATCAGAAAGTGCCTGCATCTCCTCTTCGAGTGCGTTGACTTGCGCAACAAGCGGAGAAAGCGCGCGAATCGCGCGCTCATTGGCATCGCCAAATATGCGTGAGAATAAAGACATGCAGATGGAATCCTATCTCTTCTTGGTCCTGCGAGCGAGGGCTTTTTCTTTACGCTTTGCAAGCTGTGCCTTGAGCGCCTCACGTACGTCAACAATGGCGGCGCGAAGATCATGGTGGGTGCTCTCTGCGCGGAGCGTAGCGCGACCCATTTTCAGCATCGCTTCAGCGTAGAACACTTCACCACTTTTGTGATGGCGCGATGGCTTGCCGATCTCCACCACTGCGTAGCCCTCTTTCAATTCAGGAACTCCACGATCCAAGCTGCCAATCTTCTCTTCCACAAACGCGCGAAGCGGGTTTGTGAGCTCGATCATTTTACAGGTAATATCGAGTTTCATAGGCATATGGTAGCACACCCGTAGACACGAGCAATGCTTCACAAAAGGGTTCGTTATTGCGTAATATCCACCCCTGTTTTATAGGCAGCAGCTTCGGCTGGAGAAACGGTAAAGATTGCGTTCCAATCGCGTCCAGAAGCCCCAAATTGCGCTCCGGACATGCGCAGCCAGTGCTTTGTGCCGTCGGGCCACACGGCATAGACTTTCTCATCCCCCTCAACGCGAATGTAGCTAGCGGTCGGGTAGCTATCAAAGACCGCGGGTTCTAGCGGGATTACTCGCGCAGGATCTAAGTGGCCATAGAGCGCGATAATCTCTGGGCGCAAATAGCGCTTGTATCCGCGCGTAATAACATACATCTCCGTTTCCGCGTTATTCCGCTTTATGAGAGCGCCCTCGAGATCCGTCGGTGTGCCAGGAATCATAAAAGCGTCGGATGGAATCTCAGTAAGAGGAATCACACGCATGCGAGCCTCCCAAGGTAGCGCGGGCGACTGCTCCCAGTTGCTCTGCTGACCAATGTGGGCGCCGGCTATTACTATACGTTCAATAGTATGTCCTGGCTCTATGATGAGCGTCGCTGCCCCTCCGTTGACCGGCACGTCATATGCGCGAAGCGCGCCGTCTCTGTTGATGGTCACCGCGCGAATTTTCCAAACACCACGCGAATCGCCATTGACCGCGATGCGCACCGCAGAATCTCCAGATGCTAAGACGTCTGCGACTCGAAAATCATGAGTTATCGGCTCCCAGCCTGCTGCTTCCGCAACCGCAACATGTTCTGTGTCCTGGCGCGCTAAGGCAACAAAAGAAGGTTGTGCGTGCATTGCTGTAAGCTCCGGGCGTGCATAGCCGAATCGCGGATCCGCAATTGGATCATTCACAATGTTGGCGACCCACCAGTCCGCGATAACATCAGCAAAGCGTTCACGGTGTCCGCGACCTGCAAGCCATGCATCGATCGACGCAATACCTGCAGCGTTTGCGCGTAGCGTATCACGCAAGATGCCCTCACCAAATCGCCCCACAAGATATTCTGCAAGGAGCGCCACTTGACCATAGTCCGCGCGCGTCCCGCCCCACGCAAGAGCGCTATCAGTAGGGAACCTCTTGAGCGTATCCACTCGGCTCTCAAGACTTGATCCTGCGAACGGCGTGTTGTACCCCATCAGCGATACCGTATATTCTGCGCGCAGCTCGTTAAGCCATACATCTTCAGAAATGCCCCAGGTAAATTCCTTCTGATTCAATGAAATCAGGTGCTGGAATTCGTGCGCCAAAAAAATATGCGCCTGTCGCGAAAGCAAAGAGTCGAGATTCACTACAACCATTTCACGCGCGTTGGTCCCCTGCGCCTGCTGCGGACTATAGCTATGAATGGTATCAAAGTAGCCACCCGCACCTTGATTGAGTCTATGTAAAAGGATGGTGATGCGCGCATCGCCATCAATGCCAGGTCGAGCTTCAGCGCCCCACATGGCGGTGGTAGTAGGGTATATGCGCGTATCGAATTCGGTTGCGAGCGCCACCAGCGCCTCAGAAATGCGCACGCGATCTGTGGATGCAAGTTCGGCCCATGCCGCATCTTCGATATACCAATATGCACGCTCACTGATACGGTGTAATGTAGCATCGAGGCCCTGACGGTTTGCAATATCAAAGCCAGCATTCACAAAAAATGCCTCACGTTGGCCGAGAATATCTGCAGAGGCATGCGGTACCCAAAGCGCCATGCCCACCAAAAAAGATACGAAAAAACGCGCAACTATGCGTGGTGACATATACATGAGAGTATACCATGGATATGCGCACACGATTCATTGACAAAATGAGTTAAAAACTGTATTATTTATCAACTCTCTATGCGTCGTTTTCTTATCTTATGCGCAGATATTGTAGCCCTCGCTGGGGCCCTTGCGCTTACTATCTGGGCACGTTATCCGGATACTTTTGAGGCACAGTTCCTCCTCCACGGGATCCCCTTTTTATTGATCGGCTTAGCGTGGATCATTGGTCTGTATATCGCCAACCTCTATGACCTCACTGCACAGAACACCTCTGCGCACATTGCAAGCGGCGTCATTCAAGGCGCAGCACTTGCATCGGCAGCGTCGATTGCGCTGTTCTACCTCTCTCCATTTTTTGAGATTACTCCAAAGACAAACCTGTTTCTCTTTATTACCATCGCGACGTGTCTTTTGATCACAGCGCGCATGATCGTCATCCGTGCCTCGGCTCGTATTGCACTTCGTACGCTGTTTATTGGCACAGACGCAGCAACCGAAGAAGTTATGGGAGCACTCGTCGCAAACCCATATCTCGGATACATACCTCTGCGCATGCCCGAAGGCTTTGATATTCTCTCCGCCATCACGCACGGCGCATATGACATTATTGTCGTCGGCCCACAAGCGCACACAACTCATCGCGTGCGCGATCTCTTTGCTGCATGCATGGAGCACAATGTGCGCTTTATGCGCTTGTCTGATTTTGCAGAAATGGCACTTGGAAAGGTGGTGCTCGGAGCCGTAGATAATGAGTGGGTTACCAGTAATATTCCTACGGCATCCCAACGTGGCTATGCGATTGCTAAGCGCGCCGTAGATATTACATGCGCCGTAGTCCTTGGAATTCCGACGCTCCTTGCGCTTCCGCTCGTCGCAGGAGCGATTCGCCTCTCTTCTCCTGGTCCACTCTTATATCGTCAAATGCGCATCGGAAAAGGACTCAAACCTTTCACACTGCTCAAATTCCGCTCTATGGTTGCAAATGCGGAGGCACACACAGGCGCCGTCTGGGCTCAAAAAGAAGACCCTCGCGTTACGCGCTTTGGACGATTCATGCGCAAGACACGCATTGATGAGCTGCCTCAACTGTGGAATGTTTTGAAAGGCGAGCTTTCATTTGTTGGTCCGCGCGCCGAGCGTCCAGAATTCCATGGCATGCTCCGAGACGCAATCCCGTTCTACAATGAGCGCTACCTCGTAACGCCTGGGCTTACAGGGCTTGCACAAATCTTGTACGACTATGGCGCCTCAGTGCGCGACGCCGCAGAAAAACTCCAGTACGATCTCTATTATATTAAACACCGCTCTCTCGTGCTCGATGTGAGTATTTTACTTCGTACCATTGCACTTGTTCTCTTTGGAAAAGGCCGCTAGAGTTCCCGCCCAAGACTCCGCGCGAACATGCGCGCTTCATCAATAAGCTCCGGATTGATCTTCACTGCCTCACGTGCCGCTTGGAGCGCATCGTCGATTCGTCCAGCGCTCGCATACGCCGCAGAAAGTGAAACGCGATACTGAGCATCGGCTGGCTGAATTTTTACGAGCTCTTCAAAAATCTGCACAAGTCGCGTGTAGTTGTTAAATTCGTTATAGAGCGGCACCACCCGATTGTAGTCCACTTCTGTGCCGACATAGCCACGATCAAATGCTTCTTCGAAATAATCCATCGCAACTGCTTTGTTATTGCGCTCCAATTCAACGGCGCCAACATACCAGTAAGAAACTGCTACTTCTGGGTTGAGCTTCGCTGCCTTTTTAAACCAGGCAACGCCCGTTTCGTAATCGTTCTTATTGAGATACGCCTGACCGATCTCATAGTATGTACGCACAAATGTTTCTGAAAGCTTGAGAGCGGCGGTTGCGTTTTCAAGCGCCTTATCGTTCCACGCAGATGTAGGATCATCTTTCCCAAGCGTCACATAGAGACGGGAGAGGTAGAGAAGTGGTAGATAGTCGTGCGGATTTTTAATTTTATTTTTTTCCACCTCTGCAATTGCATATTGCATCGCATCAGTAAACTGCACTCCCAGTGGCGCGAAGCGGCTCACGTCATCAAGGAGGAACTGCGCAAAGCGATGGCGATATTCATATAGCCCAATAGTGTTCTTTTCAATGCCTTCTTTAAACGAGCTCACCGCGCGAGGAAAATCATTATTCCATCCATACACGATGCCCCACGTAATGGCGCGGTTTGCCCTCGCCGGGATTACCGCAGTTGTCCAAATGAAGATGCACGCGATAATACTCAACGCAACGCCGATAGCTGGGGCAACCCAGCGGGCCGCGATCAGCCTCTGTGGAGCGGTGGCGCCTTGACCAAAGCGCTCCCACGCAATGAAGGAAAAGATGGCAAAGAAAAGGAGCCAATTAGCCGTAGTATCAAAGATAAATGCATTGTGGATCATGTACGCCACTGTGCCACTCCCTAGTGCCCACGCCATGCGCCACGAAGCATCGTCGCGCTGAGAGATGCGGTAGAGAGCCCAAAATAGCGTAGCAAACAAGGCTACATAGCTCCCTAAGCCTAAAAGGCCCATGGTAACGAGCACCTCAACAAACATATTGTGCGCTCGATCAAAGAATGTTTCCGATCCATAACCACGGAAAAATTGTGGGTTGAAATGTTGTGCAAAAGGAATGTTGAAGTTTTCAGGTCCCCAACCAAGGAGCATCGTTTTTGGCGACTCCTGCCATCCACGCAAGCCAGCATCCCATGCCCAAAAACGCGTTTTCGCTGTGTAGGAATCAAATGATGTATCGGTGAGACGACGCATGAAGCGTGAGCCCTGAGCGATTGAGGAATCCTTTAACGCAGGGACCGAGATAAGAAGACCGAGAATCGCGGCAATCCCGAGCACACCAACAAGCGCATTGCGCGACCACGTTTCACGAAACTTCCACCACATGCCTGCCGTGAAGAGCAGCGCGCCAAGGCCCACACCAAGGAGCGAACCACGAACAACGGTCATAGTAACCGCCAAAAGACCAAGCCCGATCATAGCCTGATAGAGACGGCGCTCCCACGTAGAACCCTGTCCCCTCACCCATAGCGCAAGAGCTAAAAACACTACAGAGATCTGATACCCCGCAAACAGAGCCGCATTACCTATAGTACCAAAAATACGTTCACGGCCTCCGCCTCCGATAAACCACGATGACAGCGCACAAATACCCGAAGAGCCAGGTGTACACACGGGGAGCTTTTGGCCAAAACCATACAGCGCCGAAAGCACTCCGCCAGCGACAAGAAGATTCAAAAAGAATATCCAGTGCGCTCGTTCACGAAGGACTGATGGCACAATGAGCGCAAACGCAGTGAAATGGAGGAAGCTAAAGAACCCACCCATTCGTTCAAGTGAGCCCCAAAAACTCGCCCATGGCACAATGCTTGTCGCCGTTGCGATACCGAATGCCGCAGTGAAGGTGAGCATGGCCACGGTGAGGCCGTGCATACGAGGCGCATAGGAGCGATCAACGATCACGAGCATACCATACACCACCACTAGAAGCTCTATGATCGAACGAAAGATAATCGCCTTCCCAAAATGAAATGGGGAAATATACTGCGCAAAAATAATCAGCGGCACCACTGCCGTTGCATACACGAGAACGCGCGCGATCCGAGCCAGGGTCTGGGATTGCATAGCTTGTAGCAGTTTACGGAATTATCGGTGCTGTGGCAACGGCTATCCTTCGCGACATAATACGCCAGAGCATAAGCCACGAGACTATGTGCGAGGCGCCATACCATACTGTCACCATCCCAATCGCGCCCAAAACTCCGAAATGCCCCATAGCCCACAAGCCTGTTGGGATGCCGAGAGCGAGCACGCCGATATTGATGCCTATGGAATAGTGTACCGCATGGAGCGCGCGCCATAGGGGCCCCAACGCAACGCCAATGCCGTATACCACGCCATACCCAAACAAGAGCGCAACAAGGTGCGAGGCATCTGCGAACAGTTCGCCGTAGAGTATGGGAAATACCGTTGGAGCGATGAGCGCCAGTACGCCAGCGATAGCGGCTGTTATAACAACACCAACGGACGTAGCGCGCACAAAGGTGCGCCGTACGGCTGCAAGCCCAACAAGTTCAAGACGTGGGAATTCCCCATTCAATAGCGTGGAGAGCGGCCCAATCATGCCGACGCCAATATTGATAAAACCAAATGCGACCTTAAACGCTCCCACCTCTCCCGCAGTGACAAATGTACCCAAGAGGACCACGGGGAGCACCGCAAAAAGCGTACCGATGTTTCTATCAAATGCCACCAGGGCACTTGCGCGCATGTAGCGCGCAAGTGATACGCGAGCAACGTGCGAAAGAATTTCTTCCCAGCTCGGCATGAGCGAATCTCTCACGTGAGTGCGCTGGAGAAGCCAAGCGCTCACAAGAGCAATGACACACGCACCTACAAAGTGTCCCGCCATTGCACCGGCAACTCCAAATCCTAACAGAATAGCGCCGAGAGCAAGACCGTTGCGTACAAAGATATCGAGAAATACAAATGCAGAAAGCGAACGCACGCCGCCAGAAATCTGTAATGCAACACTCGCAAGCGCGAAGAAGAGAGTCGAGATCACCGACGCGCACACCACAACAAGCGCATACCATCCGATTGCGGAAGCACCGTACCACGCATGGGCGATCCACGGCGCCAGAGCCCCAATCGCAATACCACACATTCCAAGCATCAGCGAAGCCTTGAGCGCATATGCAAAAAGAGAAACTACCTCCGCCCGATCACTGCTATGATACGCACGACCAACCATCGACGTTACTGACTCTTGTATACCGACGCCAAACACAATACTCATCATGCCAGCCAGCCCCATCGCAAGTGCATAGATACCAAACGCTTCTGGTGCCAAAAGCCGCGCAATAAGAACGCCGGCAACTGCCTGGGTCAGAGTCGCCGCAACAGTACCAATTTGCAAAATTGCAACCCGCCGCACAAACCAGTGTTGCAGGACACGCCCTATGCGACCGCGAAGATGTGCGTACATTTTGCGTATCATAACAACCCCGAAAAACATTGTAAAATCAATAAAAATATGGTATGGTATAAGTCGCAAATATGGCACTCGTCCCAACAAAAAAACTAATCTCTATAGCGCAGCTCGTGCTCTTTGCGTTTCGAAAATATAAGCTGCAATTTGCCGGTCTCATCGGCCTTGGGTTCTTAGGCGGTCTTTCCGAAGCGGTTGGCATTAGCGCTGCGATCCCGCTTTTTTATCTGATGACGGGGCAGGATCTTCCATCCGCGAACATTATCACGGACTTTATTACTACAGCATTCAATGTTTTACACATACCCGTCACACCACCGTTCCTACTTGGCTTTATCATTACCCTTTTCATTTTTAAAGCCGTAGTGCAATTTGCCGTGCGCTATATGAATGCCCTTACTGTAGCACGCTTTGAGGAGCAGACACGAAACGACCTGCTTTCCAAGACGCTTCAGGCAACGTGGCCATATCTTCTCAATAAAAAAGCTGGGCATTTAGAAGCGGTCATGATTATGGATGTGGAACGCGGCGCAATGGTATTTAACCAAGTAAGCGCTGTTGCTATTTTTCTCACCGGATTCATAACCTATGCCCTTGCCGCGCTCAGCATCTCAACGCCAATTACTCTTTTATCGATCGGTATTGGTGGAGCGATGTTTTTTCTCTTAAAGCCAGTTTTCTATCGCAGCCGCAAATTGATCGAAGAAGCTGCCACAAGCACACGAGATATACACCATTATCTCAGTGAGAGCTTTTTTGGCATTAAAGCTATTAAGGCCGCTGCGCGCGAACATCCTGTGCTCGACACGGGCAGACAATATTTCCGGAACCTGCGCAACGCGCGTGTCAAAACTTCTTTTTACAGACAGTCCGCGCTCGCGCTCATTGAGCCGGTGAGTTTCATTTTTATCAGTATACTTTTTGCCCTCTCATACACTGCACCAACATTTTCTATCGCATCATTTGTGGTGATCATGTATCTCATTCAAAAAATGTTTTCCTTTTTACAATCAACACAGAGCAACCTCCATGCAATCAATGAATTTACTCCGCACCTAAAGAGCATACTCCGATATCGCAAAGAAATCGTAACACAACGGGAACAGAATACTGGCACTACGCCCTTCTCTTTCCAAAAAGAGCTCACGTTTGACAATGTAGACTTTGCTTACAATGAAACAAAGAAAATTCTTGTGAATGCGTCTTTCTCGGTGCCACGCGGATCATTTACCGCAATCGTTGGTCCTTCGGGCATTGGGAAAACAACCATCGGAGACATACTTCTACGACTTCTGACGCCTCAGGCTGGGCGTGTCACCATAGACGGACATGACATTTCTACTATTGATATGCATGAATGGCGCAAGCACATAGGATACGTGCCACAAGACCCGTTTCTACTCAACGATACTATTGAAAACAATATCCGTTTTTTTGATAACGAGGTGACGCAGGAGCAGATCATACAAGCCGCAAAACGAGCGCATATATATGATACCGTTATGGAGCTCCCTGAGCAGTTCGCGACAAGAGTTGGCGATCGTGGATTAAAACTTTCTGGCGGGCAACGCCAACGCATAGTGCTTGCGCGCGCACTCGCACGCGAGCCAAGCATTCTTATCTTAGACGAGGCGACAAGCGCCGTAGATCATGAGTCAGAAGAGCTCATCCAAAAAGCACTGCAGAATCTTCGTGGAAAGACGACTGTCATCGCCATCACACATCGCATTGCGTCAATCCTTTCTTTTGACCAAATTATTGCCCTCGATCACGGAAAAGTTGTAGAAGCAGGCAACCCTCAAGACCTCCTTGGGCAAAAAGATTCTTATGTTGCCCGACTTTCATCGATACAATTATGAAAAAAGCACGCTATCTCCTTGCGCACGGGCTTCGCAAACTCGCTTCGCGTATCATGCCGCGCGGGCACGCGCAGGGAATCACGTATCCAGACCTTGGTAGCGAGCGTCTTCCGAACGACGCGCCACGAGCACTGATTATTTATAGCGCAACCGGTATCGATCGCTACGTGCGCGGCGTGCCTCTCTCTGACCCTATTTTTAATAAGCACACCATTTACTGGGAATCAGTCAGGATGGTTCAAATCCTCAACGATGCCGGATATATCGTTGACTATTGCGATGTTTGGAAGCCATTCTCGGTCGATTGGAAGCGGTATGCCATTGTCATAGATAACCTCAACAATCTCAAAGATATACCCGAGGAACTCCCCATTAAGAAAGTATACTGGGCAACGAATAACCACTGGCTCACCTGGAATGCTGCCGAGCTACGGCGTCTTACGTGGTTCCGCGAGCGCACGGGCATAACAGTACCCATGGCGCGACAACTACCCAGCACACTCTCAGATGAGTATGCCGATCACCTCACCTATTTTGGCACCGCACTCCAACGAGATTCATTCAGCCAGCGCCCACGTGGTCATTGTATTCCTATAAGTAGCTGTGTACTCCCTCCATATAAGAAAAAAGATCTTTCAGTAGCTCGTAATAAATTTATATGGATGGGAGGTGGTGGTCTTGTACATAAAGGCTTAGACATTGTACTTGAAGCATTTTCGAGAATGCCACATGCAGAGCTGTACGTCGTGGGCAACATGCAAGAAGAGCCGCGGTTTTGGCAATGGGTACAACCGCTTATTGCAACTCATGCAAACATCCACCCACTAGGATGGATGGACCTTACATCAAAAGAGTTTTGTGATATCGCAGACCAATGCATCGCTACCGTATACGCAAGTGCGGCAGAGGGCGGTCCTGGCACTATTGCACGATTATTACATCACGGTACGATACCTATCGTTACTCCAGAAAGCTTCGTGCGCGCAGAAGTGCACGGATTTCAAATCAACGGGTCAACAGATCAGGAGATGATCGCCTCCACCATGCACCTCGTAGAGATGGTCATGCGCATGCCCGATGGCGAACTCCACAACGCCTCGGAGAAAGCCCGCGCATTTGCTAAAGACAACCATACCCGTCATGCGTTCGAAAAAAGCTTCGCATCATTCATTAAAGAAATAATGTAATGTCTCATATCTACGTCACGGGGGCGCGCGGAAACATTGGCTCAATGCTCCTCCAATATATGCCGCATGCAACCCCCGTATATGGCAACATACTCACCGAGCCATTGTTGGAAGACGCTTTTGAGCCCCATAGCATCCTTGTACACCTTGCGGGGAAATCTAATATTCAGGAAAGCTACACGAAGGAACTGGAATACCACAAAGTAAATGTCGCCGGTCTAGAGCGCATTGCACGCATGTGTTTGCAAAAAAATATAAAGATGATATTCCCATCATCCATTCACATATACGGATCAAGCCCTCCCCCGCTTACAGAACGCGCCCTCCTACATGCGTATAGCCCCTATGGCGAAACAAAGATACGCGGCGAGCACATACTGCACCAATGGGGGCGCGAAGGATTAAAATATGTCATCTTGCGGCCAGGTGGTATTTTTGGCTATTCTCCAGGCATGCATTTTGATACCACAGTTAATAAATTTACTTTTCAAGCATTTCAAAATGTGCCGCTCTCTATTTGGAAGGAGGCCCTTCATAAACGGCGAGGGCATCTATATGTTGGCGACGCAGTGCGAGCAATCGCGTTTTTTATAGAGCATGATATATTTACCAACGACGCCTATAACGTTATTACGGGCAATTTCACCACCAACGAGATAATGCAAGCCATCCGAGAATACATACCCCATGTACAGACTACCTACAGGACAAGTATAGCCGCCAACACTCACCTCGAAATCAGCGATGAGAAGATAAGGAATCTCGGGTTTGTCCCCACAGGCACCTTGAAGCAAGGAATCGGTGAAGTCATGCGCCACCTCCAAGCACTATGAAATATCTCGTAACAGGAAGCCATGGAAAGCTGGGCGCTGAATTGTGCCCCCTTATACCCTGCGTGACGCCAACTCATGCAGAAATGGATATTCTGAATCCCGATGCCGTGGAACGCTTCGTGTCTCGAGAGGATATAAACGCGGTCGTGCATCTTGCCGCAATCACAAGCCGCGCTGCAGCAGAAAAAGATAAGCTGCAATCATATAGAGTGAATGTACAGGGTACGCGCACGATCGCAACAGTCGCCGCGCGCCACCAAAAAAAGGTCATATATATTTCCACCGAGATCGTATTTCCAGGGTCTGAAGGAAATTATCGAGAAGACGACACCCCATCACCTAAAGACTGGTACGGGTTCACAAAACTTGCAGGAGAGTTTGAAGTGCAAACTGCAACAGATGATCACCTCATCATCAGAACTACATTCCGCCCAAAGACATGGGAATTCCCAACAGCCTTTACGAATGTAGTGACCGTAGGAGACTATGTAGATATCATTGCGAAAGAGATCGCCCTCTGTCTCACTATAAATCCCGTTGGGATCATTCACATTGGAACTCCAAAGAAAACTTTTTTTGAGCTCGCCAAACGAAGGAAGCCCGACATACAAGAGGAACTATTTCCAGATAACACGTTCTTAAGGAGAGACCTTAATATTGAAAAGTGGGAGATGCTCAAAAAAGAGAGCGGTTCTCATATGTAGACCAACATGAACGAATATCAAAAGAACCATCTTGCCACGATCACTGAAACCACCATCCGTGGCATCGGAGATTCTGACCGACATGCGCTCACACTCTTTGGTATTGCCGCTGGCAGCAAGGGCAAGCTCTTCTTAGAGCTAGGCGTACGCAATGGTGATAGCACGTTGCCGCTTCTCCTGGCCGCTCATCTGGTTGGCGCCAAACTCATCTCCGTAGACATCCAGCAGACAACATTCACTCCGCCACCCGACCTTGCTCCACATTGGCAATTTATTCAGAGCGACGCGCTCGCCTATTTGAGTAACGTCCCGAATGATACCGTTTTTGATATTGTGTTTG
Organism: Candidatus Paceibacterota bacterium; assembly: GCA_030583765.1. Taxonomy (NCBI): domain Bacteria; kingdom Bacillati; phylum Minisyncoccota; species Minisyncoccota bacterium. Next base: position 211,326 of record CP129474.1, read on the forward strand.
TTGATGATTGGCATACATACCCGCATGTCAAAAAAGAACTAGAGCTACTCACGCGCCACGTTACACCACAGAGCATCGTCTGTCTCCATGATCTGATGTATGGGGGTACAGAGCCTCGCTATCATACAAATCCTGGCATGCATAAGGGTGAGTGGGCATACGGTGGGCCATATAGGGCCGTTGCGAACCTCAACGACTCGTGGGAGTGGGCAACGCTCCCTTGGCACAGCGGGTTGACCATCTTACGCAAGAAAGATAGCGTCTTTGCAGAAAGCCGCATTAAAATGTGGGCTAAGCGCACTATACGCCACTTAGTACCAAATCTATGGCAGAGGCTTCTCGCAATATACCGACACTTTAAAACATTATCATGAGTCCAAAGATTTCATTCATCATGGCGGGGAGAAACGACGACTACGGCGGCAATTTCCTCAACCGCATGCATACATCGTTGCGCACACTACTCTATCTTGCAGAAAAGCACGCCGCCCCTATTGAAGTGGTAGTTATAGATTATAATCCACCTATTGAAGTGCCCACACTTCGCGAGGCGCTAGGTCTTTCTGGCAACGCTTGGTGCACGCTCCGATTTATCTCTATCCCCGCAGAATTTCATGCGCGCGTCAGTAATGGCGGAAAGAACCCATTTCCTGAATACATCGCCAAAAACATCGGCATCCGCCGAGCGCGAGGCGAATACGTTGCTTCTGTAAATCCAGATATTATTTTTTCGGAAGCGTTCTTTTTGAGCATTGTAAAAGGAGATCTTCACCCCACATCGTTCTACCGCGCCAATCGCCACGACCTTGGCATTCGTGCCATCGACCCAACCATCTCCGTCCCCGATGTACTCCGCCTGTGCGCACAAAATACCGTGCGTATATGGACGAATAACGGCTCACCTTACGTATCATGGAAACGATGGTTTAAGCGATTCCGTAAAAGTCCAAAACCCTATAACCTTTTCTTTGCGCCGATATTTAACTTCCTCCATGACTGGAAGGTTGCGAAGAACCCAAATCGCCTCCACGATGCAGCATCTGGCGATTTTATGATGATGCATGCAACAGGATGGGCAACAACGCGCGGATTTGATCAAGTCCCATTTCTTTCGTATGTGGACGGATACCATCTCCACCTTGCGCATTGTCTCGGCCTCTCACAGGTTATTCTTAAAGACCCGATCTATCACGTTGACCACCGCACCAGTAACGGCACCCGCCCGAGCCTTGATCTACAAACATACCTTGATACCACGCAAAAAATGCTCACGACTGGTATCCCGTACAAAGAGTACGATGCCAACTGGGGATTCCCTGACACAACATTCAGCGAAACTACTGCGTAGAAGGCCCATCAACTGCAACGCCCCAATATAAAAAACGGTGAGGGGCTTCAAGCACATCCTGAAAGTGCCTTGTTTTCGGTGGCACCGCCACCACATCACCGGGTCGCACTTCGTGTATCGCATCTCCCACAACATAGCGAGCCACGCCCGCAAGGATATAGTAGACCTCCCACATGGTTTCGTGTGCATGAGCGTACTGTTCCGTTGACCCAACGTTGACGATCTCTCCGTGCGCAACTTGGGTGAGGTGTGGCACGTCTCCGTTTTTGAGAAAAACCTTCTTCAAGCCCCCATGTGCGGTCTCAATGACCGGTGATGCATCTCCTTTAATAAGCATGGTCCGTATTTTTAGGCACCACCACCATGAGTCCCGCCGCAAAAAGGGAGGGCCATAGCTTATATAGTACCGGGACTCCGACATAGCCGATAACTTGTGCGTGCTGATACCCAATCGCATCGAGCCACCATCGCATATCTCTCAGCGTCCAAAAACGAACGTGCTCTGATGGATGCGCGCGCCATTGGAGCGGAAAGCGTCCCAATAGAAGCCGTAGTCGATGTGCAAAAAATCCTGTGTTGGGGACTGAAAAGACAACTGCTTTGCGGGCGTGCGCCATGCCCCACTCAAGGAGCTTCTCGGCGTGGGGCATATGCTCTAAAACTTCGAAGAAGGTTACATAGTCGTGCATATCGATCGCAGGTAGCGCATCTGGATCGGCAATATTTCCTTTAATGACATCAATTCCATTACGCCGCGCAGCCTCTAGTGCGCTTTCTGCGATATCAACGCCTCGTAGCTCTCCAGTCTTCCCGTGCTCTTTCAAAAAAGCAAGCATTGCCCCAGTGCCACATCCAACATCAAGCACCGAGCTTGATTGGCCTATGACACCACATAAAAACAGTGCACGCGCTCTTTGAAATGCGTTCAAGCGCACTACGCCACGGGACTGCCAATAAGCTGCATAGTCAACGCTATGCTCGTTGTAGCGTGGATACTTAAATAAGTCACGGATATAGTGTTTTGTTGTGTTAAGAAAACTCATAGCGTTATACGTAATTGCTTTGCCCACATTTGAAATGTGAAAATAGGGAAGAATGCTTTGATGCTATTTTGAGAATGCGCCGATCCTGATGCGGTGTATGTTCGCAAAAGCTCGAAGTTAAAGAGCGGGGCTGTTTCATTGTAGAAGTTTGGCTCGAGCACCTCGCGTACCATATCACCAAATTGCGAACGCATCCAGAGCGCTACTGGCGCAGTCCAGCCTGATTTATGCTTCTCCGTGACATAGGTAGGGAGCATGTCGTGATACGCCTTACGAATAAGACCCTTGGTCCCCGGCGCTTGTAATTTCTCCTCGGAAGAGATACGAGACGCGTAGTTAGTGACACGTGCATCAAGAAATGGAAAGCGTGCCTCCATACCAAAATGCATACCGATTTTATCTGTCATTGTAAGAGAGTCTTCGGGAAGCCAGAAAAGTCGGTCAAAATCTGCAACCGCATTACCAAAATCATATGATGGGCTTTGCACACATGGCATGCTGATATGTTCCAGATGGGAGAGCGCACTGCTCACTTTGAATGGAAATGTGAAAAGGTTAGCGTGCCGCTGTGTGAGGAGCCGACTCACATACCACCAGCGCGTTAAAGGCTCATTGAGGCGCAATGGCAATCCAAACGGCGCCTTACCCTGATACGCTTCTCGTAGGGAAAGTGCCGCATTAAGCACCCATGTGGGATAGCGCTGATAGAGCTTCGACAGCGCTGCGGAGCGGTAATACTTGGGGTAGCCCATGTATTGCTCGTCTCCGCCATCGCCCGTCAAAATAACAGTGCATGTCTTACTCGCCTCTTGCGCGAGAAGATAGTACGCGGGACGAGAAGAGTGGTAGCGAGGCTCTTCGATCACATCGATGGCTTTCAATGTTGCGTCAGTGAATGCCCTTTCGGTAATTAAAAGCTCGTCATGTTCTGCGCCATACTCTCTGCTTAGTCGCTGAGCGATATCAGCATCTTCATTAAACCGCGGATCGTTCGTATCAAATCGCGTGGTGAACGTGCGCGGTTTTTGTATGCCATGAGCAACAAGCTCGTGGAGTACGATCGATGAATCAAGACCGCCGCTGAGATACATCCCGAAAGGACGCAACCCCATCGTGTGATCAATAATCGCCCCTCCTAGTGTTTCACGGAACTGCTCCACGTCAAACGCCGTACGTTCATGATCATTACTGAGATCTTCTTGCCATCCAGTCTCTAAAAACTTCCGGTCTCGCAGAGAGAACACTTTATATTCTCCCGGCATCACCTTATGAACATCTTTGAGTAATGTCGCCGATCCGGGGAGATATCCGATGCTAAAAAATGCCGAAAGCACTTCATGCCGTAACGCCCGAGGCATTCCAGGATCTTCTAGCAGTCCTCGCAGCTCTGAAGCAAACGTAAGCACCCCGTCGCGCTCAACATAATAGAGCGGCTTCATGCCGGCTCGATCACGGGCAATCATGAGCATTTCTGCATCTCTGTCATACCAGGCAAGCGCAAACATGCCATTGAGGCGATGGAGAAAACGATACCCCTCGCGCCGCAAACCCGCAAAAAGTACTTCTGTATCACCGCGCGTATGGAATACCTCTCCGAGACGTTCGAGCTCGCGCTTGAGATCAAGATAGTTGTAGATTTCGCCGTTATATACGAGCGCGTAGCGTTTATCATCTGAAATCCATGGCTGAGAACCGACGCTAGGAGTTTCTGTGATGGCAAGGAGGTTGTGCCCGAGACTCACTGAACGATCCATAAAAACGTGTGCCCCGTCAGGGCCACGGTGACGCAGCGCGTGTGTCATGCGATCAATGCGCTCTCTATCGGGAAATGTAAAGCCGCTAATGCCACACATGTCGTATAATTTTATCCAAAAAACTCTCACGATATGCTCGAATATCAAACAATGGGTCCCTCACTTCTCCTATCACGTTAAAAAGTAGGCGTGGGAATCGCGTTACTGACCGAGGCGAGACGCCATGAATCGCATGAGGGGTATTGAGAAAAAAGACAAACGTATTATGAGTATATGGGATTGAAGTAATTTTCTCTACGAATCGATTCGCGATTAGACGTGGGCCGTGGAATCGAGGCTGGCGTTTGGCGCGATATATCTCTAAATCACCTCCCTGTGAGTCGTCGCGAGGGTCGCGCAGATATAAAAGTCCTGCAAAAAGCTCGCGCTCGTTATCAATGTGGGAAATTTTTACAGACGAAGCCCGGTCAACAACGGGAGTATTAATGGAAATTTGGGCATCCAGTAAAATATCGCGATCTGTAAACGTATCCTTGTTGCGCATGCCCACGCGCCATGAGTCAACGCCCCCTATGTGCCCTGAGATGTTTGGATACTGTGCTTGCATATGCTCCTTAAAGCGAGAAAGCACCTCCCCAAAAAATGATTGGGACACATGATAGCTCACCATGTCACGCCATTCGCGCGAAAGGGATGCATTATCTAATGCCTCTGCTGCCGTATAGCTAAATCTCTGATTTGATACATAGGGCTCGCCACCCGTGATAGCACTAAGAGGTGGAAAGGAACGCAAGAGCGCATCACACAAATCCGGGTCCAACGCATTGGGAATAACAACATAAGGGAAGGGGGCCTTATGAATCTGCGCTGACGTAATGCGTCCAAGAAGAGAGTGCATGTGCCTATGTTACTGTTTCTAAAATCTGAGGCAAGGTACTATGAAGGTCGTCCACTGAGCGCAGCACGGAGCTGCGGCGCGCCAATACATCCTGAGGTAATTCCGCCAAGGCTCGTACTGTCGGTACAATATCTGACACGCTCACCAGCTGTGCTAATTCTGCTTCGACCAGATCCTGTGCTTGAGTGCTTTGCATTTGCAGAACGCCAACAGGCTTTTGGGCCTCAACCATTTCATATAAGAAGGTGGAGTAACTGCCCAATACAACATTAATCGTGGCGAGCGTTGCAGGCGTAAGTTGTTGTACACATGCAAAACGGGGATGCTGTGTTATGGCATCCGAAAGGCCACGTAACTGATCTTCTGCCGACGCATCAGGCCTCACTTTGAAATAAATGTGCGCCGCTGGGTCTTGGAGTAGCGCCAGTATGTATGAAGAAACTTCTTTTCTATCAGCTTGTGGCTCAAACGGGATGAGAATATGCAACTCAGCGCCGTTCGTAGTGCCTGGCATTGGTACATAGTGCGTTTTGTGCGGGCTCCCTCCAATAAGAATGCGCTCAGCGTGCAATGCGAATAATGGACTCAGGGACATTAGTTGCTCCCGCCAAAACTGATTCCATACTACATAGCGATCCGGCATTACGCACAGGCGCGCATCAATGCCTACATAGCGCCACCCCACGAGGTGTCGATTAAAACGGCCGTGCTGAAATACTAGAGATGGAATGTGCGCACCGCGCGCGGCAGCAATAACTTCGTGAAAGTTTCGAATATCATCAATACTTAATACACGAACCGTCCCCACCATACGGAATACACGCTCTAAGAATAGTATGCGATAAACAGAAAGTTGCGCTTTCTGTTTATACGTCTGAATAAGATATGCAACGAGTGGGGTTTCTGACGCATTGAAACGCTCCGCATCAATAGGAATGTGAGGGAATTGTACTAGATTTAGAAGTCTAAAACTTTTTAACAAACCGAAGAGTATATCGATTCCTTCGAGATATATCACTGGACGCCGCCGAGAAAAAAATCTCCGAATAAGCCCGCCGTTCATGCGGCCATGGATAATTTCGAAAAAAGACTCACGCTGCTTATACAAAACCTCATACACCTTGTGTAAGCGTGGGTCATTCTTAAAATCGCCTACAGCAATATCAACCGTATAGAGGGCGTTGCGAGGACGTCTCAGAACAAGCCATGCACATGAGAACAAAGAAATGCATAGGGCAGCATATCTCAAAAGCCAATCTTTTAAGCCCATGGACGGTGGCGTGCACTGCTTCTGCGGAGACCACGAACGGATTTCAGACCAAAGATGCTGCTGAAAAAACGACCAGAGTGAGTATGTGCGGAATACAAAAACGTCGGTTAACGAGCCGGAGCCGACGCGCATCGTATTAAGCCGCTCAAGTAAATTCAGATGTTCTGCAAAGGAAAGCATACCGAGTATAGAGAGCATAGCATCCTATTGACATCGATACAACTAGACATTCTAATAACGTTTGCTATAGTGCTAAAAGTTCTTCTCACAACGAAACGAAAGGAAATGTACGTGGAAAGGATCACCGATCGGATCGATGCCATAACCAAGATCCCTGAAGCATATCGGACCACGACCCCACCGCCCCCCAAGAGCGTCAAGATCGAGCTGACGGGGCGATGCAATTACCGGTGCGGTTTTTGCGCTCTTCGCACGCGCGAAGCGCAACCAACGCAAGACATGTCCTGGGACTTCTACGCATGCATCGTCAGCGAGATGCGCAATGCTGGCGTTCAGGAGCTTGGCGTTTTCTTCCTGGGGGAACCCTTCATGAATCCCGATCTCCTCGTGCGCGCCATCAGGTACGCCAAAAAGGAGGTTGGGTTCCCCTACGTCTTTCTCACCACGAACGGTTCGCTTGCGCAACCTGAGTACGTTCAGGCGTGCATCGAAGCGGGACTCAACTCTCTCAAATGGAGCCTGAACAACGCCGATCCAGAGCAGTTTGCTCGGGTGACCGGTGCACGCCCCTCCCTGTGGAACCGCGCCCTCCACAACATGGAGCACGCGAAGGCCATTCGTGATCGTATTCACGCCAAAACGGGCCACCGTTGCATCTTGTCGGCATCCAGCATTCAGTACGACGGGGACCAGCAAAAAAAGATGCAGGCGCTCGTCGACGACATTCTGCCCTTCATTGACCAGCACTACTGGCTCCCCCTCTACTCGATGGGAAGCCTCGCCGCACAGAGGGAGAAGGAGCTTGGATATCGCCCGATTGCTGGCAACCAGGGGCGCATCGGCGCACTCCGAGATCCGCTGCCTTGCTGGTCGGCTTTCACCGAAGGACACATTACCTCCAGTGGCAATTTGTCGGCATGCTGCTTTGATGCCGATGAACGCTGGGCGATGGCAGACCTCAATACGGTTGGGTTCATGGAGGGTTGGCACAGTGCAGCCTTCCAAAAACTCCGCGCCGCACACCTGCAAAAAGACGTGCGCGGCACGGTGTGCCAGTTGTGCGTTGCATACACGTAAAGCACTTCCGTTCTCGCGTGCCCCCAAGTCTCATTGGGGGCACATTTTTATATAAACCCTCGCGACACAATATGATGCATGTGAATAATCCCTACCGGTAGACCGTCTGTGGTGACGAAGAGGGAGGTAATTTTAAATTTCTCCATATCATAGAGAGCCTCTTTGAGCGTACTTTCCTTACTCGTTGTTTTTGGATTCAAGGTCATGATATCTTTCGCCTGTAAATCTTTTGAAAACGTTTTTTGAGCAAGGGCGCGGCGCAAATCACCGTCAGTAATAACGCCACGCAGTAGACCATCGCGGGAAATAACACCTGTCACGCCAAGCCCCCTTTTCGTGATCTCCTTCACAACCTTTGGAACTGCTTCATCAAGGTACACTAGTGGTAGGCGCGTTTTTCCATGCATGCGAGCGCTCACACGTGTAAGCTCTAATCCTAATGAGCCGCCAGGATGTGTCCGCGCAAAATCGTTTTTCGTTGTGCACGCATATGTGCTCAGACCAACCGCAAGCATGTGACCAATACCGAGCGAAGCAACCGCACTAGCCATCGGAGCTAGGTTGAAAGGAGACCCCTCGGTAGGCGCAGAAAAGCAAAGAGCCACCTGGCTCATCTTTACAAGTGGCGACTCTGCGCGCCCAGTGATTGCAATAACCGGCACCTTTATCCGACGCACATACGCCAGCGCATGTATTAATTCCTTTGTTGCTCCACTCTGAGAAAGAGCTATCAGAACATCCCCTTTTTGTACCATTCCAAAATCACCATGCATTGCCTCTCCGGGGTGGAGCGGGGTCGCTGGAAATCCCAGACTCGTCAAAGATGCAGCAATTTTTTGGCTGATATGCCACGACTTCCCAATGCCGCACACAATAATTTTGCCCCTTCTTTGCCTCAGGAGATCGAGGGCGCGCGAAAGAAGGCGTGGCGAAATGAGGGAAAGGCTTGCGATTGCTTCTTGCTCAGAAGCAATGAGGTACCTTACAGCTCGCATGATCTCATGTATTCCTTTCATATATAACGAGAAATGCACTCCCAGAGGTCTTGCCGCACATGGCCTCGTTCTATTTCATGCTGGATCTCTGTTCTCGAAATAGTATTGGCTTGCAACGCCCGCGCAACAAGCTTGAAAAAGTATGCCTCAATCTCCGGGTCAGGATGGCGTTGATATGTCATATGGTATTTCCCTAATACACGCAACAGCGGCTCACGAGGAATGATTCCAAAAATCTTCGGCAATGGACGCCGTTTAAAATCTACAGGTAAGCCAGTTTTCCATGGTTGCGTAATACGATTCGTCGTGTGGAGCATGCGAGCACCTGGTGATAACACATCAAGGCTATTCCAATCTCGGGAGAGCTCCAAAACAGACCCCTCGCGCGCCAACGTCATAATTTCATCATAATCACGCTCGTGACTATAGAGATCATGGAGGAGATCTTTTATGCGCCAGTGCGACAATTGAGCACAGTCGAGCAGCATAACACTAGAATCCCAAGCGCCCTTCTTAGCACATGCTGCAATTGCTCGCCCCTGCATATCTAAAGAAAAAAGTTCTCCAATATCGCTCAGGGCAAATATGTCAGGGTCAATCACAATCGCCCGCCCCTGAAATCCCATGAGCTCTGGAGGCATAAATCGGCTTAACGTAAACGACTGTAAGTCCGCCTCCGATGCGTCAATCAATTGCCCCCACCGCTTAAATGTCTTCCCGTGTACATGGGCAAAAGGTGATAAAGAGTCAACGTTTAATATTTCAATATGAAATGCACGCGCATCCTTTGCGGTCATTGTTAATGCGAATGCCGCGAGACGCGCTCCAAACAGTTGTTTATTATTTGCCTGAATAAAAACTGTGTTCATGAAAGAATGCTCCTATAGAGGCCGCCGTATGCCGCCCGCGACCGTGCAGAATCGTGCGCGCGAGCATGCTGAACGCTAGCCACACCCATACTACGACGCCTCGCCTCATCCACCAAGAGTAACTGCATGGCATCGGCTAGCGCCTCAATATCGTTCTGAGGCACGAGAATCGCATTTTCTTCAGAGACCGCATCTTCCGCCCCAGTGCCTTGTGTTGCGATAATAGGCAATCCAGATGCGGCAGCTTCTACACACACAATACCAAAGCCCTCAACATGGGCCCCACTATTCACTGAAGGGAATACAAATAGCGCCGCTCCTTTATACAGTTTTTTTAAGCGCTCAGAAGAAGCTAGGTTCTCAAAGAAGACGTGTGCATCTAATCCAAGTTCACGCACCAATGCTCGCACACGATGCATATATGCTACGTCTCTCTGATCGCCAACAATAATATAGCGCGCATCCGGAGCAGCGGATCTCGCTTGAGCAAACGCGGGGATACTTATGTGATATCCCTTTCGCTCTTTGAGAGCACCGACACTTAATATGTACAGTGGATGCTCTTCTTCGTGGCGTTGCGTAAACTCTTCTATATGAACTGCTGGATGAATAACATCGATGACTCCGGAAGAATAGATGCCTCGGATACGTCGCTGCATGAATGAGCTAATCGCGATTCGCGCGCGCGCACCCTTAAGCGCAAGACGTGCAATATACATTATTGGCCAATGCTGTAACGGACCGAGAGAATACGTCCCTACAAGAGTTATGACATATTTTCGCCGCACCATACGTGCAAGCACCCATGCCACAATGCCTAAGGGGTTTATATCAATCGCATGTATAGAAATACTTGCTCGAACTAGGGGCAGCGCCCTCCACATCCCCCAGAGCATCTCCTGACGTCGCCCAAAGAGTGGTAGCGCACCACCCTCTTGAAAGCCGGCCATAGTGACAACCCCGACTCTATATTGAGCATCGCGAAGCCCTTGCACAATGTCGGCAGAAAGTCTCCCCCAACCTGATACCAATCGCGCATCCGGAGTCAGAAATGTGATGATGTGCTGTGAGTAAAAAAGGGCAATATTCTTCGCCCGTTGATCCCACGTCATTTTTTGCACTTCTGTATATGCTCGCTCAATCATTTCAGAAGCGCCTTCGCCAACTAACGCGCGCTGTAGGCAACGCATTAATGAGTTTGGATCATCGGGGACAAACCATAACGCGCTCTCGTCGCTCAAAACTTCGCGAAGCGCGGGCACATCTGACGCTACAATGACACGCCGAGAAGCCATATATTCGAAAACTTTCAGTGGTGAGGTAAGCGTCCTCGAGCTTTCATAGCGACCCGAATTGGGAATCACGAGCACGTCCGCCGCGCATAAGAACATGGGCATCTCGTGGTGTGGCCGATGACCTATTATGTGAATGTTGGGAAAGTTCTGATACCGCTCCTGAGCACGCTGCACGTCTTGAGGCATGCCCCCTACAAAGACAAAGTGTGTGTGGGGCATCTGTGTCGCCGTCTCAAGAAGTGTGTCAGCTCCTTTGTGCGGAAAGAGTTGGCCAGTGTACATGATAAGACGTCCATCAATCGGGAGATCGAGCATAGATCGAGCATCGTGGCGAGATAGAGATGTCTGAAAAAGAGATACATCAACGCCGTCAGGCGCCGAAAGTATGAGAGCATCAAAAAAGCCATGATCCACAAAGGCTTTACGAATTGACTCATTAATAACTACAAGGCGAACACCAGAACGACGAAGGTACCAATAGATAAAAGAGCGACGCTTTGAAAATGTGTGCGCTTCAAACACGATCCGCCGAGGAGAAATGATGGCAACACACAGTGCAACGAGCTCGTCGCGCGTATATACCAAATCAGCATCAGATCTCCACGCGTGCCACGCAAGAATGAGTCCTGAAAAAACCTGCTTACCCCAAAAGAGTAGTTTTTCTGGAAAAAATGGGTGTACCCATTCGGGTGCCCATACTCGCCTCACCGAAAAGACACGAGGCACATTATAGTAGGCGAAAATGTCCTCTCCAACCCTTGGGTGCCGCGTTGGGATGAGCAGTTCAGTGGAGATGCCGCTCTGCCCAAACGCTTTACACATATGGGCAATCTGTACGCCGTACGCCTTTTCAGTGGGGAGACGCTGACTACTGATGTAGAGAAGCTTCATAGGAGTTCACGATACTCTACGAATAAATAGACGCGCGGTCAATTGCTTTTTAGCTGCAAAAATATATGATGGTGCCAGATTTCTCCTTTATGATCACATTCCGCTCTCTTGGGCAACTAGGGCGATTCGGCAACCAGCTTTTTCAATATGCAGGGACGCGCCTCTATGCAGAAACCCACGGCTTCGCGCATGCATTCCCCACGTGGATAGGCGCTCAAGTATTCAATAATATTGCCACCTACACTCTCACAGAACAGCTTCTCGCAAGCATCCTGCCGACAATCCAACTCGATGATATCCAGTCGTATGGCGTCAAACAAAAGATTGCTTTCGCTCTTGGCCTCTCACCCTCACTGCCATACACCGTCTCCCTATCAAGTCTCTACGCTCATCCGCGTGATCACAAAAATCTTTTTGGATATCTCCAAGATCACAAAAGTCTCTCCCTCTTAGCGCAGCACAAAGAAAAGGTGCGCACGTGGTTCTCGTTTCATGACAAGATAAGCTCCGCGTACACGAAAGCAACGCGCAATCTAAGCCCATGGATCGGCGTCCATGTGCGCAGAGGAGATCTCGTAAAGCGCGGCGTTACTGTGCCGCTGCACTCATTCTTAGAAAAGCTCGATAGCGTGCGAAACGGTCGGCCGGTTTTCGTTGCATCCGACGACCCTAATATGCATTCCGAATTTGCACACTGTGATCCGATCCGCATACGCAACCCATTACCTGAAGTACCGCGAGAAATTTTCGATTTTTGGATGCTCACGCAGAGCCGTGCGATCATTGGTTGTGGATCAACATTCTCATGGTGGGCAGCATATATAAGTGGAACGCAAGAATACTACGCCCCGCTTCTTACGCATCTCTGGCCCGCTGGATACATCCCCGTGCTTGAGCAACAATCAATATGATACGCCGCCTATTTAAACGCCTCTATCGAGCAGTATTCAAAAATCGATTCATCACTCCACTGATAGAAGTGAGGCCGTTCAACGTATTCAATTATATCGCCTACGCTCTTGATTATGCGGTATACCGTCGCATGCTTGGAGCTCAACGCGACAGCGTTTCACTGTGGCCACAACTTGGAGAAAAAACACCGCGCACATCAATTGATCCACACTATTTTCATCAGGGAGTATGGACTGCTCAAAAAATTGCACACGCGAAGCCGGGGCGACACGTAGATGTCGGGTCGCAGGCGGATCTGATCGGCTTTCTCACCACGCTTACGCATGTCACCTTCGTTGACCTTCGCCCATTGCCAGTGCGTATTGCTAATCTGGAAAATATAAAGGGAGATATTCTCCATCTTCCATTCTCGAATAATTCGGTTGACTCTCTTTCATGCCTCCATGTAGCTGAGCACGTGGGGCTTGGACGATATGGCGATCGCCTTGATCCCGATGGGACTATAAAAGCCTGCGCTGAGCTTTCTCGAGTACTTGCGCCAAATGGCAACCTCTATTTTTCGATACCGATCGGTTCACCGCGAACATTTTTTAATGCTCACCGCATACATGCACCCGAAACAATCCGGAGATATTTTAGTGAACTATCTCTGGTTGAATTTTCAGCAATCGATGATCGTGGCAACGTCATACGCAACGCAAACATGGAACAACTGCGCCACGCTAAATATGCCTGCGGACTCTTCCATTTTACAAAGAAAGATCCGGCCCAAGTGCAAAATATCCTTATTATCAAAATGGGCGCTGCAGGAGATGTCGTCCGCACTACAGCACTACTGCCCGGCTTACAAGAGAAATATCGGGGAGCAACGATCGATTGGCTTACCCAGCCACGTATGGAACCCCTCCTGCGCGACAACCCGCACATCGATCGCATTCTTATAGCGCCGACCGATGCGTGGCGCGAACGTGAATACCAACTGGTTATTAATCTCGATGAAGAAGAGGAGGCATGCCGCATTGCGTCGGCAGCAAGAACGCAACGTATTTTTGGCGCGTATATAGATGGTGACAAAATATCATACACTAATGATGCCGCGCCGTGGTTCGATATGGGCCTGATATCGAGATATGGAAAAACAAGGGCGGATGAATTGAAAAAACTAAACCGGAAAACATACCAGGAGCTTTGTTATGAAATGCTCGATATCCCCTATAGAAAGCAAGAGCCGCATTTCCCTCTCTCGGGCGTCGACACAGCATTTGCACAGCAATTTGCAGAAAGATACGGCATAAAAAAGAATACGCGCGTCATTGGCATAAATCCTGGCTCTAGTAAGCGATGGGTCGACAAGCGCCTTCAGGTGCACGAGGCGCGGGCCCTTATAGCTGGACTCCGCGGGAAATATCCAGATGCGAAAATCATACTTTTTGGAGGACCAGAAGAGCGTGAATACATTAGCGCAATCATTGAAGCGACGCGAGATCTCAGTATTATCGACGCGGGAATTGAAAACTCCCTTGGGCAATTTGCGGGCCTTATTAATCTTTGCTCCGACGTCATCACTAGTGATAGCATGGCCCTCCACATTTCCACTGCGCTAAAGAAAAAAGTGGTCGCCTTCTTTGGCCCGACGTCACCATGGGAAATAGAGCTCTATAATCTCGGAACAAAAATACTCCCCGTACGTGGATGTCTAAGTTGCTATAATAAAAACTGTAACACACCTCCCGAATACGACATTGACGCTCTTATAAAAGAAGCCTAGTATTCTCTTTATCTAAAATACCATGAATAAAGTACTTGTACTCGGTGGAACTGGATTCCTTGGCACTCAAGTTATGCGATTGGCTCGTGAGCAGGGGTATGATCCCGTATCTCTCTCTCGAGGCGAAGGGACGGATATTCGTAATTTCGACCAGCTCTCCGCACGACTAGCGGAAATCAAGCCGGACGTTATCCTTAACTGCGCTGGACACGTAGGGAATGTGCACTACGTAACAAAAATGGCCGGAGACGTTATTCATGATAACGTACAGATGGCCATTAATCTTTACCGAGCAGTAAAAGATGTTGTGCCACATGCGAAGATTGTGAACCCCTTTGGCAACTGCTCCTACCCTGGAAGCGCTGACGTGCAGCGAGAAACGCAATGGCAAGATGGGCCCGTCCATGACTCCGTTCTTGCTTTCGGCTTTGTAAAGCGTGTCCAGCATACACTTGCCGAGTCATATCGAAAACAATACGGCATTAAGACTGTAAACTGGCTCGTGTGCAATCCATATGGACCAGAAAACCATATCAATCTTGATAAAATGCACGCCCTGAACGGCATCATTATTCGCATGATGCGCGCTCAGCAAAATGGAGATAAGACTTTTGAGATTTGGGGAACGGGAACACCTATACGTGAATGGCTCTACATTACCGATGCAGCACGCATAATGGTTCACTCCATTGAACACGTAGCCGAGCAAACGCACCCGGTCAACGTCGCCAAAAAACAGGGTTACTCGATTAAAGAAATTGCCGAACTCGTCTCGAAAATACTTGAATATCCAGTTGAATTCGTATACAAAACCGACATGCCTGACGGAGCTCCCGTAAAAATCATGGATGATGCACTGTTCCGATCAAAATACCCAGATTTTACATTCACGAAATTAGAAGATGGCATTCGAGAGACAATAGCGCACTTTAAGCCAATGCTTGTATAAATATTTATGGATAATACACATATGAAAGTTCTTGTTACAGGTGGCGCAGGATATGTCGGCACAACGCTGGTGCCACAACTTCTAGAAAAAGGCTACGAGGTGACTGTTCTCGATCGCCTCATGTGGGGCGGTGCCGTTTTGATCCCATTCTTTAAACATCCCAATTTCCACTTCATTAAAGGAGATGTAAGGAATGAAGAGCTCATGAAAAAAGTGGTTGCTGATAAGGACGTTATTATTCATTTAGCAGCAATAGTTGGATTTCCAGCATGTGACGCAAACCCTATCATGGCAGATACAACAAATGTTGAATCCTGCCGCATTCTCAGTAAATTAGTGAGCAAAGGCCAGCATGTTATTTTTGCCTCCTCTGGATCTAACTACGGGCGCGTTGTCGGCCAAGTTTGCACAGAAGAAACACCAGTTAACCCTATTAGCCGCTACAGCAGAAATAAGCTAGAAGGGGAGAAAATATTAATGGAGGGCACCACGTGCACCGCCCTACGACCTGGGACGGCATTTGGAGTTTCTCCTCGATTGCGCCTCGATCTCCTTCCTCACGAACTTACACTCCAAGCACTCAAAACAAAAAGCATTGTACTCTATGAAGCATGGGCGATTCGTCCCTTCATTCATGTACACGACTTTGGGCGCGCATTCGTGTTCGCGGTTGAGCATAAAGATGCTATGAAAAATCAAATCTATAACCTCGGGGCGGACCCGCTCAACTACACCAAGCGACAGATCGCGGATCTTGTTGCAACGCACACTGGCGCGACCGTTGAAGAATCAAATGCGTGGCAGGATCCAGATCAGCGCCACTATCAGGTCTCTTATAAGAAGCTGCATGACGTTGGGTATCGACACACGATTAGCATGGAAGACGGCATCAAAGAACTACTTCGCGTGCTCCCCGTAGCAACACTCTTCAACCCGTACTCAAACCAAAACGAAATGCTCGGTTAGGGCAGAAGAGATACGAAAAACTGAAAAAACCGCCGACGAACCTCTGTATACGCATAGTGGGCTTTAATAAATGCCCGGCCCGCTACTCCGAAACGCTTTCGCTGAGCAGCATCTTGCGCCATTCTCACCATAGCATCCATAAGCGCATCACTATCCTGAGGCGGCACAAGCAATCCTGTCTCGCCATCACGAACTACTTCGCTCATAGAGCCGGAATGCGTTGCAATAACCGGCAGCTCCATAAGCGAAGCCTCGGCCATAGAATAACCGAATTGTTCCTCCCACCCACCATACGGGATGCTCGGATAGACAAATACATCGGATCTATTCAGAATATCGCGCACGCTCTCGCGCGAAGTCCATGGAATGCGCTCCACATATGCCTCTAGCCCACGTTCCACGATCGCGTTTTGTATGACAGATTCCTCTTCACCAGAACCAGCAAGAATAAATCTGACGTTTGTATGTCTACGGAGAACCTCAGATAATGCATCGAGTAGGTAGAGAAGCCCCTTGCGAACACCGATCGCCCCAATGAAGGTAAATGTACAGACATCGGCATGCCCCTCGTCCCGTGATGGCGCAAAGAAGGCATCGTCTACGCCGCTCATTGGAATGATGGCGGTGTGTTTAAAAAATGGAGCATGAATCCGCTCACTTTTCTCGTTGCCGCATACTATTCCGTGTGCGAGTAGTCCATGCACCCTAAGTAGGAGTTGCTTGATCGCAAGATGCACGCCCTTTAACTTTTGTTCATACGGAACATTCTCCCACGAAAAAAGCACGAGCCTTTTGCGCATGAGACGCGACCAGAGAGCAACATACAGCGTCGATAATAACGTGGGTTCGCCGCACCAATAGACAAGATCGACTTTTCTCCGATGTCGGAACAGGAACAACGGAAAAAACGGCATCCATCCTTTCAGAAGGCCTCCAATAACTGGGTAGTGCGAGTGGTGAAAAAAGGTTGATGTTATATGCACGCCCTTCCACTGCGGAGGGGTATAGATGAATGCCCCTTGTTTGATGGGCCAGCGGGCGGGCAAGAGAAAGAGCATTCCATCATCCGCGGGATGCTCATTATCTAAGAAGAAAGTTTTTAGGTAGTTCTCCCGCACATAAGGAAAACCCGCAATGAGAATCTTCATGGTGATATTTTGCGCGCACGGACAATAAATTGGAATGCGAAAAAGCTCGGGAAAAAACGCGCTACGAAAGCAAGCTTGCCGGGGAAAAGGATGTGTCTCTCCTTTTCTATGGTAAATCCAACATCACGGAGCGCACGCTGAAGCGAAGCGTATGTAAACCATCGAATGTGGCCAAAATCAAACATTCCTTGATCTTGGTATTCGAAGAAGCCGAACATAAATCGAATACGGTTTGTCCAAGTAAGGAAGTTAGGGGTGGTAAGAATAATAAACCCATCGTTTCGAAGAGCGCTATGGCACTGACGAAGGAACGGCTTTGGGTCAAAAAGATGTTCGATCACCTCTGACGCTATGATGCCGTCGAACGGCTGGCCTATCACTTCTCTGGGCCACTCTTTTTCGATATCGCACACCCATGCGCCATCAAGCACGTTGCGCGCCGCCTCAACCGCACGAGGAGAAATGTCGACACCGAAGACCGCATGCCCACGCTCTTTGGCGTGTGCGCCAAGACGACCTTGAGCGCACCCGATGTCCAGAATACGAGAGGGGTGCGATGGCAGGAGAGATAGTATGCGATCGCGCCGCGTATGGCTCATACCGTATTGAGGGGCTTTGTGAAGATAATAATCAGTAGGCATAAGAGGAGAGGATGTCGTCAATCTCTATGGCAAGTTGGCGCGTAGATGCCTGACGTACATACTGCAAACGCGCACCTTCTCCGAGCATTGTACGCAGTCCATGGTTATCCGCAAGCGTTTGGATGGCATGAGCTAGCGCGCGGGCATCGCCAGCGGGGACATAATAAATCGCTTTATCATCAAAGAGCTCTCTCATCGCAGGAGTATCGGCACTAATGATCGCCCTACCAGATGCCGCAGCCTCGAAAATTTTATTTGGTATTACAAGATCTGTCTTCTGACTTGTACCAAAAATACCCAAGCATATGTCAGAATTCGCTATGTATTCTGCTAAATTCTTATATGAAACGGAATCAATGAAAGTTATTGAGGGCACTTCATGAGCCATTTCACGAACTCGCACATACGTCTGCCCTTTTCCTATGAGGATCGCGCGTACATGCGTCTGGGGGCGCAGCATACGCATGGCCTCAACGATAACTTCCACTCCGTGAAGCGGAATAAAAGTACCGTGAAAATGTACCACGATCTCCGAATGGGGAGCGCTCGACGCGCGTGGAAAGAATACTGATTCGTCAGTACCAACAAATATACGGTGAAAAAGTTCCCGTGGCAGCTTAAACTCGCGCATGAAAAAATCGATATGCGCCTGGGTGTCCAAAAGTACTTTATGTGCGAGCTTGCACGACCACGTATCAAGAAATCTATACCACCATGCGCGAATACTTTTTGTCCCTGCTTTTTTGCGATCTAAAATATATCCACCGTAGTGGGATGTAAACGCATCGAAAATAATAGATCCCCTAAACAGTAGGCGGGCTAAGAACATAACTTTTTGGCCAGGGAAAAGCACAAGCATTATAGAGAACGCCTCCTTGCGGCGCATATATTGCACGCATAAATCGATGTAGCCGCGAAGCCCCTCGTGCTCTGTGCGCATATGCGTAATGCTATACCCCGCCATTAAGCACGCCTGCGCAAGCACCCTATTGCGCGCATAGAGAGGATCATATGTTCCAAAGAAGAGAATGTTCTTCATGGTGTGCGGAATATGATAGAAAGGGCCTGTTGTATACGCACACGCATGGTGTGATCGCGCAACACTCGGTTGCGCCCACGAGCGGCGATGGATTGACGCTCTACAGGATGAGCGAGCCAGTACATAACCTTAGGCTGCAGATCGGATATGTGTGTAAATGTAGCAACTTCCTGCTCAATAGCAAAAACGTCTTTAAGACCAGCGCGCTCATCGGTAAGCTCAAACCCCCCTGCGGCAGGTATCTCAAATGTCTTCACATTCACCCCGTGCGTTTCAGGGAGCAAATTCATATTGATACAAATCGCTGATCGCCGATATATCTCTGCGGCTTCCTCCGGAGTCACCGAGCCGCGATAAAACCTAGCAAGTGGCGTTGCGCGCCACCCTGACCACCCGAAAAGTCCAAGACGTATGTGCGGCAACGTAGTAAGAGTCATGAGAGCCTCCTGACGCTCGGGATATGGGGCGCCAATAAAACACACGTCGAATTCGGGCGCCGCGGGCATGGATCCATGGAATCTTTCAGGCACAAGCGCAAAGGGCAATACAAAGAAGCGATCTCGCCGTTCTTCCGGCATATACGTCACCGCGCTTGCATCAAATGAAAAAAATGTATCATACAATCCGGCAACCGAACGCATCCATGATGCATAGGGTTCGTGGGCGACATTTTCCGGGCACCAGTGAGCTACGCGTACTCCGCGATCTTGTGCATAGCGTATAGTGTCTGGCTTTACTAACAAACTCTTGTGCACAAAGAGAGCATCCGGCCGCCAAACGTCTATATGCTGCCGTATCATTGCGGCAAGGCGCTGGTTACTTATGCGGCGCAGCATGTGTATGCGCCGAGTAGCGCGCCACACCCACCCACTCTGCAATAAGCTCCATGCAGGGAAAAGCCAGTTGAAGCGGTCATCGACCCAGCGCACATCGCAATCATTCTCACGGAAGCCCTGCATCATCTGTTCCGTGAATGAGCCTCGTGGCGCGATAAGAAGAATGCGTTTTTTCGTCATAAGCCGACACAAGTAAGAATGCGGGCGGTAACACCAAGTACCGAATGCCGCTCTCGCACACGACGCATCAAATAATCACGCATTTCTTCTCGCTCTGATGCACTGAGCACGAGTATCTGTTTGATACGCTCCGCTACAGCGTGCTGTGGCAGAGATTCATCAAGTAAAAGAAGGTGTGCGTATGGCCCAAAATCATCGTGAAATATGTGGTTGGTTGTAATCGGAAGAACGCCATACGCCATCGCTTCCAGAACGGCCTTATCAAGCCCTCCCCGTGGCGCTAAATTCACCGCGATATCAGCCCATGCATAGTGTGCTGCGATCTCATTATGTGGCACCGAGCCTGCCCACTCGATATGAGCGGCGTGTTGTGCACGAGCATGAATGCTTCTAGCGTATTGCTCATCGCTCGGCATCATTGGAGAACCGACAACACGCAAGGTATGCGAAATACCTTCACGCATAAGCTGCAAGGACGCCTCAATAATTCGGTTAATGCGTTTTAAGGGCGTAATGCGAGCTACGCTGATGATGTGAAGCCCCTCGTGCTCGTCTCGCGCCCGAGGGACATCGGGGATAGAAATACCGTGCCCAACGCTCACAATCTTTGAAGATGTGATGCGGAGACTGCGCGCATCGGCAGTAATTAAAGCATCGCTCAAGAAAAGAGCGAGGCGGAGACGAGTAGTAACCGACCGGTGTAAGTACCAAAGGAGTAGTTTTGTTTTCGAAAAAAGTGTCCACGGCCATGCGGTGATAGCGAAAATGGGCGACATGTGAGCCAGCACAGCGCGTGAACCGGGGATCAGCCGCGCAGTGAGTATGAGATAGCGAAAAATCTGAACCAATTTAGACACACCCCGCTCTTTTCCAAGTGAATAGACGGATACATTGGATGGTAGTGAATAAGCGCCCTTTGCAAGCGTTATCACATCAACATGATCAACGCGATGCGCCAAAGCGCGGATCCACGCCACAAAAAATCCAAGCACATCACTACGCTCATCAACGCTCTGGGTTATGATGACGATGCGCTTCATAGCTGAAAAATATTCTGGATGGCACGGGCAGAGGCGCTTATAACCTGTTCACGAGCATACCTTTCACGAATGTCGTGAGATCCTTTCTCTGCCCGAATCTGCCACGAAGGATCTTCGAGCACATCTCGCATCCCCTGCACAATATCGTCTAGCGACCAATGCACGATACGTACTGCTGCGCCCTCTTGTCCAAGGTCTTGGATAACCCCCACGGGAGTTGCGATCACTGGAATACCGCACGCGAGCGCCTCTACGGCAACGCGCGGACCCCCTTCACTGTCTGACAACATCACCAAAGCCCGAGCTTCTCTTATTGCTTGTAATACCTCGGCCGCTGAATCGACCCACCCACTCCACGTTATACGGCTGCTCACTCCCTGTTGGCGTGCGTATTGCTGCGCCCAGTCCAAGAGAGATCCTGTACCAATAACACGCATCGTTGCGTGCTCAAGACGCGCAAGCGCCTCTATGGCACGCTGAATGCCTTTATTACGCTCTATACGCCCTACAAAAATAAAGTCGTGTGTCACGGGCATTTGAGGGGGCTCCTGCATCGTGGGGAGAAAGAGAGCGGGAATGAGATGGAGCTTCTCGCGAGCTACACCCCACGCTAAAAGACGCTTCCCCGTTTCACTCATATTCATCACACGAACGCCCGAAGCAATGCGCGCTTCGACGGGCACTATAATCCGCGAGAGATACCGGTAGACCACCTCACGGAATGAGCCGGCCCGAGGGACTCCTGGAATATGAAAAATCTCGAGAAGCGCGGGAATACCCAAACGTCTTGCAAGGAAAAGCCCCCCTATTCCATTGTAAAATGGTGGGTATTCATGGATGGTCATACCTCCGTATGTGCGCTCGCGCCCAAGGCGCATCCCCGTGCGAAAGATATGTAGCCACTGCATCAGGAGAGGAAGGCGGGATGCATGCACATATACATTAGGGAATGGATTCTGTCGTACCATACACCCTCGCGCTACTCGAGGCACAATAATATCAATACGGTCCCAGTGCTTATGGAACTCTGTGAGCATGTGAAAAAATGCTCCGTCCATACCCGCAGCAAGCATACGATCACCGCTCACCATGAGAAGTGTTTTATTCATAGGTGTAGCGCCTTTATCCATGCCTCACGCATACGCGCCTCATCATACAAGCGAGCCGTTGCCTTTCCCGCCTCACTCATGTGTGCGCGAAGCTCTGGCATATCCCATAGCGCACGAATGGCTTCGCGGAGATTGAATTCATCATTGTACTTTACCATCAAACCATTCTCTCCCTGCGAGATAATTTCGCGATTGCCGCCGGCCGTGGTCGTAATCACAGGAACGCCCGCAGCCATCGCCTCAATGATCTGATGCGAGAATCCTTCATATCCTGTGTTAAGCACGAAGAGATCTGCCGCAGCGAGATACGTCGGGAGCTCTTCATGGGACTTCGCTCCGACAATAAACACCTTCTTCTCCAAACCAAGATTTCTAGCCATGGTACGAAGTACATCGCGCTCAGGACCATCACCCACGATCACTAATCTGAAAAACTGATTAAGCTCGAGAAGTTGCGGCATGATTTTGATGAGCATGCGAAATCCCTTCCAAGGAACTAACCGGCCGACCGAAACAATAAGTGTCCCCGGGATACCGATTCGCGTACGTGCATCTTGCTGCGAGATCTCTGATGGTGAAAATGTTACAGCGTTGGGCACAATCACGATACGCTCGGAATCGTACCCCCATCCCTGCACAATAGATTGTAGGTATTGAGATGGCACAACCACCTGAGCACTACGACGCACAACCCACCGCTGTATGCGGCGAAGCATACCCGCCCAACCACCTATCTGCACACCCTGAAAATCATCAATGAGAAGATGCGTGTGGCGCTTTTGTATTGCATATTCCCATGCATAGTCTCCAGCAATACGCACCGTTACTGGAATGCGCCGCAACATGCCCGCTATATGTGCGGCAATTCCAGGCGTTTTTCCCGAAAGCGCCAAGAGGTGGGTCGCTCCTGCACTTACCCACCACACCCGAAGCGCGTAGAGGATATGGCGCACCATCCAAGGCCACCAGCGCGATACACGATACACCTCAATACCCTGCTCCTGCTGACCCCGCCCAAATGCCACCACGCGCACGCGTACCCCACGCTCATGAAACGCACGCGCTACCGCATGCGCAACGGTTGCTGGGCCACCTATATCAGGGGGATAAATGCCAGTTGCGATAACAAGAAGTGGTTTCTGTTCGTTACTCATGAAAAAAATGACGCACGAATGATGTGCCATATTGCCGCGACACCGTCGGCCCATTGAATTTTCTTTCCTTCTGCATACGTGCGACCTCGATACGAAATCCCCACCTCATATATACGGAGTTTTTGCTGAGCTACCCGTGCTGTAATCTCCGGCTCAATGCCAAAACGAGCCGCGCTGAGATGTGGCAGAATGCGCATGAGTGCATCGCGCGTAAAGACTTTGTATCCCGTTTCCATATCAGAAAGATTGAGCCCCGTGCACATATTTGAGAGAAATGTGAGGAAGACGTTTGCAACATAGTGAGAGAAGTAGAGCGCACGACGCGGGAATGCAGAAATAAATCTCGAGCCGTAGACCACATCTGCATCGCCAGCAAGAATGGGCTCAAGAAGGAGCGGGTACTCTTTGGGACTATATTCTAAATCTGCATCCTGAATGAGAATGACGTCTCCAGAAGCTTTTGCAAAACCAGTGCGGACCGCGGAGCCCTTCCCCAGATTCTGCGCGTGGCGCACCGTAACCCATCCCGGACGCACATGATGTGCAATGACCCGAGCGGTGTCATCAGTTGACGCATCGTCAACAATCACAAGCTCCTTCTCCCATTCCGGCAGGACAACTGCATCAATGGCCGCAAAAAGCTTCGGCAATGTGGCGGCCTCATTAAATACGGGAATAATAATGGAGAGCTTTTTCATGCCAAAGTATCGTACACTGCAGCCATGCGCGGGGCAATAAGGCTCCAAAGATACTCTTGAGAGACCATGCGTTGTGCTGCAGACACAACAGCATCTCGCTCAGCGCCCGATTGCGCCGCACGCACCAGAGCGCGCGCCACAGAGGGGATATCATCGGGATCACATACGAAGCCTGTCACGCCATCGTGCACAAAGTCGCGTAGCCCCCCACGTCGCGAGGCAACGACAGGCACGCCCGCAGCCATCGCTTCAAGAAACGCGATGCCCTGTCCTTCAGATCGAGAAGGCCGCGCGTAAACATCTGCGGCCCCTAGTTCCTGGAGCACGTCACGGTGGCTCACGGGCCCGCGCCAGACGATGCGATCATGAAGGCCGAGACTTTTTGCCAACGTTTTCAGCGCGTGGGCATCCTCTCCAGTCCCGGCCAAAACAAGACGCCACGGAAAGGAAAGTGTTGCACACGCACGAATGAGAGCATCGATGCCATTCTTTGCGACAAGACGACTTGCGGAATATATGCACACTTCATCAGCACGCACTCCCCACGACTCACGCAATTGAGCTCGCTCTTGAGCAGAGCACGTGGGCGCTGCGTCGACTCCATTAGGAATCAACACGACCTTTGCATCATGGCGCACGTGGCGTGCATAGGTCGCAAGAGGAGAGCTAATTGCCGTCACCACATCTGCATATCGTACCGCAAGCCATCGGCCAGCCCGGACAAGAAAAGATTGCCGGCGAAAATCGGCGCCCTCTTGGAGCGTGAGGACAAGTGGCGTGCCGGAAAAGAGCCGTACCACCAACGCCGCGAGAGCTGCATATGACGCCTGGTACGCATGGAGTACCGAAGCGTGGCGCGCCTCCCAGAGACCCACAATCGCACCGAGCACCAAAAAGAGATACTTATCAAGCCACGCGATACCAAGACCGATGCGATAGATCCGCACATTGTCGTACGTTTCTCTAGCGGGAAATGTCAGCGAATGGCGCGGCGTGAGCACCACAAAAGAACGCTCAGACATATGGCGCATAAATGCCTCGAGGGCCAATTCCGACCCGCCAATAAGGGGTCGGAAAGCAGGGGAAAAAACGAGAATATTGCTTGCTGAATGGGTCACGGGTTGGTACTATCATAGCGCGCATAGCAACGTAAAACAACGCCCTTATGCCCCACGAATCCTCGGCTTTAATCCGTATTCTGTGCATCATAACCCAGTCTGATATGGGCGGAGCACAGCGTTTCATCAGCGAACTTGTGACGCATAGCGATGCACAGCGTTTCACATTCTCTGTTGCCGCAGGTCCTGATGGCAATCACGCATTGCGCAATGCGCTCCCAGAGCGCGTTGCGTATCGCCCCATTTCGTCTCTACGTCGCGCAATTGCGCCATGGCACGATCTACGTTGCATCCGAGATATCCGTGAACACATCCTCGCGGAGAAGCCTGACATCCTGTTCCTCAACAGCTCTAAGGCGGGTATTCTTGGTGCCATAGCGGCGCGCTCATGCAGAAAAGCCCTCCCTCACATGCGCATTGTGTATCGTATTGGTGGTTGGCAATTCCGAGATCCCATCCACCCGCTTCTCCAAACGACATACCGAACGCTTGAGCGTTGGTCTGCGCGCTGGAAAGACGTCATAGTCGTTAATAGTGAATCAGATCGCGACGCTGGCATCACTCACCACATCGCGCCACGAAGGGAGCTCATAGCCATTCACAATGGCATTGATCCCTATCCAACAACGTATACGAGAGCAGAAGCCCGTGCGCACATTGCTGAAGCAATACAAATACCGATCTCGGATACCACAACTCTCATTGGCACGATTGCGAATGCGTATCCAGCAAAGGATCTGCCAACATATATTCGTGCCGCCCTCCACTTTAATCCTCAAGCGCACTGGATCATTGTCGGAGACGGACCGGAACGCCCCGCGCTTGAACAACTCATACGCCGCTTAGATCTACAATCCCGCGTTCACATCATAGGCCAACGGCAAGATGCTAAAATGCTCATTCCCGCATTTGACGTTTTCGTGCTTGCCTCAGTGAAAGAAGGGTTTCCGTGGGCGCTCCTTGAAGCAATGGCTGCTAAAGTCCCCAGCGTTGCAACGCGTGTTGGTGGCATTCCGGAAATTATTACCGACGGCGAAGACGGCTTACTCGTTGAGCCACAAAATCCAGCAGCACTAGCGCAGCGCATACACACGCTCGTTGCAGAAGAGCGACTCGCCCACGATATTGTCATTGCCGCCCATCAGCGGATCGTCACGCGCTTTTCGCTCCAGAGCATGATCGCCGCGTACGAGCGCCTTTTTATAACCCTTTTGCGCGAGCAATCTCCTGCGGGATCAAAATAAGCGTAGAGCTGTCACGAAATACTTCCTTCCAGCGCGTGTCGCTCGCCATGCGCTCTAAAAATGTACGAGACCAAGGAGTGAGATCCCTGTGCGACCACACAATCATTTGGATATTCCAGCGAGCACGCTCCTCCTCCCACACCGCAGCATTTTCTTGCATGGGGATATACACTGACGACGCAAAGTCGGAAGGATATGCCTCTGGCCGCCCATCTACAAATACTTTTTCTTCAGGAAGCTTCCAAATTAAAAAGCTACCAATATCAAAATTATTAAACAGAGGGCCCTTTAATTCATGAGCCCGAATAAAATCAACTGCCGCCTGCGCACCAACGGGCACATGCACACCGAATTGTTGCGGTAGACGGGCAAGCGGGAAGAACTGCCCACTGATAACGCTGATGCCTATAAGTATAATGAGCACTCCGGAAATCCAAAAGCCTTGGCGCAGCCGCACGGGATGCTGTTGGGCAAGTGCTCCAAGCGCCGCAATCCCCGCGAGCCCAAAAATGGCATAGTTTCGGATCATGATCTGCGCGAATATAAACGTTATCACCGCTAAGGCTACTGGCCCCACAACATGGCGCACCCGACTGCCGGCAATAAGACTATAGATACATACGCAACTGGCAAGCACAAACAGCATCACCGTAGTAATCATCGGATACCCCCACGCTAAAAGAAAGAACGGGCCCTTATTCTCAAGCACTGAGTAGCCATATCCGGACATGATCTGTAGCGGATAGAGAGCGCCAGAAAGCCCCCACGGATTTACCAGCAGAGCAAGCGCCAGCGCGATACCAAGAGGCAACCACTGGCGAACAGACTCACGCCACAAAGGAAAAGCACGCACCACATCACCCATCACGATACAGAGATATATAAGGGGACCCATAAAGAATGTGATGTGTGTATTCACCCATACCGCCTGCACCAAGGGGAGCGTCCAGCGCAATGAACTCCGCGGATAACGCAGGAGCACAAACAAGAACCACCCCATAAAGAGGTAGCTAAATATCTCAGGCCGAACATCGGTTCGCTCTAACATAACCCCCCATGCCACAAGGCCTGCGAAGCCCATGAGATACGCTCCGTCTCGTCGCCAGGCACTTGCTAATGCCAGCATAAAAGCAGTGGCCAGAATCAGGGCTTTTATGGGAATGAGCCCCGGAACGCCGTTAATGCCCGAAAGCCAATATAAAAACACCTCACCCAGCCAGTGGTGATTAAGGAATGGCTGGTCGGGATGCGTGAAGGAAAAAAGGTTCGTCGCGGGAACCGAGCGAGTTGAAGTAATAATCTCTCCAAGACGAAGATGTCGCCCGATATCTTGATTGATCGAGGTGAGTGTATGAATGCTCGAGAGCGCCATGAGCGCCCCAAGTAAAAGAATCAATATGCTATAGCGAAGCTTTGACATCATGGTTGCGGCAATACGTCCTCGAGCGCACGCTGCAATCGCGGCGTAGTGATGCCCGCCCCTAGCGCTCGCGCATCTTCAGTGCGACCTTCTGCGTGCGCGAGCAGCGCCCGTGCAAATGTAAGCTCGTCAGGGACCGCTCGCGCCGCGTGTGTATCTAATAATACACGCGCTGCATCAGTATCCCCAAGCGCAATGTGTACAAGGGAGAGGTACCACACTTCACTCCAACGTGGGTATACGGCTAACGCATCGGAAAGCACCGCACGCGCGTCTACAAAATAACCCGCATCATAGTACAGCGCTCCAAGGCCACGATACGCATTGAGATAATCAGGACGAGCCTGTATCGCTCGCTTCCAGAACCCCTCAGCAGCCGTGTAGTCACCTTGGCGTTGCGCGATAGCGCCCGCAAGATTCAACGCTGGAGCATGCTCCGGAGCTTTAAGTAGTACCGCGTCAATACGCGAGCGTGCATTTGCAAGGCGCTCGTTTTTGAGATCGAGATACGCCATATTCGTTTGATTCACCACGCTCTCTGGCTGTGCAGCAAATGCGCTCTGGAATAATGCTTCTTCTGAAACCCATACACCCGAACGCTGGAAAGACACAATCGCATACACCGCTATCGCCGCGATTCCCCCAACCCGCACTATACGAGGCCATTGCTCATACATGCGCATACAGACGCCAGCGGCAAGAAGTGAAAGCCCAGCAGAGGGAATATACCACAGTCGCTCTGCGAAGATCGTACCAATAGGCACAATGATATTCGCCACAACGAGAAGAGGAAAAAGAAAGAGCGCGCCCGCATATCCATACAGCGTGTTTCGATAGCGCACGACGGCAAGGATCGCACTCAATATAATAAGGGCACCTAGCAGGCTACCAAACCACGACAGCGATGAAAAGACGCTGTATGAATAGTCGGACGAAAGCGAGAAAGGCGCCCATACCCGCGCGAAACCCTCCCACACGACGCGCAGCGCCATAGCAACCCCAGTGAGCCATGAGGGCGCATGCGCAATTGCGTTATAAACCATAGACGCATCAGTAGAAAAAGCATACTCACCTAACACCATAATGCGAATCCCCAGAAAGAGGGCGAGCGCGGCAACGTGCCAACGCATTGCCATCGCGATATCCCTCATACCGACCCCCCGATACCACAGCATCACCCCAAGCACCGGGAGGACTGCAACAGCAGTTTCTTTGGATAAGAGCCCTGCAAGGAACAAGAGAGCAGAAAGAAAAGATTTTCTGGAAAGTCCCGCTATGATGGCGCCTAGAAAGCCAAGTGCCATCATGAGCTCCGCGCGCCCGACGATAGAAGCGACCGCTTCTACATGTATTGGCAATAGAGCGAAAAGGAGTGCCGTCGCCCCAGCAATGCGAGGTGTAGACAGCATACGAACAAGCACAAATACTGCGGTGATCACTCCTGCATGCAGTACAAGGTTCACTACGTGAAACGAAACAGGCCCATCCCCAAAGAGCCACGCATTCAACGCGTACGAAAGAATAGTCAGGGGCCTATAGAGTCCCGTGCGCGGTTGGTATGCATGGTATGAGGTACTAAAAATGCTTCCCACGTCAGGAACGCCTCCGATCAGAGGGTTGCCGACGATGACAATGCCGTCATCAAATACAAATGCGCCGCCGATACTCGGCGCAAAGAGCACCACGGAAAGCGCAAGGGCTGTCAGAAAGACAGCCCAGGGGGTTCGTGCTACCAATGCGCGCTCAAAAAATGCCATAGGCTAAAACGCCACGTCGACAACAATCGAACCACTACACTTTGCCTGCTTCACCACCACGTTGCCATCAATAACCTGCCCGTAACCAACCTCCGCTCCAAGTGTATAGCGCTTCGCAGGGTTTGCCGGAAGGGCCACAGTAATGTCAGATGACCCGCTCGGAAGATTAAGTGACTCAAAAATATTAGGGCCAATGTTGAGCCCACCCGATGGAGTTGTCTTCCACACGATGTTGCGCCCTCGACTATCAATATTCTCCCAAGAGATGCGGGCATCTCTTAACTCGTACGTATCTTTGCTCAAAAACCGGACAGACCCCTCAAGTTTGCATGATGCTGGCGCCTTGAGTCCTGTTGGTCCAAAAAATGGAGTTGTCGTTGGACGCGGTTTTTCTGAGGGAGAGGGCGAGCTACTCGGCGACGGAAGAACGCTCGGACTTCCTGAAATGCTCGGCGATGGAGACGCTTCTATGCGAGCGTCATTCCAGCGTACAACCCCCCACGCGAGAGCAAGCACAGCCCCCGCAATAACCGAACCTACAATAAGTGATTTCTGCATATAAGGCATCATAGCAAGCTCCTAGAGAGAGCTCAACTCCTTCTCAATGAGGGCTCGAATCTCGCTCCCCGGCGCCGCTAGGGAGAGCCCCTTTTCTAATGCCGCGAGCGCCTCCGCCCTATTCCCGATCCTTGCCTCAATGCGCCCTAAATTCAGATATCCGATAGGATGGGAGGGAAGGAGTTCAACCCACTTTTGTATCATCGTGCGGGCAAGCGCCAAATCACCCTCTTTTGCAGCAATGCTGGCGAGTCCCTCATATGCATAGGGAAAGGCGGGGTCAATGGCAACGGCCTTTTCAAATGCAGCTCGCGCGCCATAGATATCGTTACGGGCCAAAAGAATACTCCCGATATTATAGTGTGGCTGTGGGAAGGTATCTTCGGCAGCAACCGCTTTCCAGTAGTACTCTTCAGCGCGCGCGTATTCACCTCGATCGTAGTAGATGTTGCCGACATTGTTGTTAATGCGCGCACTCTGTGGCTCATAGCGAAGAATGTCTAGATAGAATGCGAGCGGATCTCCCCACAGACGATTGCGCTGGATCGAAAGTATGCTGAACACGATGACAGCCACCACAAACCCTGTAGCCATGAGTGGGCGCACCCACGTAAACATATTCCGTTCCCATATACGCCATGCGGCCCACGCGCCTGCGGTAAGTGGCCCCACCATCGCAAGGTAGAGCCAATGTTCATAGATCAGCGCGTTCACGGGCGTAATGCCCGAGGTCAACGCCATGCAGGAGAAGAACCACCCCAGCGCAAAAAACAAAAGGTGCGCGCTGTTCGGGCGGCCCTCCTCAACGGTTCGCAAGCGTCGCACCAATATGACACAGAGGCCAATAAGCGCACTCACAAAAAGTACCGGGATCAGGACGGGTAGCTGCAAAATGTGCGTGTAGACCACCGCGGAACGCTCCATGTGCAATCCAAGAGGCCACAAGAACATCGATGCATATTCGGTCAGCAGCGACGCAAAGGTCATGAGTCGGACAAACACACTCTCCGTATATGGATTGCTCTGCGCAAAGAAATTAAGTGTATTTTCAAAATTTAAAACCGTAAGGCGCAATATGCCGTACACCAACGAAATGCCGAAAAACGGCCAGAGGTAGCGCGCCACCCCCACAATCGCCTGTCGCACCGATCCCACCGCAACAAACGAAAGAAAATACACTGAAGCAAGGAGGGGGAAGATAACTGCGGTCTCCCTACTTAAGAGCGCAAGCACGCTTGCCACCATGGCGCCGATATACCAGCGTCGCGCATGTGTTTCACGGGCTTTCAGAAGCATCCAGAGCGCCGCAAGCATGCCGAAAACATGGAGAGGATCTCCGCGACCGGCAACGTATGTCACCGCCTCAGTTTGGAGCGGATGCAACCCAAATATCGCCGCAACAACAAAGGGGATAAAGCGCTTCTGAAAGGCGCGCTCTAGAAGCAAGAACACAAGCACTACATTCGCAATGTGGAGTACGTTGTTCACAAGGTGATACCCAAAAGGAGCCGCACCGTGGAGCACATAATTTATGGCGAACGTAAAGAATAAGAAGGGGCGATAATAGTTGCTCTGCAGA
Source organism: Candidatus Paceibacterota bacterium (assembly GCA_030583765.1). Taxonomy (NCBI): domain Bacteria; kingdom Bacillati; phylum Minisyncoccota; species Minisyncoccota bacterium. The sequence continues at coordinate 243,062 of CP129474.1, forward strand.
CCAATACCGGCAAGCGTATTGTGCGAAAACCAAAACGTAATAGTGTCCCACGAGATAGAGTGCACCGCGGGATTGTTGACGATCCAATCAGTATCATCCCAAAACAAGGGATTTTGTAAGTTTGTTGCGTATACAAAAAATACCGAAATGCAAAGACCGAGAATCATGAGCATGCGGGTGCGTTGTTGTGCGGATGATCCCAACATAGGCAAAGATAAGTATGCCAAGCAACAAGCGTCAGCGCAATCCTACGGACGACCGAGCCACAGTGCGCTCTGTCCAGCGTGTGTGTGGGCCATACGACGAGCATAATCGCGCGCAGCTGTATCCCCAAGCACGTCGTAACATTCAGCAAGCTTCCGATACGCAACTCCTCGCGCAATGCTTGAACCCGTCAGCGGCAACCATGTGTCTCGCGCAAGGTCGCATCGCCCAAGTGCTTGGAAGAACATACCCAGACGCATACGCGGCAATACCGCATCCGGTGCTCGCTCGAGCACGCGTGTATATTCGCGTAAAAGCTCTGGAATACGTGCCTCGGGAATTTTACGAAGCGTTGCTTCAATGGTGTCATTGATGTGCGTAATGGAAAGCGCATAGCGTTCTATCAGCGTGGCATGCTCTGGAATGCGTTTTACAAAAATCATGCCGAAATTATCCCAGTAGACAAGCGCCCAGTCTGCACGCGTCGAAAGCATATATGCGAGCGATTCCCACGGGCGCACGAGCGCGCTTGTGAACTGGTAGCGTTCCAATATTTCATCTACGCGCTCTCCTTGTGCGAACGCCACAGAGTCTTGAAGTGGGCCGTCGTAGAAACATTCGCACCCGCCCCATAAGAAGACGTTACGCTCGGGGTAGTGGGCGAGCATATAATTCCCCCATGTCATCGTGTGATACATGCGAGCATCTCCGGGCACATGAGTATCTGCGAAATGTATGAGATCTCGTGGCCACACGGCATAGGGATCTCGCAACCCCGCCCCTGCACGCCATCCGAAAAAGAGAACAACGCAGATCGCGCACGCAGCACACACCCACTCCCATCGCACGAGCACGCGCAGGTGGGTCATCGCGCGAAGAGCCATAGGCAGCAGTACGAGCCACGCAAAAGGAATGTACTTCATGGACACCCACGGCATAAGCCAAAAACCAACTGACAGACCAAGCGTTCGGAATGCACGATTCTCAGAGCGAAAAGCATACCAGAGCGCAAGCGCCCCCAACACTATATGCATCACAAAAATAAATACGCCCTGGCTCGTGCCCATATGGGCGGTAAGTGGCATTGTCTCAAGCAGTGCCGCAAATACACCGGTTTGTCGTAATGGTTGGAGGGCATACGTATAGATCGAAGCGCCGAGAGGATTTGCAAGCGTCGCTAAAAATCCGACGCCCAAAGAAGAAAAGAGGATAGTCTTTGTCCGAGAAGATACATGGGACAAATTCCCCCACACCGTATCAAGGATGAACGCTAGGCCAACTCCAAGCGCGAGAATGATCGAAGCATGCGTATTCGCCCAAAAGAAAAGCGTGCCCACAAGGAGCGCGCCCCATCGCCATGATGCATGCGCAAAGAGGCGCTCCAGCACAAAGAGCATCCCCGCCAATCCTAGGTATGCAAAAAGTTGCGGGCGGGGAGTGATAAAAGGCGTCAGCGCTCCGGCAACCAAAACAAAAAGAAGCGCCGTGTGTCCCGATAGTCGCCCGCCGCGCCATGAAAGCGCAAGAACCGCCGCGCCACAAAATGCAGAAAACCACGCCACAAGAGGCCACTCGCCTATGCGCCACACCAACGCGGCAACGGCTTGGAATAACCACTCGTGGTTCTCCCATGCCGCACCAAAGCGCGAAAAAGAAAATGATTCAGTGCGTATAAAAGATCCTTGCTGAAGTAATTCTTCGCCAATACGGAGATGGAACCACGTATCAGCATCGGGGGCCACAGGAACAAGCATGGCTATAACCAGCAATGCGCCAACAACAGAGATCACGATGCGCTGACGTAACGAGATCATGATTGCGGAGCAACGCGCCAGATAGCACCAGCGGCATCGTCAGAAATATACAGCGCACCATCGGGACCAAACTTGAGATCAACGGGCCTCCCAAAGAGCTTGCCGTCACGCAACCACCCGGTAATAAAGTCACCGGAATCACTCACGTTACCTTTCGCATCCACGGCGAAGCGCACCACCTTATACCCTGTGGGCGTACTCCGATTCCATGAGCCGTGATATGCCACCAGTAATTGCCCGCCGAGTGAGCCCCAGCCCTTCGCCGGAACAAATGCAATACCCAAAGGCGCTGAATGCGCAGGAAGCTCAATCGCCGCGGGAATAGTTTTTGCACAATCAGTTTGAATATCCGTTCGCGAGAATCTCCCTGGGTTAAACTTCGTATCACGCACCCGATCACCATAACAAAACGGCCATCCATAGCTCTGCTCTGAACGAATAATGTTTACTTCGTCAGGCGGAAGATCGTCTCCCAAGTTGTCGCGACCCATATCGGTGCCCCATATTTCTTTCGTTATGGGGTGAAATGTAAAAAAGACCGTATTCCGCAAACCGCCCGCAAACTCTGCAGTATACGTGCCCTCAGGGTCCGCTTCGAGTAATGACCCGTATTTCCACGTCGCCTCTTCAACGCACACATCACACGAAGAGCCGACCGTTGCATAGAGCTTTGTCTCACTCAAAAATCCTGAAAGTTTTGGCGCTCCAGGGCCACTCACGATCTCATTTTTACGTAGCTTTGGCCCAAAGGCGATTGTGCGCGTCACGTGCCTCCCGCCAACAGGAAATGACATGATCTGCTCTCGCTTCGCAGTGTTGGTAATACTGCCCGTTGCGAGATCATAGGGATACCGCCACACACCACGCTCCTCCGCAATGTAGATAAAAGTCTTTTTTGCGTCGTTCGTATAAAACGCAATCCCGTGGGGATTCGTAAGGCCAGCCATAAGCACCGTGCGGGCCTCAGCGCTCCCATCGCGATTTGTATCATCAAGGCGCGTGATGCGTCCTGCTTTCATCTCACTTACCACCATGCGGCCGCGCGGATCAAACGCAATGGCGCGTGGTCCTTCAAGACCCTGCGCAAATGCGCGTGCGCCAACAGTTGGAGGAAGCGTGAGGAAATCAGCAGAGCCGTCGGCAGGAATTGGTGTCGGTTCTGGCACCCGATACCCGACCCAATAAGCGATACGCATTGGTCCAACGATAAAAATAGCGGCAATGAGCACCGCAACAATGCCGACACCTATAAGAAGCTTTTTATGCATATCGCCATTCTATGCAAAGACTAGGACCGATGCAACAAAAACCAAACCCCGCCCTTTCAGGCGGGGTTGGCTCTTGATGAGTGCTCGTGAGAGCGCTCATTTCAGATTACTGCGCGGTGAACTGGTAGCCACTCATCGGCAGGTTGCGCAAGAAGCCTTGCGTCGACGCAACGTCAGCATCCGAAGATGAGTTCGTTGAGTTATCAACCCACTGAATCAAGCTGTCCTCGTTGTCACGCAATACGAGCTGGAAGTAGTCCGATGCAACGCCAGAGCTGGTGTTGGTCGGCGTGTTGAAGCCCGTGATGGTGTCCAAGTAGACCCTGAGGGTCTTCGAGGTACCGCCCGTGATTTCAACGTCCTGGCTCGAGAAGTCGATCGTCATGCTTGCACCCACGGATGGGTTCGAAGCATTCGTGATCGTACCGGTATCAACAATCGTTCCAACTTCATCGCGAACGGTGAAGGTGGGACTTGCGGTACCAGTGGCACCAGATGCAACGGTATCGAATTTAATCGAACCGGATGCAGTTGCGGTGTTGTCGAAGAACAAGCGGGAGTCCGAGAGACCCTTTGCCGTGATGGTAAAGGTCAAGACTGGATCAACCGTTGAGAGCTTCGTTGCGGTTGGAGCAACAAGTGCAAATTCTGGGAATACGCGGTAGATACGCGTACTGCGGCCGGCGTCTGCCAAGTCGCGATTTACAATGTTGGAATCCGAAGCATCAATCGTGACACCGGATTCGCCGGTTGCCTTGAAGATGCTTGTCGCGCTTACACCCGCCCCATGGTCACCAATGAAGGCGAGATCCCAAACTTTGCCGGAGGTTGCACCCTCAGCCTTAGTCATGTAATCCACCTTAAGGATGATATCGAGCGAGCTGTCTTTCGCAACATACGGACGATCATTGTCAGCGAAGCCGCTGAATGACGCTGTTGCGAGAGCACCATTGGATGATTTCGTGATCTCAGAGCCAGCCTTGTTCTTGTACGTGATGTACATATTCTTTGCGTTTTGGGCAAAGTCGGTCTTCTGAGTTCCGTGGTCATCTTCACCAAATGTGATGGTGTCGATGTAGTAGCCTTCGTTTGCCGCTGTAAAGCGCCATACGCCTGCTACATCACCATTTTGACCCCAGTACACAGAGTGCTTCTGTGGAGAGTCGGCTGTGTTTGTAGCAACTGTTAGAGAACCTGAGTTCTTGACAGTCACTATTGTGGTCGGTGACGTACCACCATTTGGATCAGCATTGCCTGCGTTTACCTGGCGAGATGAATCATCAAGCGCGGTAACATCAGTCGTTGCATCGATGTCGAACGAGAAGTAGTCACTGCCTGATGCGCTCGTTGCATTCGCGCCAAGGTTGACACGAACTAAGAGCGTCTTTGTTGCACCAGCTGGGATATTCCAGTTCATGTTATTGAACGAGACCTTACCAGTGGTCGCTGAGAGCGAGGATGCCACACCCGAAGCGATCGGGTTCGTCATGTTTTCGCTATCGTAGAGAGCAACCGAGCTAACGAGGTTAGCAATAGTGATCCCCGTATCAGGCGCTGGAGCAGTGCCTGCCCCGAAGGTACCAGCAACGCCAGAGTCAGAAACATAGCCCGTGAGGGAGATGTCCGTCACCTTAAGCGCTGAAGCCTGGGAGGCCTTGAATGTGATGCCGACGGCGTCAACATTACTGGTTCTGCGTACAAACGTCTGACTATTTACTGAGCCGAGACCAAGCGTCAGTGAAGAAGCCTGGATCGTCAGCGCTGGACCCGCCATATCAGATTGCGGAACGATGTCTGCATCTGCTACCGCGGTGTTGGTGCCCGCATACTTCATGACAGTGATGTCAGGAGTATCGTCGGTGAAGTTGTCCAAGAATACCTGGATTGCATCACCAGCTGCGAGCGCAGTACCGGAGCGGCTGTTTGCCGTCTTGATGTCTGCAGTGACCTTGAAGTTGTAGGTTTTGCCTGCAACGAGATCGTAGGTGTCAGTAAAGGTCTTCTGTGCACCCGTTGCGCTATCTTCACACGTGCCCGAATCGGACGTGGTGAAGGCCGAGCCATCCTGAGGACCCATAACCGTTACGCCGGTGTCCTTGTTGACGACCTTGAAGTCATCGAGGTCTGCCCAACCGTTGGTGGTGTCTGCCGCGTTTGCGTAAGAACCATCAGCACCAGGATCATGACAGAGCGTGAACTCCGTCTTGCGAACTTCGATGTTGCTTGCGGCAGTCATCGAGTACTCAAGCAAGGTGGTGTCGGCTGTATCCGTACCAATGTTTGCTGAGCTCAACGAAGACGAAACAATCGTAAGAACGCCACCCTGGAGGGTTACGTCGAACGCTTCCGCTGCGGAGTCCATGTCGGAGATCGTTGCGGCCATACCAAAGCCGTACTGATCACCGATCGCAAGGATATCGGTCGAATTTTCGAAGTAGAGGTTTACGTCCTCATCTTTGCGCCCGCCAAGATCTGCATAGACCTTGAAGACCTGCTCACCACCCTTCACGATAGAGAAGCCAGAACCAAGATCAAACACGAGATAGCTGTCGCTCGTCATTGAGCCAGACCATTCGTTCGTGCCTGCCTTGAGCTTGATGTTCGTGATGTCAGACGGCTTGACCGTGCCACCCTGGAACATCGTGATGCGCTTCACGGAAGCTGCTTCGGTGTTTGCCGTAAGCTTGAATTCCGAGATCTGTGCGCCCTTCTGACCAACCGTCGGGTTCGGGATCGAACCAACCTTGTTCATCGTGATGCCACCGCTGTCTGAACCAGAGATGGACATTGTGTTGCCCGTGACTGGCAAACCGCCGACAGAACCCGATGCGAGCATTGCGCCCTTGAGCTCAAAGTAGTTGACGTTACCGCCCGTTGCCGAGAGGTCACCAACCAATGAGAGTTCGCGAGTACCGCTCACCGAAAGGTTGAGGTTCGCAAACGTCACTTCACCCGTGGAAGATGAGAGCGACTTGCCTGAGGTCAAACGGCGTGCACCTTCGTACACGTACAGGTTGTCGAAATCGTCGGTGGAACCTGCACCCAAGCGCTTGAACGTTACTTCGCTCAATGTGCCCGTGCCCATAACCTTAAAGCGGAGGAACTCAACACCCTGTGCGTTCTTGGTGAGAGTTGCTGATGCTGGGTTGTTCGAAGACAAGCTGAAGTTTACCGATCCAGAAACTGGAGAGGATGACGGGCTTGCTACGCCACCGCGGGTGTATGCAGGAACCTGCAACACAGAGGAAAATTCTGCACCCTTGTTGTAAGAGTTGAATTCAGCTGTGTTGATGCAGAAGACCTTCGCAAAGAAGTTCGGGTCATCTGCGACTGCCTGCGCACCGGAGGTGTTTACCCAACGGAGAACTGCGGTGTCTTCACCAGTAACATCGATACCGTACACCTTCTGATCGCCTGCTTCACAGTTGCGGAAGAGGCCAGAGGTGCCGAATGCATCGCGGGTTGCTGGCGTGACTGACTTCACATTGGCGAAACCGCCAAGGTGACCGTACATGTTGAAGATTGCTGGGTTCAAGAACAAACGCTTGTACCCGTGCTCATTCACAATGTACACGTCCGGATCCGAAGATCCAGCAGCGCTGATAGTGTCGCCTTCCTTAAGACCATAGTCTGACGGCTTTGCAGCCGCGAGTGCTACGCCAGAGGAAAGGACCAGCGCCATGCCCGTGAACGACAATACTGTCGCTACGGTTGTGAGACCTGCGACAACTCGCTTGAGTGTCACAAGGTTTTTTGAAGTTAACATGGCTTAAACCTTTCAGAACCACACTTCACGTCATACGCCGCCAAACGGTGGAGTATATACGCGAGCAGTGGTAGTAATACGAACACTAACAATTGCCCTGTATAGGGCGAGGCCTTGATTGATTCTGCTCCTCCTCCAGCGGGAGGGAATTTCCGCTAGGTGCGTTGTGCTCGTTCTTTCGACCGAACACGCAGCTGGAGCGAATCTTCGACGCCAAGACCTTTTATGAATGCGAACTGACCGTTGCAATGGAAAATGGGGAATGCACCGTTCGTCTCTATCATCTCTTTAGCCATTGCTTTCGTTCGTGGTTGTCAACGATCTTTTCTGCACTCCCTCCCGCTACGTGTCACCAGGGGGGTGGCATCGTAAGGGGAGAGGGTTCAGACGGCAAAACGCAACCATGGGCATGGTTGCTCGTTTTTTCCTGCTATGTGTAGATAGTTCCCATTGCGTGAGGTTGCGCATTCCACGGGTGCGCTTCCCTATGCTTCGGGCCGACTTACCGCCTTATATGATAGCAAAAAGGCTGGAAAAGTCAACATTTTCCCGACATTCGTCCCCGACGGTTTTCAGGAGCGAATACCTACAGTATAGAGCTTGCAGAGAGGGAAGCAACAGAAAAGATGTGGATATGCCCATATTACCTCATTTTTGGGCTTCCCAGCACTGGATTTCCACCCCCATCCAGCCCCTGCCCCGGGCCAGAATACGTGCGCCATGAAGACCCCTGCGAGCCGTCTAAAGCGCCCGAAATACGCTCCATAGAAGCATACGTGGCCGCATTGCCCGCAAACCACCCAGAAGAGCAATCTACGGCGTCTTTTTCGCTTCCGTCGGGCCCAATAAGTACGATACGCTCCCCGTTATTCTTAATACCGCCACGGCCAAAGCTCGTTGCGAGATCAGCCACAACGTCTGGTAGGGCGTTGTCATCAACGGTCCGCTCTATGAGAAACGTTCCACGGGCAGGAATGGTGCCAGAAAGTGCAATATCTGGGCTTCCGTCATCAGATCTCAGGCGCCAGCCCTCAAGCGACACGGGGGAGTCGCCATCATTCCCTAGCTCGATCCATTCATCAGAAGCAGAGTGTCGCGTCCCCGCCCAAGCAATTTCAGAGATAAACACGCGTTCACGAGATGGCGTCGGTTCAGGTGTTACGGATAGCGTAGGTGTCACCGAAGGTGTACTGATTGGTGTCACGGTAGGTGTCACGGATGTCTTTGGTGTCACCAATGGTGGCGTAGGTGTCACGAGTCTTGGAGTTAGTGTCACGGTAGGTGACACGCGTGGCGATGACGTTATAGTTGGCGTAATATATTGTGTTTTTTGCGTAGGTGTCACCGAAGGTGTACTGATTGGTGTCACGGTAGGTGTCACGGTTGTCTTTGGTGACACCAATGGTGTCACCAAAGGTGGCGTAGGTGTCACGAGTCTTGGAGTTGGTGTCACGGTAGGTGACACGCGTGGCGATGACGTGTCACCTACCGCCTCCTGAAACAAAAACGCGGTACCGTCAGTAGGTACCGCGTTTTGGCGCGACGACCACATGCCACCAAGTACAATGGCAATGCCAGATACACCAACCATGAGAACGGGGTAGCGGCCCATACTTCAGACAGGAGCTTTCGCCTACCACCTAGACCGTGCATTCAGGAGGGATGCGAATTCACGAGGTGATAGGAAAAAGCCCCCGTACGTACCTAGAGAGCATACCGTATCAGACCAACCACATGCAAGAACTATCGCGCGGCGTACGTGACGCTCCTTCCATCGACGATGCGCTTGACGACGCGCCCCCTTACCAAAAACTGTACGGCTCGCTGAACGGTTCGCCGAGAGTGCTCTGGAAATGCTTGGATCACCTCGTTCAGCGCCACATTGGGATGCGTACGAATAAAACCGAGCACATCTCCGTATCTTTGCTCCCCGTTACTTTCGTGCGATGCGGGTACGGCGTGGGTTGGCGCGCTCTGCGTCCGCTCAACTCGCGCACGCTTCGGTGCCACCCGTTTTGTTGGCTGCGCATCACGTGAAATCAACTCAAGCGCTCGTACACGAAGCAAGAGAACCGTACGAGCCTGACGAGTCGCATCGATAGACGTGCAAAACCCCGATGCTTCACAGAGCGCTATGCGTTCAAGCATCTCCTGCACCGCACGGGCGCAGAAGGAGTATGAATCTTGAGTAGGATGATGGGCATGAGCAGTAACGCTTTGAGCAAGTCTCTGGCTTGGCTCTTGGAGTAGTCGCGCAGCTCGCGCATCGCGCGTGAGCGCTCCAAGAGCGATAAGCGCATCGGTAAGCTCACAAATAAGCGGAGAAGAGGCCATGGGTAATACGGAAACAAAGAAACACTCTGTAATGGGCCGGAACGTATCACGTTTGCAAAAAAACAGCAACGCAAGCACAAGAGCGAGCGAAAGAATGCGCAGCGTACAAAAACGCACACACGCCACACGATAGTGCTCGTGTGGCGTGTGTTTTTGTGTGATGAGTGGCTATGAAACTGTCTTTTCGACTCTAATATTGTGCGACGTTAGAGGATGGGGAAACAAAAGTTATCCACAGGTTATATACATCTATCAAGGTTGCCTATTTTGCTTGCGGAGCAACGCCTACAAGCTCAACCTCAAAGCGGAGATCGGCATTCGGTGGAATTACATCCCCCGCTCCCCGCGCACCATACCCCAACGCTGAAGGAATAACGAGTACACGCTTCCCTCCTACGCGCATGCCAGCGATACCGAGATCCCAGCCACGAATCACCTGACCAGCGCCGAGCGTGAACGAGAACGGCTGTCCACGATTATACGAGCTATCGAATTCTGTTCCGTTCATGAGTGTCCCGCGGTAATGCGCAGTCACTACCATACCAGGCTGTGCTTCCGCGCCCTTTCCGACAACATAATCCTGTACCTGCAAACCGCCTTCGAGCGTACGGATTTCTGGTGTGACGAGCGGCGCATCCGCTCCCGGTGCAACGCTTACCGTTGGTGTATCAGTGGACATAGGCTCCAGTGGCGCATCATTTTTGAGCGAGAACAGCCACGCGGCAGTACCGACAGCAAGAATGACGACAAGAAAAATAAAGAATGTTTTAGTGTGCATGATTCGTTAGCGGTTCTTTAGGGGTGGATAGAGGTCGGGATCAATAGTGCGCTCAAAGCATGTCCGCTCTGCACCATGTTCCCATGATTCGTTTTTCTCCATCGGATACGCAAGTGACTGCTGGCTACCAATTGTGTCGGTTGCAAACGTAGCGCAAAGCTCAAAAGAACGAGCGCCGGTGACACGATATTCATATGCCATTTTGGTCACTGGGTCAGTGGGCACCAAAAAGCCAGAAAGCTCATTGTTGAGCACTTCAAGATTTGCAGGGAGTGCATTTTTTGCCTGCCAATATTGAATAATCTGCCACTGAATCGCGCTCAGATCGCCTATGCGGCGGTCGTCGAGGCGGACGAGACGTTGTGACTGTGGTGTACCGGCGATAACAAGACCGGCAACAAGCGCCGCCACTACAAAACCCATTGCACCAGCCTCAACTGCGCGGTGAACGCTCGTGCGCACGCCATTCAACTCGGAGCGATACACGGACATAATAACCCCTGCGATGAGAAGCACCGAGAGCGCCTTTAAGAGAAAGCGCAACGACAGATCACCCTGCAAATATGCATGGAGTACGGTAACAAGATCGCCAATAGCTACCAGTCCTGCGACAAAAAGCGTGAAATACAAGAGCCAGCGACGTACACGCATGTCGCGCTTTTCTGGGAATGCGGCGACGTCTCTGCGCAAGAAGCGAAGCGTCCAGAGCAGCGCAGGGAATGTGATCACGAGCACCGCGATCGCCCAGCGCATCAGGCTACGAGTCACTTCTCCACTCCATGCCCCGTCCAGAAATGGATCAGGAATACCAATATTCACCAGCTGGAATGCGAGCATGCCAACGTGGATCGAAACGAACGCAAGCAAAATGGTTGACAAGATGTATAAAAATACATCCCGTGGAAGATTTTTTGAATCAGACATGTTGCTATACTAGCACACTCTAGATCGCAAACAACGTTAGGACAATCACATAGCAAGAAGACCGGTATGTCTATATTCCGGATCACTCAGAGAGCTTATCATTACGAGATTTCTTCATTATTGGGATAAGTATAGCAAGCAATGTCCAAACCCCAAAAGTTGGCACAAGTACTCTCATTAAAATATTGCCGTGCTGAGCAAGATTGATAGCTTCCCAAGTGAATACAATATAAAGACTCGCAAAGATATAAAACATGTATTCTTCAATGGGAAGTCCTAAAAATTTAATACCTAACGTTTCGTTGAAGTTGAATTGCCACAGCCAGCCTGAATCTTTTCTACCGTGACGGGTTGCCCAAATATCCCAGATACTTCCCAATAACAAGATTCCGAATACAAAACTTACTAGATTTACAACATTGATCCTATCAATTAAGAGATACCCCTCAATGAAGGCAGGGATACCGAAAGCAAATAATAATGTGAGTAAGTAATAAAACTTTTTTGAGATAATCCCCATGAGATAGTAAGTACGGTAAAATATACCAAAATTCGAAGTAGTACGCAAAAAGCGATGGGGTGTCCTTCTGAAGACCATTCGGAGCCCGAGCGGGCAGGGTGTGCAAATAAAAAGAGTGGGGTTAGGCCACTCTTTTTATTTGCACGAGCGAGGGCGAGTGAGACCGCGCAGTCCCGCTGGGACTGCGACGGGAGTCGGAAGAAGGATACCCAGAGCGCGCCTACTTCCCCAGCGTCTTTTCGCCCGGATTCCATTCAACAGGGCAAAGCTCCCCTGTTTGCAGCGCCTGTAGTGCGCGGTGTACCTCTTTTACCGAACGGCCAACCGAGTTGTCGGAGACCATCATCCATCGAAGCGTACCCTCTGGATCAATGATGAAAGTGCCGCGCTGGCTCGCGCCATCAGAGCCGAGCACATTGTATTCCTGTGAGATGATCTGCGTCGTATCTGCGAGAATAGGATACTTCACTTCGGGTAGATCGCGCTCAAACCATGCCTTGTGAGAATGTTCACTGTCCGTTGATGCGCCGAGAATAACCGCGTTGCATTCTTCAAATTCTTTCTCAAGGCGCGAAAATTCTTTAATTTCCGTGGGACATACGAATGTAAAGTCACGTGGATAGAAAAAGAGCACTACCCAACGGCCGCGATAATCTTCGAGCCCAACCTTCACGAACTGCCCCGCATGATACGCCTGTACGTGTGAAAACGACGGCGCTCGTTCTCCAATTTTTACCATAGATATGACTCGCCTATCGGCCACCAGCGCGCAGCGTGCGCGCATGGAGAACATGAGACGAGGTATTGCCGAGTTAGTATACCCAACAAAAGCAAAGAGCGCGATATTGACTTAGCGTCAAAAAATCAGCAAAATGCGAAAAGCGGTATGGCACATTAACAATTTCATACCCTGTTAAGGAGGTTCTTGTGAGTATCGACCGCTTGATTGACCTCGCACGTCGCTTTTTCGAAGATGTGCAAAAGCGCGCTCCAGGAAGCGCGGCGCGCACCGTCGGCATGGGCATCAACGCCTTTTCGGAGCCCTTCTACGATCACCTCGTTGGGAGTACGAAGCTCGGTGAGCGCCTGCGAGCTCTGGGGCCCGAAAAAACGTTTGCACTTCTTGGGATGCTGTACTTCGCGTATTCGAGCATCCCCAAGACGTCGCCGTTCGCACAGCTCCTCGATGAGCTGTTCAGTAACGCACCGTCGGAGATCTTGGCGAGACTCATGCGCCACCACGATGCACGGTCGCTTCTCGAGGCACTCTTCGCACGCATCCGCCAGGAAAAGGGGTTCGAGCACGTGACACAGCAAGACATCGCCGATCTCATGGCGGCCCTCTGGCGCAAACAGCGCAACGAAAACTCGGCGGCTTTCAAGCCACTTCTTCCCTAAAGGAGAACCCATGATGACGCCCATTCGCCTCGTGCCAGCGCACGAAGTTCCGTGGCGTAACGCGTTTCTGGCGCTCTTCGGAGCGCTTCTTGCCGGAACGATCGCGTGGCCGATCTTGTTCATGATCGGAATTGCGATGGATAGCGGCGGCCTGCTCCTGTTCACGCTTGCTCTCGGAGCCGCCTTGACCATCGCATGGTCCGTCGCGATCTCTCCGGCACTTCTGTTCGCATGGGTCCTCACCTACATTCCGGGTGCGGGACGCATCGTCACCGGCATCGGAACAGCTGGAGTATTTCTCGTGACATCGACGACCCTCGCGTGGGTCTTCGGTTTCGCACAAAAGCCCAGCGTGCTCGCTACGTACACCGTGGTCACCATCGTCGTCGCGTGCCTCTTGGTGCTCTTCGGCGAGGAGTCGACGTTCACATGGATTCGCGAGTTCTTCTTCAAAAGACTTGCGGTTCTATGGTGTCTCCTTACCCTACTCGGCCCCGCCTACATGATCGTCGGCGACATTCCTCTAGCCGTGCGCGATCGAGCAAGAGCGAACGCCGCGCGCACCGCGGCGAACATCCGCAAGGGTGAGATGCAACGAATCACATACGCAACGCGAGCCGACCTCGGAAAGATCCAGTTCTTCGATTCTGAACTCCTGGATGGTCAGACCGTGCCGCGGCCTCTCGTTTGGAAAGGGTGCGCAGATCCCACAACAGGGCTCGTGCGCCTTTTCTACAACGGAGAAGGACGCGTGGACGGCAACTGCGGCAAGCCGCTCTCCAGCACCGGCCCAGATGATCCCGAGCTGCTCGCTGGCATCACGGCACACCAGGAAAAACTGGCTGAAGCAGCCGCCCAACAAGCAGCTGCTCGACCAACGCCAACCGTGGAAGCCACACCAGAGCCAACGGCTACCCCGAGTCCGCCTTCCACACCAACACCTGAACCGACCGCGGAACCGATGACCACCGCGCAAGTGCTCGCACAGGCGCACGAGCTTCGCGAACGCGAGCGTAAGAGACAGGAGGAGGCCTATGGTGCGCCGACCACAACATTACCGACGTGGTATCGCGCGACACCCACACCAACTCCCGCCCCTACGCGAGAGCCAGACTTCATCCGAGAAGGTACGGAGCTGGACATCACCATCAGCGAAGACTTCAACCTCTCTCTGCGCGAGCGCGCAATTTCCTTCTCGTGCGTCGTACGAACTGAAGTGCGCACGACGCACGGAACAGTCGCCATCCCCAAAAACTCCCCGTGCCGCGGACGCGTATCGCGCCTCTGGGAGGAGGACGGCACCATGCAGGCCGTGCTCTCCATCGTACAGGCTGGCACCATCAGCGTTGCCGAAGAGCAGATCGCCACGCGCGCGAGCTCCAAAGGCCAAAACACCAAAAAGCGCAGCATCGTCGGAGCCATCATCGGCGGAGCTGTCGGCGGCGCAGCCGGCGCCGTCGCTGACGGCGAGCGTGGCGCAAAACGCGGCGCCGCCGGAGGTGCCGGCGCTGGCCTTGCCGTAGGCATCGCCACCAGTAAAGGCCCTCACATCAAGAAGGGCACGGCGATCACGTTTTCGTTCTGGAGCAGCGTCTCTCTCTACTAGGGACGGGCGCGCTCACCACTCCCCACGTTGTCATAAACAGCGTGGGGAGATTTTTTATGCAATGTGCTACACTAGCGCGCATGGATATATTGCACGCGCTCATTCTTGGCGCCATACAAGGGCTCACCGAATTTCTCCCTATTTCATCATCAGGCCATCTCATCCTCGTCCCCCGCTTCCTTGGCTGGGAGGATCAGGGTCTTGCATTTGATACCGCCGTACACCTTGGCACTCTTGTTGCGGGTCGTGTGGGCATTCCGCACACGCATTCTTTCATTCATCAAAACGGTGGGCGGTCTTCTCGTGAAGAACAAAAGCTCGCTCAATATATTGTACTCGCCACTATCCCCGCCGGCGTAGCCGGCCTCGCATTCGGAGACGTGATAGAAAACACGCTCCGCTCCCCGCTCATTGTGGGCGCTTCGCTGATCTTTTGGGGCGTCATACTGTGGTGGGTTGATCGCGGCAGTAGCAATACACCGTCACACGCGCCCGACAATGCGCACGTGGCTCTTTGTGGGCTTTGCACAAGCACTTGCGCTGATCCCTGGAACATCTCGTTCGGGAATTACCGTTACTGCTGGTCTTGCCAAAAACATGTCCCCGAGCCCAAGCAGTAGAGCTCTCATTCCTTCTTTCTATCCCTATCATTGCCGCGGCGGGCATTTCACAGATTATAGACGTGGGCATCGCCTCCCTCCTTACCGCACCCATGATGCTCGGCATTCTCTCAGCGGCGGGTTTCAGGTTTTTCTCGCTATTCGCATCCTCGAGCACATCGCACGCACACGATCTCTGGCACCATTCGCCTACTATCGCATTATCCTTGGCGCAGTCGTACTCGTCCTGTTTTGGTAATTGCTCCTTCTTTGCGTAAAAAGTGCTTCTTTCGCACGCGCACCCTTATTATAGCCTCCAAGCGAGCCGTCGGAACGAATCACCCGATGGCACGGGATTTCTTTATTCGTATTCTTGTTGAGCGCGCTCCCTACGGCGCGTACCGCTTGTGGATTGCCAATCTTCTGCGCAACTGGCCGCATACGTCATCACTGATCCTCGCGGAATTTTTTGTACCACTGCATATACCTTTTCTGTGAACGAAAGAGATTTCTTTCATGTGAGAACAATAGAATTTTTTATTCGTTTTATGAAGCCCTCTTGTTGGAGAGCAGAAAGCGCACGAGTAAAGTGCATATGCATATGATCGTTGAGTTCATGGTGCAAAGCTTGTATCGATAACGACCGCCGCTCGGTCATGAGTCTCAATATTTTCCCGCGCATTTCACGCAAAGAACCGCGAAATGGTTTTTGTATCACATAGCCTGCGCTCCGCTTATTCGGATTGTCGATACTACGCGCCAAAAAAGCTCCATAATCCATGAGCGCAGCAAACCACTCGTGGGGACGGCGCGTGCTCATGGTCTGCTCAATCACCGGCAACAGCTCACGGTCAGGAACCCCCATGCGCCCAGAGAAAAAATGGTGCATATACACGCGACGAATATTCGTCTCGATCATTGGATGCGCCTGCTGAAACGCAAAAACACACACCGCCCGTGCCGTATAAGGACCAACGCCTGATAACTGCGTGAGAATTTCTGGGTCTTCGGGAACAACACCAGCGTGACGCTCCACAAGCTCTCTCGCACACGCATGCAGCATGCGCGCACGACGATTATATCCAAGCCCTTGCCACGCCTTTAGCACGTCTCCGAGAGATGCCCGCGCAAGAGCGCGTACCGTTGGAAATGTTTTTAAAAATGCCCCGAACTTTGGGACAACGCGATCAGTTTGCGTTTGCTGCAGCATCACTTCGGAAACCAAGATAGCATATGGGTCTCGCGTAGTGCGCCACGGAAAATCTCGACGATTCTTGCGCCAAAATGACCATATAGTACGGCGAAATGCGCGCGTTTTGCTATCCGAGATCCGCAAGAGGGCACGCACTGTGCTTGTGCTTTTTCGCTTGGCAATACGCTCTTCCATAATCAATAATTTTATATGTCAGATCGAACCATCTGGCGCGAGGGAAGAGTTCCATGAGATCGCGCTCAATGCGCACGGGGTCGCTCTGCTGTGTAAGTCCCCACCGACGCGCAAGGCGCTTTACGTGCGTGTCAACGGCGATGCCCTCAACAACGCCATATGCATTCCCGAGCACGACATTGGCGGTCTTCCGCGCAACACCGGGCAGCTTCAGGATGTCTTCCATGGTGTTTGGCACAACACCTCCGAACACATCGCGCACCATGCGTGCCGCTGCGAGGATATTTTTCGCCTTCTGTTTATAGAACCCCGTAGAGAAGATGGCTTTTTCAAACGCACGCGGCGATGCATTACAGTAATCGTCGAGCGTCCGGTACTCGCGAAAGAGTTTCTCCGTCACCTCGTTTACCTTTTTGTCCGTGCACTGCGCAGAAAGTTGCACCGCAACGACCAGTTCCCACGGGTTGCTGTAGCGCAATATCATGCCCGCCTTTGGAAAAAGCTTGGAAAGCACGCGCCACACACGACGAGCGCGCTCTTTTTGAGAAAGCGTTTTGCGAAGCGCGGTCTTCATAGCGTGCTATTTAACACCACTCCCTGCGGGCACGGGCGTAAGTGGGGTGAGAATAACAGGACCTTCTGCATCGCTCGCGGCAAGAAGCATGCCCTGGCTTTCTATGCCCATGAGAGCACGCGGCTCAAGGTTCGCGACGACCACAATTTGCACGCCAACAAGCGTCTCGGGTGCGTAACGCTTTCCGATCCCCGCAAGGATTTGACGATACACCACCTCCCCCGCCTCAGATCGCTCTCCTAAGTCAACAGAGAGTTTTACAAGCTTCTCTGAACCCTCGACGCGCTCCGCACTTTTCACCGTCCCTACCTTTAATTCTGTCTGTGCAAAAATATCATACGAAATCATGCCCCTAGAGTAGCACGGCCACATGACACAGCAATTGACTTGTTGATAAAATAGTGTATAATTATATTTCGTTCTTTTGAAAGGAGTGTGCGTGGAACAGGTGATTAAGTTAGGGTCGGGACTCCAAAAGATCGGGGTCACTCCTCATCTGCGGCGTCGTGTCGCAGTGCTTCGTCTCTGCGACGGCATCCGCCCAGAAACTGTAGAGGTGCCGTACGGACACTTTCTTGATGACTTCATCCACATCCTGGAGATTGTGCTGCTAGAGGTTACGTCGCGCAGCAGGCTGCGAGCCATCGTTGCTGAAATCGCATCACGACTCACTGCGCCAGACCCCCAGGCGCACCTCTTGTACCACAGACAGGACGCCAAGCGTATCTGCAAGGAGTTGCGTCGCGGCAACGCCGTCCGAGCGATCGTTGCAGATGAGCTCATCTGCGAGATCACTCTCGTGGGGAGGAAGACTGTCCTGGACTTCCACCACAAATCACGCCTGTCGGTGCGCAGCCTCGTGCGCCTTTCAGCTTCGGTAGAGGGGTTGCGGGGACTCCTCCGCGCCCTCAAGGCACTCCGCGTCTCTCCCTAAAAACCCAACGGCCCCGTGCACAGTGTGCGCGGGGCCATTCTTTTTATACAGATCACACCTACTTTGAAAGCTCGCAGACGGGGGCGCAAACTGCAGCGCACACTTCAGCGCCGGGAGCGCAGAGTGAGCCGCACGGATTAAACTTCCCGCCACGGTTTAGGCAGTGACGCGCGTACATTTCTTCATTCGATCCATCCATCATTTCATACACGATCCTGTTGCGATCCTCACGCTGGATAGAAACACCACGAGGCACCTGCATGTACCAGTACATGCCAGCAAGACTCACTACAAACAGCAAGACCAGCAGAACCTGCGGTGATGAGAAAAGATGTTTCAGCTTCATAACGCTTACTGCAATTCTTTTTCAGCAGACTCTAGGCTACTCATCTCAGCATCGAGATCACCGAGATCAAGATTTTGTAACTCTGCTTCACGTGCGCGGGAAAGTGCCTTAGCGCGAACCATGGCCATGACGTTTGCTGTATATGCTTCGTCATAGTCCGTGGCGAGCTCTTGTCCTTCAAGCCAAACCGCGTTCACGGCAAAGGCCGCGACGAGTACCGACAAGGAAAGATAAAAAGCGCCCTTATCGCTTGCTGAAAACTCTGAAAACAATGTTTGTAGTGAATTCTGTTCTTGCATATAGAGCAAGTATACCAGCGAATTGCCTATAAGACATAGGGGCTTCTGTTGATAGAAAAAGGCCGCGTGCTTCATGCACACGGCCTCGGAAAGAACGTCTTTGCGCCTTACGGCGCCGCAACCGCCTCTGACTCGGCGATCTCGATCTGGAGCAGTGCCATCTCAACGGAGATGCACTGCCCGTCGTACATCTGGAAACCGAGTTCGACGAACCCGTTTTCTTCCAGCGCCTTACGCAGATGGTACCGAGCTTCCTCGGTCATCACACAGGCGCACGCGAGCGGGCCCAGTCTGAACCGCTGCGCCACCTTCTCGATTGCGGCCCGAGCCCCGCTGTAGTTTTTCTCGGCCACGGCTAGCTCCTCCTCTCCTCTGCCTGATGGCGACGGCCACCACGATAGCGGTTCACGAGCTGACGCGCTTCGCCAGAGACCACCAGCAGAGCCAAAGGCACGCCGATGAGTGGCAACAGGAACAAAGCGCCCGCCACCGCATAGCGAGCACCGCGCACAACCTTCTCCATGCCCCCACCTCCTGAAATCCTATTATACCACAAAAATAGAATAGACTCAATATACTTATCCCTAGGGGCTTCTGGGGAGTGTTGCGTATACTCGAGAGATGATTCGCCCCACACTCATAAGCCTCGTGCGCTCCCCCGTTCGCATTACCCTCATCGCAGTCGCCGCCTTGAGTATTGCTGGTGGCGTCTATCTATCACAGCGGGCGGAAATAAACGATTCAGCTGCCGCCACTCTGCAAGAGCCGCGAACCGCGTTCATTCTTGAGGTGTTCGACACCATCCTCTCCTCACATTGGGAAAAACTCGAGCCCCAAGCCCTCGCAGAGCTCATGGAGAAAGGCATCGAAAAACTCACTGAAAAAGACTGGGCGCTTGCGACCCCCGACCGCGCAGGTGCAGAAAAGCTGTTTACCGAAGCACTCGCCTCGATCCCCGCCGAAAAACAGAACGAATTCACTGCGACGCTCGGCGACATTATGCTCGCCAATCTGAAACCGTTCGGACGAAGTCGCCTGTATAGCAAAAAAGAAGAGCAGAAACTGCGTGATACCGTCCTCAATAAAGATACGGGAGCAAACCTGTACACCTCACTCGGCGTAGACAAATCTGCATCTACAGCAGAGGTCGCAAAGGCATATGAAGCCAAGCAAGCGCAGCTTGCCGCGCAACCCGCGACACCAGAGACACAAGAGGCAAAAGTAGAGCTCGAGCGGGCCTTCACGGCTCTTCAAGACGAAAATCGCCGCGCACGCTATGATGAACATGGCGTTGAGCCAACGGTAACCGCCAAGGCAGTAGCAGATACTGTAGGCCTCGTCCGCATAACGCAAGTGTCTCCGCTTTCGTTTGAAGAATTTAAAACAGAAATGGCAGCGCTCTCAAAAAATAAAAGGCTCAGCTCGCTCATTATTGACCTGCGCGGCAACATTGGCGGTGCCGTCGACACTCTCCAATACTTCCTCGGCCCATTTATCGGCGCGGGACAATATGCATACGATTTCTTCCACCAAGGAGAACCTATGCCATTTCGCACGCGTACCGGGTGGCTTGAAAGCCTTGTACAGTACAAACGCGTCGTTGTACTCATCGATAGCAACACGCAATCTTCAGGAGAAGTGATGGCCGCAACGCTAAAAAAATATAATGTTGGCGTCTTGGTGGGAGTCCCCACAAAGGGCTGGGGCACCATTGAACAGGTGATGCCACTAAAAAATCAGTTCTCTGAGACGGAGACATATTCACTCTTCCTCGTACACAGCCTCACGCTGCGCGAAGACAATGAGCCTATTGAGGGTCGTGGCGTGGATCCAATGATAGACATCCGCACAAAGGGATGGGAGAAAGAGCTGGCACTCCACTGGAATGACTCTCAGCTCGTCCGCGCAGTACAGAATCTCATCGCAGGCAAAGATCGCTAGAGTGGCCTTTGCATCTCCTTTTCAAGATCTCGAAATTCGTTCTCGATATCAGTAATGCGCCCGCGGATGCTCGAGATAAGCTCCGCGCCTTGGCGCGTTTTTTTCAGAGCCTCCTCCAAGTCCACTGTGTCTTGGGCGCTAAACCACTGGACAATCTCTTCCAGTGTCGCAAGCGACGTTGCGAGAGAGTCTTTGTCTGCAGATTGCTTCTTTTTTGATGATGGCGACATAGGTAGTGCGTAGTGTACCGTGACCGTGCTCAAGATTCAATCTTGGCATCGCGCGAACCATCGCGCATGCGAATGCGTACCTTGTCGCCAGGCGCAACATCACGCGTCGTGCGGACAACACCATGAGGCACCCGCGTCACGACACTATAGCCACGCTCCAGCACGCGCTGAGGATCAGCGCTCTCAAGCAACAGCGCAAGTGAAGCAACGCGATCATGTGAGCGAGCCAGTGCAGTTCTCACGTGCGCCAAGAGCGGGGCCGCGTCGACCAGCGCTCGAGCACGATGTAAGGCGGTATCAGTTGCCCGTATCAACTGCTCCCGCAGACGTTCTACAGAAACAACAAACGGCTCCCACGATTGCGCAACCGCCATTGCAGCTGCGGTAGGAGTTGAGGTGGCAACATCAGCGGCTAGACACGCCAGCGGAACGTCGCGGTCATGCCCAATCGCACAAATAACAGGTATGGAGAGGCTGTGAATAGCGCGCACGACGCCTTCGGTATTAAACGCTTGGAGATCTTCGAGGCTACCACCGCCACGCATCACGGCGATAACATCAAAGTCATCGGCATGGTCCTGCATCCATGCACATGCATGAATAATCTCTTCCGGAGCGCGAGCTCCCTCAACGCGGACGCTGTAGAGAGATAGCGACATACCGCGCTGTGGAAGATTCTTCCGAAAATCATCAATAACTGCCCCCGTACGAGACGTGATGATGCCGATCCGCGAAATACGCTGTGGAAGTGGTCGCTTGCGAGCAAATAAGCCCTCGCGCTCCAATTGCTCCTTCAGCAATAGGTACGCGCGCTGGAGCGACCCTTCCCCAAGCGGCTCAAGATATTCAACGCGCAATGAGAAGCGTCCTTTTGGCTTATAGATGCTTGCGTTGCCTGCAACCTTTACCCGCATGCCGTCTTCTAGCGTTGACGCCATCATGCGCGCGGCATAGGGATTCATGTAGCAGTCTAAGAGGCTCCCGTCTTCGGGGTCCTTGAGTGAAAAGTAAAGTCCGCTGGGATGGTGGTGGACACCCGTTGTTTCGCCAAACACAAGAGCTGGCGCCTCTGCCAATACTGCATTGACGCCATCAAGAAATGCACTCACAGAGACCATGAGCGCCTCCTCGGCGGCTTTCGTCACCCGATTCGATGCAGTCATGACCCTATGGTATTAGAGTGTTTGCACAAGAACAAGGTTTGTTGTGCCCGTTGTGCCAAATTGGTCGCGGCCGGCAACCACAATATACCGCTCTCCTTTTTTCGCATATGCCTTCGCATGAGCTCGCGCCTCAGGGATTGCGGCGTCAAATGAGGCAATCTTCCCCGCCGCTACACCGGCAACGCCCCACGAGAAGTTCAGACGTCGCGCAATGGTCGCGGATGGCGTCAATGCAACGATGTGCTGATCATGACGGTATCGAGCAATGCGCTGTGCAGTGCGCCCCGTTTCAGTAAACGAAATGATCGCGCGCGCATCGAGCTGGTCAGCCATGTGTACCGCAGACGCTGCGACCGCATCGGCAATAAATGTATTCTCTGGGAATGTCTGCGGCATCACGTCTACTTGGGCACGCGTGATAATCCGCACCATGGTGCGGATGACCTCTTCTGGATATGCGCCACGAGCCGTTTCTCCTGAAAGCATAACCGCGTCGGTACCATCTAAAATAGCGTTGGCGACATCAGTTACTTCTGCACGCGTCGGCAAGTGATTTGCGGTCATAGATTCTAGCATCTGCGTTGCTGTAATTACCGGCTTACCCATCGTGCGGGCAACACGAATCAACTGCTTTTGGATGTGAGGCACCTCTGCAAGAGGGACGGCAAAACCGAGATCACCGCGCGCAACCATAAGCCCATCTGCTTCGCGTAAAATTTCTTCAACACGATCAACGCCAGCTTTTGTCTCAATTTTTGCGATCAGCATAGGCGTATATCCCTTAGGGCATGCTTTGCGCACTGCCTTCACGTCAGCCGCACTCTGCACGAAAGAAATTGCCAGCGCATCTGCGCCAACCTCCGCCATCATTTTTATGTCTGCTTTATCTTTTGCAGAAAGCGAAAACGCATTCACGTGCATCCCCTGCGCCGAAAAGCCCATTTTTGATTTCACAACTCCCGGCACGATAACGCGCGCTGTCACTATGCCTTTCTGTATCCGAGTCACTTCTAGTTTTGGCGCGCCATCATTAAGATAAATCTCTGCGCCAACCGCGAGGTGGTCAATAATCTCCGGAAAATTAATCGTGAGCGCATCAGTACCATCGTCACTCTTTACAAAGCGCAGCGTATCGCCCGCCTGCACGTGCCGTTCTGTGGTCATGCCCGTACGTATCTTTGGGCCTCCGAGATCGCCCATGATCGCCAACGGACGTTGTAGCTTTTCTTCGGCTTCACGCACTGCCTGCGTGCGCGCATGTGATTCTTCTAGTGTTGCGTGGGTAAGGTTAAAACGGAACACGTCCACGCCAAACTTTGCGAGCTTGAGGATCATCTCCGGTGAATCACTCGCGGGGCCGAGCGTAGCGACAATTTTCACTTTTTTATGCATAGAATGGTTTTTAGACAAAAAGGATATGCATTGTAGCTGAAGCACGGAAAAAAGAAAAGCCCCACAAAGGGGCTTTTCTCGATCAGCGTGCCGCGTGCTTACGATGACAAGCGGCGTGAGAATGCGAGCGGGCCAGGGCCAAAGGCGGACACACAAAGCGCGAGCGCGAGAAGACCAATTTCAAGCTCATAGCCACCGACAAAGCCCATTTTGAACTTCACCAGCGCGATTGCGCCCACCATCACGAGCGCCAAGAGGCGGCCGGCCCACAACGTCCATGCGCCAATGAGCACTGCGATACCGCCCAAGAACTCAACAAGGGCAACGACGTATGCCATGAACGCCGGCATGCCAAGTGTTCCAAAGAAGCCCACGATTGCATCCATGTTGTTCAGCTTCTGCCAGCCATGGGCAATAAAGACAGCGCCGAGCACTACACGAGCAAGAACAATAACCCATCCTTGCATTTTCGGTCCTGGAGCAAAAAATTCCTTCATGTGTCACCCGCATGTGTAGGTGCAACGCGTGCCACAGGCCAAGCGCTACATTCACGCATGCGCGTCTTTAATTGCTGTCTATTGTACACGCCTATACTGCACGCGCAATGCCAGCGATAAGGAAAATACCGATCGCGTTCCCCACAAATGCGAGGAGGAGAAATTGCCAGCGAGCCAACTTTGCAACTCCAAGAACAGCAACCCCTAACTCATCCGGCAATGGGCTTGCGATCACCATGGCACCCAGCACCCACAAGAGCGCGTGCGTAACTGGAGAGCACGGAGGACGGTGTAGCCAACGAGTCATGCGCTTCATAGGAAGCGCCCGATGAGCGGCAGATAAGAGAAGCGAGTCCCCCAACATGGCGCCAAGACCGCCCCACAGCGCCATCACCCATGGCGAGAAAGCGTCAGACATTTCAATAAAGAGCGCGGAGGCTGGCCCCGTAGTAAGGAGTGTCGTGAAACCGATGCCCGTCACAAATACTCCCAGCCACTTGAGATCAATCAGGAAGCGCACCAAAAAGTCATCGTCCGTCGACGCGAGCATGAAAAGCGCAACGCCAATGCTCGCGAGCGCGAAGATAAGAACTTTAAGAGCTTTCATGGGTGATTAGAGCAATCCAAACGTCACGACAAAGAGCACAAGGAAGTTGAGCGCAGACACCACGCACCACGTGCAGAACGCACGAATGACGGCTGCCTGTATGTACACAAAGTACATGGAGAAAACGAAGCCGAATGCAACCACTGCTTGGATTGCCGCGAAAGATGCAGTGCCAGATGCAACGAGCCCGCTTAACACCAACAACAATGTATAGATACCAAGTCCTGCTACGGAGTTCGGAATGCCGAACGTTTTACTATACGGACTGTGCTGCACTTTTCTGCACCACTCCTGCGGGAAGAACCAGCAAGCAACATCGGTGCCCCGCATTTTGTGATAGATCAGGTACAGCGTATCGAGGATGCCGATCACCGCACACACTTTTACGATTTGAAGCGTCGTTTCCATGAACATTATTTTCCAGAACCCGCGATGGTGAAGCTCTGTACGAACGCTTCAAAGTCACGCGTTACAGAAGAATTTGGTTTATACGGATAGTGTCCTAACGTGATCACTCGACCATCACCTGTGAAATAGACGTAGGTGAGCGTATCGCCATCGGCAATGTTTGCGCTCATCACCACGCGCGTCATGGTAAGTGGCCCCACCTTCACCGACCTACGCTCTTTGAGAAATTCACTCCCTAGTACCATGCCATTGCCCGTGAACCACTCTTGTTCATTGCGCGCTCCACTGCTCTGTCCCAATGGCGCAACGGTTACCGAGAATTGGTTGCCGTATGCGTATCCCTCTGTCCCCTCCAAGACCTCAAACTCTTTCTTTTGCGTAAACAAAACATGTCCCGACGTAATCTCATGCGGATACCACCCCGTAGGAACAGAGGCGGTATACAATCCACCCGCTCCACGGTATACACCCGTGTTTGAAATATCTGGCGTACCACTCACAGTCGGTTCTGCGGTTTCTGCAGGCGCACTCTCCCCGCCGCGCGTGAACAGCCACACACCGAGCACCACCACGAGCAATATTCCTGCAACAACAATAATGCGTTTCATATACGTATAGTATACCAAAAAACAAACGGGCACGCCCCTTTGCGTGGCGGTATTTGACTTATGCGATAAACAGACGTAGTGTATGGCCCGAAGGAGGACGCATGCGCAGTTGGCTTTTGATCGCAGTGCTTGCTCTCGGAGCGCTCTTCGGATGCACTCCGCCGCAAGAGCCCAAACACCGTCCCCCACAGCCCGTGATGACGCCCACCCCGGAACCGGTGCACTGGTTCCGGATCACGCGCCCCGGCCGGGAGAACGAGCTCCTAAAGGTCGTGGGGTACATCCGGGTCTACGCAAAGGACGGGTGCGTGACCATCACAAGCGACGCCCCGTTCATAGCCGCCGACACCAAGTTCCACGAATGTGGAGTCGGGGTCACGAACATCTCCAACCCCAACAAGGTGTCGATCGAGACCGAGCAGCGCCCGGGAACCCCGCAGCCCAAACCGCCGCAGCCGCTCGAAAAGCCGTAACTCCCAGCCCCGTGCACGATGTGCTCGGGGCTGTCTTCTTTGCTGGTTACAGATGTCTATAGGGTTACTACACCAGTCCCCGCCTGCGTATTCCATGGAAGAGTGCCTTACGTCTCAATGATGTACGAAATAGGCGTCTAACGATGCTTATCAATCCATCCTGATAAGTAAAATAGTAATGCCGACGGGATCGCAACAAACAACAACTTTTTTGTTAACTCCTCACTGCAAACAAAACTCGGCCATAAGCAGTTGTAATATCCGTCCACAGAGAGCAGGATCAGAATCGACGCCAAGACGATAATTGCTAATTGTATTTTTGATATATTGTACATAGTGTTTTAGCTTCCTCAGGTCTCGGGCGGAAAGTTATCATAGAGGTTCGCGAGAGCGGCCCCAAATAGCCCTGGCCGCTCCTTTTCAAGCTCTTCCGAGAAATCCCCCCATCCAATCATTTGGTCGTTTGTCTGACTTTCAATATACATATTTTCGATATCTTTTTGAGTCAGAACGTCCATAAGAATTCTCATGGCAGCAAAAAATATATCGCTTTGACGATAACTATCAACATTGTAATTTGCGATGATCTCATCCTTAATTAGTCTTCGGAGATACATATCGGAGTCAGCTAAGAGCCCTGAAATTATTGTGTCTTCGAGGAGTTCTTTCCTGGAAAGAAATCTCTTATTACTATTCAATGCAGTTAATAAATCCCTTGCCAAGTGTGTTTTTTGGTCCACCTGAAATTCAAGAGAACTATAAAGAAAGTCGGAAATTGTCTTGGCACTATCTACAACAAGCTTCGCCTGATGTTTAGCTGGTTTGAGTGAGCGACGATGGCGATCCCCTAGACGATTACTGAGAGAGTCAAGGTTCTGGATAATACCATTAAACCCTCGGACTAGGCCCTTCATTCCCTCATGCGCATGCTCATCTTCTGAAAGATTTAAGAGGCCTTTCACTTTCTTATAATCCGATAGTAGATTCCCAGTCTCCTCCAGTTGCTGACCGGTGCACTGCAGGTACACCTCACCAAGTATGCCTTCGACCAGAGATCGAGCGTTTGTGATTGCGCCGTCGTAATCACCGGTTTTTAATTTATCATCACACTTTATTATCTGCTCACGAACAAAACTGGAAGAAATTCTTTTCTCGGTGGCAATCTGAATAATTTCTGTCAGTAGTCGCGCAGCGTAAACGGGTCGCCCAGAAATCATGCGCGATTCAAAAATTTCATAACCATCTCCCTCGAGATGCTGGTTAAAAATCTTTAGGAGCTTAACGACCTCCTCGGACTTTGTTCGAACAACTGGGTGCAACATCTC
Organism: Candidatus Paceibacterota bacterium; assembly: GCA_030583765.1. Classification (NCBI taxonomy): domain Bacteria; kingdom Bacillati; phylum Minisyncoccota; species Minisyncoccota bacterium. Next base: position 270,457 of record CP129474.1, read on the forward strand.
GCAAATAAACATCAAAAACTTATCATCAGTGCATGCGAGAAGGTTAATGCGCTTATCTGTGAATACCCAATTATCTGGCCAATCAGAGTTATGCAACCTGTGCTGAATGATTTCGGCTTCCATGATTGGGAAACGAACATCATATGAAGGCATCTCACTCAACCTATACAAACGAGACAGGAAGTCGACCTCACTAAGTCTTCCGTGCCAAGCAAAAGTCGACCCTTGAATTTCATCGATGATATCCCTTCGAGTTACTTCTGATATAGCCATAATAACCTCCGGTCTCTCTGATGCTTAAAGTCAGCGACCCTGGCGGGGCCTGGACACAAATCTAACGCTATCTTTTCCCCACCTTACGCCCTTCGTTTTTCGCATGCAAGACCGCATTCTGGGCCCCAGAACACAAAGCGCCCATACATGGGCGCTTTGTTAAATAGATGTATGTGCTCATCGCCTACACTATGCGGGGCCTGGACTCACCTTCCGCTCTCGACCTTGCCGTCGCAAGGTCTCGGCTTCAGGCTCCTGCCCTCGCGGTACCATCTGCTGATGATACATCGCTCCGGGCAATGTATGTACCCGCCGCCTACTGGCGCTGGGCACTGCGCTCCTCTTCAGTCGCTTGCTGCGGGGCCTGGACTCGAACCAAGATTTTTAGGGCCAGAACCTAACGTCCTACCATTAGACGACCCCGCAAGAATCAAACAGCCCCGAGTGTACACGAAAAAGGGGCTTTTTTCAACGGCCCTCATTTCTGCTCGCCCTAATATTCTGGTACTATGGATGACATGGATACGCTCATTACGTTGAGTGCAGCGCTTGCCCTTGCGACGGTTATTGAATTTTACACGCTCGCATTGCGGCTTTCCTTTCATCTCAAATCACGGCACATTCAACAAGATGTGATCCGCATGCCACGCATCCACCACTCCTACCTTGGCATTGCCCTACTCATCGTTCACTACGCGTTCTATCCCTCGCTGTGACTTGCGGTCATTGGATGGGCGCTCATTCTCTCTGATGCCTTTCACCACGCCATAGCGCTTCCGCTCATGAAAAAGCGTGGCTATGACATTGGCATGCGTCGCCATGCACATGCGCACTCCTACTTTAAGCACGGCCTTGCAGTAGTGCTCATTGCAACAGGCTTGGTAGCATTTCTCACGCCATTCACGCCCGGTTCATGGCTTGTGTTCCCAGGTGTCGCGCTCATTGTTGGCAAAAAAAATGCACGCGCACTTGCACGACGCATACTAGGAAAGAAGCTCGTGGAGAATCCCCACGTAGCACGCATGCTTCAGAGGTTATAAGAGGCGACGTTCGTATGCCCTGGCAACACGAATGAACCATGGATCGGCGCTTGGCTCAAAAGGGCGCACGTGGATAGATTTCCACCCCGCCGTATTTGCACCGAGAATATCCGTGAGCACTTGATCCCCAATGTGCACGCACTGCTGCGGCGCAAGATTCCATCGCCGCTGCGCCACTCGAAAACCGTCAACTGACGGTTTTCTTTTTCGTGCCTGAATGACCGGAATATCAAGAGCTGCCCCTGCACGAGACACACGACTGCCGATAGCATTCGACAGAACGCACACATTACCACTAAATATGTGTGCCCACTTGGAGAGTATGGGGGCAAGCGAAGCATCTACTACACCAGAGCCATAGGCGGCGAGCGTTTGATCAAAGTCAAAACTCACACCACGGATTCCCTGTGCATACAGAGTGTGAGGATCTATGCGCGCAACAGATGCGTGGGCCTCCCACGGTCGCAACAACTGCAACGCGCGCTCATTGAGCGCGCGAAAGGGATTGAGATATGGGAGTAGGACAGGGTTCGTGAGAAAATCGATAGCCACCATTGGCTAAATGCGCAGGAAGCGGCGGATGGCGATCGTGCTGGACACAACGCCCAAGAGCACACCGATCACCAGTACCGTCAGCACCGTTTGCGGCGCATGACTTATGAAATATTGTGTAAGTGCAACGCCAGGAATTTTATCAGCTACATCGGCGCTAATGAACGAAAGCGCCGGATAAAACACGGCCAGCGACAGGAGCGACGCAAACACGCCGTACAGCACGCCTTCCACCAAAAATGGTGCGCGAATATGCCAGTTTGATCCCCCCACCAAGCGCATGATCTCAATTTCTTGGTGTTGCGTGTAGATTGTCAGGCGCACCGTGTTAAAGGTGACCAACACGGCGATGATCGAAAGGAGCAGTGTCGTTGCCATGCCCCAACTCCGCAAACCCTTAGAAATACTCTGCACGCGCGCGATCACTTGCTCGTTCTCATAGAAGTTAATCTTCTCAATCAGAGGACGAAAGCGCGTGCCTTCAAGGTAGTTGGCGATGCCCGCATATTCAGATGAGTCTTTCGCTTTGATGTTCACCGATGCCTGGAGCGGGTTATCGTCGAGCTCCGCGAGCGATTCTTGAATGAGCGCGTTACCCGCATGGCGCGCTTTAAAATCTTCAAAAGCTTTTTCGCGTGAAATGTATTCTACATATGCAACCGCAGGAAGCGCTTCAATGTCTTGCTGAATCTTTAAAATATCCTCTTCTGCGGTGGTGGTCTTGAAATACACACTCACGTCTACCTTGTCTTCGATGCTCTGGGTAATCGAGTTTGCGATCACATTGAGCGTCATGAGGCCCAAGAATACAAAGAGCACGAGCGCCATCACTCCCGTAGTGCCGAAGCTCACGTAGCTGTTACGCAGAAAGTTTGTCCATCCGGAGCGCAAAATGCGCTTAAACATTTCTTGAGACATAGAATTTAGATAACGTATTTACCACCGTCTTTCTGGTCGCGCACAATCTTTCCCTTCTCCATGGTAATGACGCGCTTTTCAAGCGAGTTTACCAAATCACGGTTGTGCGTCACCATAATGACCGTGGTGCCGAGTGAATGAATCTTCTTTAAGAGCTGGAGCACGTCGTGACTGTTGACGAGGTCCAAGTTCCCCGTTGGCTCATCAGCCAACATAATGCGCGGGCGGTGAATGAGTGCGCGCGCAATGGCAAGACGCTGCTTCTCTCCGCCAGACATCTGGTGAGGGAAGTTGGTCATTTTGTCTGCAAGTCCTACAATCGCAAGCACTTTAGGCACATCTTCTGCAATCTGGTCATCGCTCGCGCCCGTCATTTCAAGCGCGAAGGCAACATTCTCATAGGCATTTTTACTGGCGAGCAGTTTGAAGTCTTGGAACACCGTACCGATCTTGCGCCGCAAGAGTGGAATGTCAGCGCGGTGTACATCGGCAAGAGAAACGCCATCTACGAGCACCTCTCCATCGCTCGGCTCAAGCTCTTTAATTAAAAGGCGGAGCAACGTCGATTTGCCCGCACCCGCAGGGCCAACAATGGAGACGAACTCACCATCTTCAATGGTAAGGTCGATAGCGTTCAGTGCTACAAATCCGTCGTTATATACCGATGAGACGTTCTTAAATTCAATCACGGTGTTGCAAGAAAATCATCAAGATCACCTTCAAGTACACGCTCTGGCTGAGAAGATTTCTTTCCAGATCGGTGATCTTTCACCATTTGATACGGGTGGAGCACGTAGGAACGAATCTGGCTCCCCCACTCGATAGATCCCGCTTTCATTTCTGGCTTGAGCGCGGAGATCTCGCTCACTCGTTGCGCCTCCATGCGTTGCATCAGGCGAGCAGTGAGCATACTCATGGCCTTTTCTTTGTTCTGCGCCTGTGAGCGTTCGGTCTGCACTGCTACCGCAATACCACTAGGAATGTGTGTGATGCGAACAGCAGTTTCAACCTTGTTCACATTTTGCCCGCCCTTACCACCGGAGCGGAATGTATCAACCCGTAAATCATTCGGGTTGATAGTGAGCGCCTGGGCGGTGAGCTCGGGAAGAATCTCTACGAGAGCAAACGATGTGTGTCGTAGCTTCTTTGCAGAGAACGGCGAAATGCGCACTAAGCGGTGTACGCCACTCTCCCCCTGTAGTATAGCATACACATTCGGACCATTCACCTCACAGGCAACACTTTTTACACCGCCCTGCTCGCCGCGCGATTCATCAAGCACAAGAAACTTCCACCCACGCTTCTGCGCGAGGCGACTATACATGCGCAACAGCATGCCCGCCCAATCTTGCGCATCCACCCCTCCCGCGCCGGCGTAGATGGAAAGAAGCGCTGTATTAGGGTTATGAGGAAGCATACAAATAAAATGGAGCCGGAGGTGGGACTTGAACCCACGGCCTATCGCTTACGAAGCGATTGCTCTACCGCTGAGCTACTCCGGCGCGGTTTTAAAAATTGTCATCCTTGCTCCCTGCCTGCCGGCAGGCAGGTACCAGCTGAGCTAAGGTGGCAAAAACAAGGCTTACTATAGCGTAGGTGGCCCAAAAATACCAGATACCGATTTGGGCGATATTGGAACGGTGAGATGATACGGGAATCGCCTTCGGGCTATGGCGATGACAGTAGATTTTTTAGCTTTCTCCTCCCAGCACCGCTTTTCCAGTATAGCTCCCTTTTTCGTGCTTCTGCCGACGTCGTAAATGATTCTGAAAAAATGAGCTGCAGTGGAACTCGGTATTTTGTAGATGCTACCTTTCCTGCGTTGTGGAGGCGTAAACGCGCCTGAAGGTTATTTGTATATCCAACGTACGTTCTACCATCCTTAAGACTGCGCAAAATGTAAATATAAAACATTTACGACGAGCGGGTCGCTCCGCCCCTTTTGGGCGAGGCGGACCTCGCTCAAAAATTACTGTAATAATTTTTGAGCGGGATACGGGAATCGAACCCGTGTCTCCACCTTGGAAGGGTGGCGTACTACCATTATACGAATCCCGCACTAACGAAAGATATCATACAGCCAGGCGCGTAGATTGGCAAAAACCCCTCCGCCACCAGTTGCGGACACAGACGCCGGTCGCTCCTCATCCGCTAAGTGCACAAAAACCACTTCCTCTCCCTCCGCTTGCACATTTAAACGCAGGCGCGCTTGGCGCTCTAAGAACGCCGGATCATACGCACGCGAGGCCCGAAGAGATAGGAGGTCATTCTCCTCTTTCCCCTTCGCAATACGCTCTTCTAATTCGCGCACTTGGCGCTCCGCTTCACGCGCCTCAATGTGCACGCGTGCCGTAGCAACAAAGAACCAGAGCGCAAGGAGGCCCAGAGGAATAATGGCAAATGGTGATCGAATGATGCGCTGCCACATATTGCGATTCCGCTCTTCCATGGTAGAGTACACGTATTCCTATGATTCCTCAATCGTGGCTTCGCCCCATTTCAATGGTCGTTGCGATACTCCTCACCATCAGCATGGTGATCTTCCTCATCTTGCCGCTCTGGTACTAAGCGCGCAAATACCAGCCTAGCGCTTAAGCATGTCCAAGAAGACGCTGTGAGGAATCTCCACTTTCCCGAGTTCTTCCATCTTCTTTTTGCCTCGTTTTTGCTTTTCGAGAAGTTTCATTTTGCGCGTGACATCCCCACCATATAAATAGCCCGTCACATCCTTGCGGCGTGCTTTGATGGTTTCGCGAGCGATCACCTTGCCGCCAATAACAGCCTGCAGTGCGACCGCAAACCACTGTGCCGGAATGATATCTTTAAGCTTCTCCACCATCGCACGACCTTCCCGATACGCAAGCGAGCGCGGCACAATGCGAGAGAACGGTTCAACAAGGTCATCGGCGACAAGAATATCGAGTCGCACTAAGTCGTCGATACGGAATCCGGAAAGTTCATAGCTCAGTGATGCATACCCAGAAGAAACGCTCTTGAGTTGATCATAAAAATCCGTGATGAGTTCAGCTAGAGGAATGGTGTAGCGCAACACCGCCGTATCGCTACCCAAGTATTCAGTGGCTTCATAGACACTCCGTCGTGTTGCAGCAAGCTCCATCACCCCACCTACATATGTTGATGGTGTGATAATTTCTACGCGCGCAATAGGCTCAGCGATCATGGTAACGTGCGAAGGATCTGGCAAGAGCGCCGCGGAGCGAATGAGCAACTCTTCGCCATTTTTTAATGTCACCTGATATTCCACCGATGGTGAAGAAACGATGAGCTTCAACTGAAACTCTCGCCGCAGACGTTCAGAAATGATTTCCACATGCAGCATGCCCAAAAAGCCAACGCGAAATCCGCGACCAAGTCCCGCCGATGATTCTGGCTCGTAGACAAGTGATGCATCAGTGAGTTTCAACTTCCCGAGCGCATCTTTGAGCACGTCATATTCTTCGCCGTTCTCTGGAAAAAAACTTGCAAACACCATGGGGGTCGCTTGGCGATACCCTGGCAACGGCTCGAACGCGGTGTTCTGCGCCTCGCGCTGGAGGGTGATGGTGTCACCCACGTGAATCTGCCCAGGATCCTTGATCCCCGTAGCGATGTAGCCGATCATGCCGGGCTCGAGAGACTTCTCTGGTGTTTGCTGTGGCGCAAACCAGCCCGTTTCCAGTACTTCAGCGCGCGCCTTCGTCGCCCATGCAAGCACAGTATCACGATTACCAATTGCTCCGCTTACCATTCGCACGTATGCAATAACGCCTTTATAGGCATCAAATGAGGAGTCGAAGATGAGCGCGCGCGTTGGCCCATCAACGTGGCGAGGAGGTGGCACATCCCGAACAACGCGATCAAGAAGTTCAGCAACGCCGGTTCCCTGTTTCGCAGAAATACTAAGGATGGTTTCGGGAGTAATGCCAAGGAGAAGCGAAAGCTGTTCTTTTACAATCTCCGTGCGCGCGTTTGGTAGATCCACTTTGTTAATCGCTGGGACGATCACTAATCCTTGGCGCTGAGCAAGGTGGAGGTTCGCCAATGTCTGCGCCTGGATCCCTTTTGTAGCATCAACAAGCAAAATAGCGCCCTCAACTGCCGCAAGCGACCGTGAGACTTCGTATGAAAAATCGACATGGCCCGGCGTGTCGATAAGATTTAAGGTGTATGGCTGCTGTGCGCCCTTTGGTGTGTAGCGCATGCGCACTGGCTGTAATTTAATCGTGATGCCACGCTCCCGCTCAAGATCCATCTGATCAAGATACTGGTTCTGCATCTTACGACGCTCAACGGCGCCCGTGAGTTCAAGAAAACGATCGGCAAGCGTCGACTTGCCGTGGTCAATGTGGGCGATAATAACGAAGTTACGTATCAGATCGTGCATGGACCCTACCCTACCATGAGTCAGCGCTTATCCGCAATTCGTGAAAGTCGCATCTGAAGCACAATAGTCAATACAAGCGCCTGCACCACCGAGCCCGCAACAGTCGCGACAATAAGCACCGAAAGAGAGATGGCTCCCTGTATGTATGCGGCTCCGATAATACTTCCCGTGGCAATAATCCCGCACAACGCGGCGTAGAGAGGCGTACGCGTATCGTGGAGCGCATAAAATGCACGGGCAACAATGTGAATGAGGCCCTGTGGTACAACACCGATCATAAAAAGGGCTATGGCTCCCGAAAGCAATGCGGCATCTGGCCCCGTAGGAGTGCCTGCACCAAACGCTATGCGCGCGATAGGCTCGGCAAAGAAAATGCCAAGACCAGCTGCGAGAAGTAGGAGCCCGGAAATGCGCAGTGCCGCTTTCGATACTAAGCGTCGAAACTCAGGCCACGCCTGTTGTGCCGCGGAGCGAGAGAGCTGTGGAAATGCCGCAGTAGCTCCCGCAATTGCGATGAGCGACACGGGGACAAAGTGCACATTCGAGGCAAGTGCGAGTATAGAAATACCCCCCGCCGGCAGCAATGATGCCGCCATCGTCGTTATGGTCGTGCTCAACTGTTGTGCCCCTAGTGCTAATGTACGGGGCACCATGAGGCGCACGACGGTAAAAAGACCCGTTCCCCGCAATGCCCACGAGGGAGCCCAGTGGAATCCTGCTCGCCGCGCGGCGATCCACTGCGTACATGCGTGCAATAAAGCGCCCAACAAAACGCCATACACAAGACCTGTTACTGGATCCCCTCCAAAACGCATCTCGTGTGGCGCAAGGTAAAGCGCTCCAATAATAATCCCTCCGTTATACAACACAGGAGCAATCGCGTATGCAAGAAATCTCTCGCGCGCTTGCAACACTGCGCCCGCGATAGTGCCAATAGCAAACAGCACGGGGCTCCAAGCCATAAGAGCAATCGCCGAGGCAAGGCGCGCCTGCCCCGCGACATCAAGCCCGGGACCTACAATGCGAGACACCGCATCTGCGCCCAATCCGAGCACAACAACGCCAAGCGCTGTGAGCGTTACCGCCCACGTTCCAAACACGCGCGCAAGCCTCCATGCCGTATCTTCACGCTTTTCAAGATACGAGACGAACACGGGAATGAATGCGGATGCAACGCCACCAAGTACCAACAAATTAAACAGAAGGTCTGGGAATCGAAATGCTGCATAGTAAATATCAAGCGTATCGCCTGCACCGAAAGAGCTGGCGAGAATTCGATCACGCAAAAGACCCGTCGCCTTTGCAAAGAAGGAAAAGAATGCCAGGAGTATCCCGGCACGCATGAACCCAAGAGAAGAAGTGCGCATACCCTATACTACTGCGTTGCGAACCGGATGGCGAGATCGCGATCCAGCGTACCGCTCCACGACCATGCAGCGTCCTTGTGTGCAATATCACCTTCCGCGCGAACATGTGGCGCATCGGGGAACGTGAACGCGACATCAAGAGGCTTAAGGAGCATGCCCGGCTGCTTTTGCACGGTCAGCTCATACGCTTTCGTGTCGGTCCGCGGAACACTATACGAGAGTGTAACCGTCTTTTCGGCGCCAGGCTTTGTAACCATCCAAAAGCCAAAGACTGTTCTGTCGCTTTCTGTGGTAACGCGCACACCATTTGCAAGCTCGGTTCCCTGTTCGATACTCTGCAACACTGGATCGGTAGTCGCGTCTGCATAGGTGACAAGTGGCGCATGCGCCGGAGTATCGTTCCCCGTTATCGCGCTCAACTGCGCACCACGCGGCACAACGACGCGCACATATGCCGGATTCTCGGTGTTATAGATGGGTAGCGCATGATCCCCGCCACGGTGCACGCGCGTGAGCGTGAGCGTGTGCTCGCTTGCAGCGTTATAGACAGTCGTCTTCAAGGATGCGCGTGTATCCGTCAACGCATCGGTCTTGGCCCCTTTCACGTTTGCAAAAACCGTCATCAAAAAGTCCCCCGTGTCAGAGCGAACGTGGCCGTCAAACCCCTTCTCTCGCGCAAACGCCTGCACATCCTCGTTGCGGAAGTACATGAGCATATCTTTTCGCTCAAGTGCCGCAACAAAAATACGCAGCATGGAAAGCCACTGCTCTCTCCCACTCGATGCGATCTTTTCCACGACGAGTGGTGCAGCATCAATGATAACCTGCTTGGGTTTATTCTGCTTTCGATTTTCCCCGTATTCCACTTCACGCTGAAGCTCTTCCAAAAATGTATCGCTCTTGAGTGTGATGTTATATGCCGGCATTGGGATCGCCCCCACCACATCTAACACTTCACCAAGCACCTTTGTATTAATCGCGATCACGCCATCCGCATCAAGGCCTGTCTCTTTTTTAAAGAATGAGAGCGTTACCTCCGCTGATGTTGGCCCGTCAATGAACCAACCCGCATCACGCATCGCCCAGTGAGGGGTGATGTGCTGGAGCGCTTTGGGCGGAACTATTTTTTCTTTTAACTGCCCGTCTGGATTATAAATATCATCTGCCTTAAACGAACTCATGCGACCGCCAGAAAACTCCAAAATGCCATAGCTGCCCGGAAAACCGCCCATTGGGCGCGCCTCGCTATCGTTCAAGAAGAGCACGAGAAAACGACGATCATCCCCAATCCCGATCATGTACTGGAGGAGGTCGATATACTTTACGCCATCCCGCACCACGGTGTGGAGCGCGGGAAGCTGTTCGGTAAACGTAGCGAGCGCAGCACGCTTGTCTTCGGGAAGCGTGGCGGGGTCAATATCAGCAACGAGCTCTGAGGCGCGCTCCATGTTTGCATCGGCAAGTGCCAGCGCCGCAGCAAGTGGACGAATTTTTTCAGTGACGAGTGTTCGTGTATTTGCATCCTGCTGCAGTATGGCGCCCGTACTGGAAAGCTTATCAACCGCATCCGCAAGCGCGTGGCCCGCATCTGCGATGAGCGTTCCTGCGCGGACTAAATTCCTCCCTGTACGATATGCCTCTGTCCCCGGCAGCTTCGCGATCAGTGCGCCAAGTCCTTCGCCAAAGACATCAACGTCTTTTTGAAGCTGTGAGAACTGCTCAAATGCAGATAAGAAATTTGCTGACGCATCATGAAAACGTAGCTCTGCGATATGCTGCTTTGCTTGTGATAGGTTATCGATGGCGATCGTTGAGTCGCGCATGACACGAGACTTCAATTCAGACCCGTAACGAGAAAGGCCGATCATGCCCGCCGTCACCAAGCCCGCGGCAATAAAAAATGCGAAGAGTGGCCCCCAGCGCATGCGACGGCGCGGTGCCTCAACGCGGATAGGCGGCATATGGATAACGCGCGTGGGATCCGCTGGAGATTGTGCGGAAGCACCGCTCCACCACTCTCCCACCTCTTCAGATCGCATCGCGGACGCAAAACGCACAGAAGACTCTTGCGGATCTAGGTGCGCCATTACGCTATATTCAGAAACAGGACGCTGGCGACGCAGCTCGGTTGCGATATCATCATGCCAACGCTCCGCCACTGCCGGAGATGGCTTTTGGAGCGAACCGCGAATGCGCGTTGGCTTTGGAGCGACTTCTTGGCTTCCACTCGCAAGCGTTGCAGAAAATGCAACCTCCTTAGCAATAGACTCCTCGAGCATTCGCGAGAGCTCAGCACGAGCTTCCGCATCAGACATGAGGCGTGAGGTAGCCCGAATCACCGGCTCCGCTTCAAGTGGCGCCGTCGCAGCTACGGCAACGCGCGTTTGGCGTGGCTCAATGCGAAGGTTTACCTCCGCAGGCAGTGGAGCTTGCGCACGAGAGAAAGCGCCCGTACCTGGTGCGGGTTTTACATCGAAAAGGGCCCCTGTTACGTGTTGGGATTTCTGGGGCATGCGTACCCCTTCAGTATAGCCGTTTTTCCCTCACTCGTGAGTAAAAAATGTGGAGAATCACCCACGCAAAACGGCCAAAGTTGCACGCGCCGCGTCCTCCCACGAAAAATGCTGCGCACGAGCCTTTCCACGCATAGCCATCATATCGTGTAGCGCATCATCGAGTACCAGTTCACGCATGGCACGAGCAAGCGAATCGCTATGATACGGAGAAACGAGAAGTGCGGCATCGTGGAGCACTTCGGGCAACGATCCGACGTCAGACGCGATCACGGGAACGCCCAACGCACACGCGGCAAGAGGTGGAAAACCAAATCCCTCCAGAAAAGATGGATATACCAGCACGCGCGCACCAGCGAGAAGTGTATCTCGCTCTGATTCAGAAACGTCTGTGCGCACATCGATGCGATCACGAAACGGATGCCACTCAATCGCGCTCGAAACAGCGTGCATATCGTGTCCCGCGTAACCCACAAGACAAAGGCGCACATGGGGAATGCGTGCGGCACACTGCGCAAATGCTTCGAGTACACTTGCAACATTCTTTCGCGGCTCAAACGTTCCCAGAGCCATGATGTACGGATCGCCAGCGCGCACGCCACTCACTGAAACGCTTGCATGCGGAAGCCCTGAATAGACGACCCGTACACGCTCATCCGGAATGCCGTACTCACGCACGATATCAATTTTTGTTGCATGCGAGACCGCAATCACCGCATCAGAGGCCCGAACGAACCGCCGAGGTTGCATGGCAATGTGCCAGAGCTTCTGTTTTAAGGAAAAGAAATGAGGGGCAACGACAAACGAAAGATCGTGCACGGTCGTTACTCGCCGACACTTCTGCGAAAGAGCTCCCGCAAGAATGTGGGGAAAGAAAAAAACATCAGCGCCGCCCACAAGCTCATCAAGTGGCAGTGCGCCCAAGAGCGCGGCACCAAAGAGTACGCGGTTAGAAATGCGCCCGTGCACCACATGCACGTTGGGCGCCTGCGGCAGAAGGTCAGTAGGAACTGGCCGCGCGCCAGCCCAAAAGAGCTTGAATGTAACGTCGGGAGCGGAAGCAATAAGCTGCGGCAACAGCGAGAGGATATACTCCTCAACGCCACTGCGCCTCCCCGACCCAAGCGCACGAATATCAACGCCAATAACCATAGCACCAGCATAGAGAAAGATCCGCATAAAAACAAAGGCCCGTGCCGAGAGCAATGTGCTACTTTGCCACTTAATTATAGCACTAAATTATACAAAAGTCAATCTCGAAAAAGTGCCTGTATTCGGCTTAAAAAGACGCTCGTTGAGAACTGCTCTGCACGCTTTCTGCACGCTTCTGGCGTGTATGTTTCTCCACGGAATGTATGCAGAGCACTTGCAAATGCTTCCACACTCTGCTCATGCACCAAAGTACCCGTGACGCCATCAAGCACCGTTTCTGCCGCTCCCCCACGCGCATACGCGATCACTGGCGTGCCACACGCCATTGCTTCAACGGGCACGATACCGAAATCTTCTTCTTGCGGAAAGACGAGCGCTTGCGCATGGGCGTACAAATCTCGAAGCTCGTCATCCGACACGCGGCCTACGAACGTTACCGCACCTTGCGCGAGGCGCTCAAGTCGCGCGCGCTCTGGCCCGTCACCAACGATAACCAGCGGCACGCCAGCCGCCCTTGCTGCGCGAATAGCAATATCAAATCTCTTATATGAAACGAGGCGCCCCGCAGCAAGGAATACATCTCTCCGCGCATTCTGCACGGGATAAAATACATCGGTGCGCACGGGAGGATAGATAATAGGAGCACTTCGCTTCCAGTACGCCTCGATTCGTTCTGCGACAGTACGCGAAATAGCAACCATGTCCGTTGCTCGTTGCGCCGCATGTGCATCCCATAACCGAATGTATGCCTGTATGGGCGCAACTGCCGCCCGTGTGATTGCAGGGTACCCAAGGTGTTTCCAAAACGCATGGCTCCCCTCCCATAAAAAACGCGGCGGCGTGAGGCAGTAGGCAATATGGCGAGTGTGCGGACGAGTGATAATTCCTTTCGCAAATGGACCAGCAATGCTGATCACCGCATCAAACGAAGAGAAGTCCCAGCCCTCTACCGCAAGTGGAAGAAGTGGTGTATACGCATGCGGATACCGCGTTGCAAGCGGAAGCGATTGAATAAATGATGTTCGAATAACACGTCCTGCGAATACGCCTCCCGTTCCTTGCTCGTCATACACCGTAGTATATATGGGCGCATCGGGCCACAGCGATGCAAGCGCCTGGAGCACGCGCTCTGCGCCACCAAACTGCGTGAGGTGATCGTATACGAGCGCTACCTTCATACAGCAGTGCGGTCGCTGACCAGCCGCATGAGCGTGCGCACGATAATGCGCACATCCATCCAGAATGACCAGTTCTCAATATAAAACGTATCGAGGCGTACCTCCTCTTCAAATGAGAGCGTGGAGCTCCCGGAAATCTGCGCGAAGCCTGTTACCCCAGCTTTTATACCCAACACTCGCTTATGATGACGCTGGTAACGCGCCACTTCATCGGGTTGATGCGGTCGTGGCCCCACAAGACTAATATCCCCCCGAAGCACATTCCACAACTGCGGCAGCTCATCCAGGCGCAGACGACGAAGCCAACGACCCACATGCGTTACGCGAGGATCGTTGGTCATTTTAAAGAGCGGGCCGTCGGCGCGTTCATTAAACGGCAAGAGTAGCGGTTTCAGCTCCTCTGCATTTTCAATCATGCTTCGGAACTTTAGGAGATAGAACTCCCGATTTTTACTCACACGTGCGAGCCGCACAAACACCGGTCCGCGTGTCTCCCATGTAATCGCTAGCGCGATTGCCGCAAAGAGTGGCGAGAGGATGAGGAGGCCAAGTGATGTCGCGCACAGGTCAAAGACACGCTTAAACACCCTCCCCCACCCATCAAGTGACGTGCGCTTGAGCTCGATCACGGGGATGTCACCAATAGCATCGACGCTGTAGTGAGTTGTCAGTGTCTCGTGCATGTTGGGGACAAACGTGAAGGGAATGTGGTGCTCGTGGCAATACTCGACCAACTCTACGATCGTCGGCGCGTCGAATGTAGGTTGCGCCAAGAGAACACCATCAATAGCATCCGATCGCCACGCATCACCAATGATATTCATATCAGGCACCTGCATGTGGCGTGCCACCACATATCCAAGATCGCTCTGCGCCTTAATCGCAGCAATGAGACGTTCCGTCACCACATCATGACCTATCACCAAAAGTCGGTGTATTCCAAATCCACGACGCATCAGGTGTCCATGCATCCAACGGATGAAGAGTCTCCCAGCGCAGACGCATATAATGGCAAGGATCCAGGCACCAAGCACCAAGAAGCGTGAGTCGAAAAGCTCTCGGCTGACGAAGATAAAGACGATGACGCCCAAAATGCCCGCCGACGACGCAAGGGCGACTTTCGCACATTCTTCTGCGCGAGACATGCGAACACCCATCGTGTATAGTCCCGCCACTGCATAGCACGCGATAAAGAAAAGCGATGTAGGGATAACAAGCGCAATGTACTTATCTAAAGGCAGCCTGAGCTCAAACAAAACAGGCCGGAATGTATCCAGAATATTCGTGCGCAACACGTAGGTAAGCACGCCCGCCAAAAAAAGCATGCCCATGTCTACGGGCACCCGAGCTACATTGAGTATAAGATCGGACCGCTTCATGCGCCGCGAATGTATCACTTACGAGCCGGAAACGCAAAACGCCCCGAAGGGCGTTTTGGGAGGCATACCGATAAGCCGGGTTCTGTCTGGCCTTGCGGTGAGACTGTCATGTATCTAGGCGTGTCGTTGCCGCCACGCTCAAGCGATCGAACTTTTCGAACCTCGTCTCACGCATTGCTACGTGAGCGGGAACGCTGATCTTGCACCCGGGTAAGGATTTAGCCGTTTCACCCCAAGCCTTTAATCCCATCAGCTTGGACTTGGCTATGATATGACGAATCACATCACATGGGTTTGCCACCGATGCCCTTTCGAACATCGAACGTCTCTGCTCGCACCTCTCACATTACTGTGTGCGGGGGTTACCCGCTACCCTGCTCCTCTGCATACGCAAAGGGAGTGCCCGGACTTTCCTCTCCTGTTAGGGAGCGACAGTCCAGTATACCTCAATGCATATTATACCAGATTCCCCTGCCGTTGGCGAGCCACTCGCGTTCATGCATGAAAAAGTAAAAGCGGAGGGGTGTTTTCCTCCGCTTTTGGATGTGCCCAGCAGCTAACGACAGCCCTCGATGGTGCCGCCGAGAAACCGAATCTCGCGACCATCGGAAAGGTACATCGTGCCGACGCCCTGCGAGATGTATACGCGGTAGGGGTGATACGTTCTGCCCTCCACCATCACCACACAAGCCGACTCGCTCTCGATGGGCACGCCCGATTTGGCCCTTGCCGCACCCAAGATGCCGATCAGAACAAGTGCCACGCCACCGAACATCATCCAAGTAGGATCTGGCGCCTGAGACGCAGGAGTCCCCTTGACAAGCCTGTAGACCGCCCCCGCAAAGACCCGCAACAACAACGTAAAACCAACGGCAAGGAACCAAAAAACCGGATCGGCGATTTGCTCCTGCATCACATCCCTCCCCAAAAAAGGACCGAACCACTATCGGAAATATTATAGTACAGTCTTTATATTTGTCAAAAGCTATACCAGATTCCCCTGCCGTTGGCGAGCTTCGCGCTCATCGAGGGCGCGGTTCACGAAACCATCTGCTTTTCCGTTCTCTTCTCGCGGAATGTGTATAAAATCAACGGAATGAAAATCTTGGCGCGCATTCCAAAGCTCCATAAACAACTGCTTGAGCCCAGCTTCTTTTACACGATACTCGCCGAGCGCTTGGCGCACAACGAGCTGACTATCAGCGCGCACAATCACCGCAGATCCTTTTGCAGCTTCAGCGCCAATGAGTAATTTAAGCTTCCGGAGTGCCTCAATGACAGCCCGGTACTCGGCAACGTTATTGGTCGTTTCGCCAATGTAGGCGCCGTGGCCGTCCTCCACCCCTTCGCCACTAATAACAAAACCGATAGCCGCCGGCCCTGGGTTTCCCCGCGCACCACCATCTGTCCAAATATTATACGTGTTCATAGTAACCGATAGCTTCAAGGCCCGGAAGTTTTTGCCCCGCGAGAAATGCGAGCATTGCCCCGCCGCCCGTCGATACAAATGAGAAGCGATCTCGGATACCGAGCCGATCGATTGCTGCGACAGTGTCACCGCCGCCGATAATGGTGCGCGCTGGCGAGTCAGCAACTGCGCGAGCAATGGCGAACGTCCCCTCTGCATATCGCTCATCTTCGAATAAGCCAAGGGGGCCATTCCACACGATCATGCGAGCACGAGTAATATGTTCTTTAAACAAAGCAACCGACTGAGGCCCAATATCAAGCGCGCGACCATCGGTAATAATAAAATCTGGAGAAAGAATAATGCGCTCATCATGCACATCAAGTCCCGCAAGGAGTTCTCCTATGTTGTCGTCAACCAGTGATGTGCCCACGTCGATGCCTCGCGCTTTTGCTAAATCATTTGCCACGACACCGCCAACAAGCACCGCTTCAGCGCGAGAGAGAACATGTGAAATAACGGGCACCTTTGTGCTTGCTTTCGCGCCACCAATAATGACTACCTTTCCCGCGGCCGGCGCATCGAGCGCTTCAGTGAGTGCGTTCGTCTCCGCAACAACCAGTGGGCCAGCATAGGACGGCAAGAGTTTTGCGACCGCATCTACAGAAGCGTGCGCCCGGTGACATACCGCAAACGCATTTTGCACATACGCATCCATGCCTTGCGCAAGAGCCTTCGCAAGATCTTCACTATTTTCTGTCTCACCACGCCATGTGCGTACATTTTCGAGCAAGCCAACGCCTTGTCCATTCTTCTGGAACGCCTCTCGGTCAGCAAGTGTGGGAAGGAGGGTGAGCGCGTGACCAAGCGTCTCTTCAAGCGTCACGAGAATCGACTTAAAAGAATCAACCGCGGAAATGTGTGCAACGAGCACGACACGCGCGCCCGCAGATACCAACATGTCGAGAACTTCTTTTTGACGAATAATTCGGTGATTCGCCTGGATGCGCCCGTCGACAACAGGCACATCAAAATCGGTGCGCACGAGTACCCACTTTCCTTTTAAGTCCATGCCTGGTGTAAGTATGTTCATGAAAAAAATGGGGTCAGTGCATCTAAAAGCTCTTTCAGTGATTCGGGCGATGCGCTTGCGCGTCCAACCAGCACACCATCTACTACCCCACTTCCTAATACGCTCCCCACCGTAGCGCCCGTCACCGAGCCACCATACAGAACTGCGTGCGGTTGGGCGCCTTGCAATGTCTCACGAATAACCTGTATGGCGCGAACGATATCTTGCGGCTCTTCTACGCGCGCACCTGGCGTTGTACTTATTGCCCACACCGGCTCATATGCAATCACGCATTGCGCAATATCGGTAGCAGATGCGCCTTCGAATGCTCCGCGCACCTGCTCGCGAAGCTCAGCAAATGATGCGTCGGGAGCATGCTGACCAACGCACACGATCGGGAGGATGTCGTGCGCGACTGCCTGCTGCCATGCTGCACGCACATCCGCATTTGTCTCTCCAGACTGAGTGCGTCGATCCGAGTGGCCAATCAACGCCGCGGTGGCACCAGACGCACGGAGCATGGCTGGAGTAAGTCCGCCCGTCTTTGCATCGGCGTCGAGATATTGCGCACCCACGACAACGCTAGCAAGACGCGCATCTTCTTTCTTGCACGCCTGCGTGTCATCAATGAGTGTTGTAGGAGGACATATAATGATAGTCCCGCTTGAAACAACTTCGCGCCATGAGGCAAGGACCCCACACAGTGGGCGGATATCGTCTGCCGACGCAGGATAGCTTTTCCAATTAAGAATGCAGAATGTGGTCATGATGTCCATGCGCGCGTAAAGCGCCACCACGCAACCTTACACACATCACGGAGCACGCTGACATAAGCTCGTGACGTAACTTTCGTTGCCGGATGGTTCTTCCATACGACGGGTACTTCATCTATACGGTACCCGAGGGCGCGAGCAATCGCAAGAACTTCTACGTCAAAACCCCACCCCGTAATGCGCAGTTTTGGGAAAATGGCATCAGCTGCGATACGCGAGAATACTTTAAAGCCCCGTTGCGTGTCCCAAATTCCTGGGACTGCGAGAGCTTGAATAAAAAGGTTGCCGAGCTTACCGCCCACCACCCGCCACCACGGCTCATGCCCCCCTTCCAAAATACGCGCACCGGGAAGGGCAAGTGACCCAATAACAATATCAGCGCCGCGCTCGAGACGCTCGAGCATGGGCACAAGATGATCAATCGACGTTGAGTGATCCGCATCCAGAAAAGCCTTCACATCACCAGTGGCAGCGCGCATGCCCGTGCGCACTGCGGCACCCTTGCCACGCACAGGCTCAAACACAACGGAAACGTCATATGCTTGCGCTACCGCTCCGGTATCATCCGAAGAGGCATTATCGACAACGATAATCTCAACATCCCAAGGTTGCTGCGCGCAAAACGCCTTTACCGCTTCAAGAGTGGGGCCGAGGCGTGGCGCCTCATTATATGCGGGAATAATGAGCGATATTCGCATAGCTTTGTGTGCATCATACGCCTTTACGTGCGAGAGTAAAAATTGACGCGCTTTTAAAACATCCGTATGCTAGTCTCAAGCATGCGCACTTCTGGTGTTACGCACATAGCGATCACCGACGCCCGTTACCCCGAGCGCCTGCGGCACATTCCCAATCCACCGCGCATACTCTACTGCCGCGGCAACATCGCGCTCCTTGCGAGCGAAACGTGCATCGGAATTGTCGGATCGCGCATGCCGACGTCTTATGGAAAAGATGTCACGCACACCATTGCGACGGCGCTTGCACATGCGGGCGCTGTTATTGTCAGTGGTCTTGCACTTGGCATTGATGGCATCGCCCACCGCGCAGCGCTTGCGGCACATGCCCACACTATTGCCGTTATCGGCTCTGGCGTTCATGAGAGCGTACTCTACCCACCAAGCCACCGCTCACTTGCACGCGAGATCATTGCGGCCGAGGGCCTTATACTATCAGAGTACGAGCCAGGCACGCCCGCCCGTGACTACATGTTTCCAGAAAGAAACCGAATTATTAGTGGGCTCTCTCGAGGCATTATTGTTACCGAGGCAAACGAAAAGAGTGGCGCATTGATCACCGCACGCTGTGCCGCCGAACAGAACCGCGACGTCTTCGCGGTGCCCGGCAGCATTCTCTCGCCCCGCTCTGCGGGGCCAAATCGCCTCATTCGAGATGGTGCCACGCCGATCATGGGAGCGGAAGATGTCATTCATGCATATGACGACCTGTTCTCAATACAGCCATCGCGAAGAGCGCGCATACAAGATGACCTCCAGCAACGCATCGTTGCAGAGCTCGCCGCGCATGGACCGCAGCACATTGATCATCTCACTCGCGCCCTTGCAGTCTCTTCAAGCGAACTTTTTGTAGCTATTACCCATCTCGCTCTCGCAAAACATATTATTCAAAGCGCACCGGACACGTGGCGCATCACTTCATGAAATTAGTCATCGTAGAAAGCCCAACAAAAGCAAAGACAATCTCCCGTTATATCACGGGAGATGTTGTCGTTCTCTCTTCTTTTGGTCATGTGCGCGACCTCCCCAAGAGTGATCTCGGTATTGATGTTGAACATGATTTCACGCCGAAGTATGTGGTCCCCACAAAAGCAAAAAAGAACCTCTCACTCTTAAAGAAGGAGGCGGCAAAAGCAGACACTGTTGTGCTGGCGACCGATGAAGACCGCGAAGGAGAATCAATCGCATGGCACCTCCTTGAGGCGCTCGGACTTTCGGGTACGAAGAAAAAGAAGACAGAAGAAGGAAAAGATATTCAGCGCATCGTTTTTCATGAAATTACAAAAGAGGCCATCCTCCACGCACTTGAACATCCGCGCACCATTGACCAAAGTCTCGTGGATGCACAACAGGCGCGACGTATCCTGGATCGCCTTGTGGGATATAAACTCTCACCACTTCTTTGGAAGCGCTACTATCGCGGCCTTTCGGCAGGGCGCGTACAGTCAGTCGCACTCCGCATTATTGTGGATCGCGAGCGAGAGATCCAGGCATTCAAGCCACAAGAGTATTGGACCGTTGACGCAACGCTCCTCCCAGAGGCCGGAACATCCTTTACCGCGCATCTCACTGGCGTCGATGGAAAGCCATTGGGTGACATGGATATCGCATCACAGACACACGCCGATATTATCACTAAAGATCTCGAGGGGGCGAAGTGGCAGGTACAGGACGTACAGCGCACCGAGGTTACGCGCTCACCGATGGCGCCATTCACCACGAGCACCATGCAACAAACAGCGTCGCGACGCCTCCGCTTTTCATCAAAGCAGACCATGATGCTCGCCCAGCGCCTCTACGAAGCTGGATACATTACGTACATGCGTACGGACTCCGTGAATCTCTCCGAAGAGTCCCTCGCAAAAGCAGCGACGTATATTACTGAAAACCTTGGGGCGCAGTACTACCAACGACGCACTTTTAAGACAAAGTCTAAAGGCGCACAGGAGGCCCACGAAGCCGTTCGCCCAACGGATCCATTCCGTACCCCAGAAGAAATGGCAAAAGAACTCGATCCTCGTCAGGCAAAACTGTATGACCTTATTTGGCGGCGCTTCATCGCAAGCCAGATGCCACAAGCACGGATCGATTCTACCGGCATCGACGTACGCGCATCGCGCGAAGGCAGTGAGCACGTCTACGACTTCCGTGCTACGGGAAGCATTATGACATTTGATGGCTTCACAAAGATTTATCCATCCTCCTTTGAGGAAACGCCACTTCCGATTGTAAAAGCAAATGATGCTCTCACACTCGAAGCGCTCCTCCCCGAACAACACTTTACAAAACCACCTGCACGATTCAATGAAGCGTCGCTCATTAAAGTTTTGGAGAAAGAAGGCATCGGACGACCTTCAACGTATGCGTCTATTATTTCAACGATTGTAGATCGTGGATATGTCGAAAAGGATAAGTCGCGCTCATTTGTGCCCATGGATATTGGCATGCTTGTCACCGACTTCTTGGTTGAGCACTTCCCCGCTATCGTGGACACCCATTTCACATCACACATGGAGGCAAAACTGGATGACATCGCCGAAGGCAAAGAAGAGTGGGTGCCCGTAGTAAAAGAATTCTATGATCCGTTCGCGCAAACACTCGCTGCGAAAATGGATATCGCGAAAGATGCAAAAGCTGCTGACGTCGAAACCACCGATAAGGTTTGCGACAAATGCGGAAGCCCCATGGTAGTAAAGCGTGGTCGCTTTGGGAAATTCATCGCGTGCTCTAACTTCCCCACCTGTAAGAACGTACTCAAAGAGAAAAAGGATACGCCGCCGCCAGAGCCAACGGGAGAAAAATGTGACAAGTGTGGTGAGGGAGATCTCGTGATGCGCACGGGACGCTTTGGGAAGTTTATCGGCTGCTCTCGCTATCCAAAGTGTAAGAACATCAGAAAGCTTCCGAAGGAAGAGCGTGACGCACCGGTCGCGAAGCTTGACGAGCAAGAGAAATAGCGTATTCTCTGCGCCAAGGAGGTGGGTTGGGTGTACATCTATCCGCCGCAAAAGACGCATGAGATTCGCGAGATTAGAGGGGCGCTCCTAGTGGATCGTCCTCTGTACCATGACGAACGCGGCCAGTTCTCTGAACTCTTGCCTGCGGGAGGAATACGGCCCCCGCGGGGTCGCGCAATCACGTTCGCAGGCGGACAGACGAACAGCTCCGTGTCGTTCATGGGCGCCGTGCGAGGCATGCACTGGCAGCATGGGCAGGGAAAGCTCATCACCGTACTTTCTGGTAGGATTCTAGACATCATCCTTGATGTCCGTCATGGGTCGCCTACTTTTGGCGCCACTCATGAAGTCCTACTCCAGGACACGACGCACGAAGATGTGGTCGCGCAATCACTCTACGTCCCGCCAGGAGTCGCTCACGGATTCATGGCGCTTTGTCCTACAACCCTGGTATATCACACGACCAGCGCATGGCAGCCCCACAATGAAGGCGGCGTTCGCTTCGACGATCCAGACCTCAGCCTTCCATGGCCCAAAGAGTGTGCGCCAATCGTCTCGAAAAAGGACAGTAAGCTCCCCTTGTGGAGCTACTGGAAGCATAACCTAAACAAACTCCCGCAGTGGCCCCGCACCGAAGGGTGACGGCCCCTGCACGGGCGCCACCTCTCCCTATGAGGTGGCGCTTTTTCTTGCAAAGAGCTCGCCCGGGTGTACCATACATGATTACTATGACCCTCCCGGAATCTGGAGCATCATTTTTAGAAACCCTACATCGTGCGCGGCGCTTTGGTGACGAAGAGCGCGAACGCATCGTGCACGCTTTTGCTATCGCACAACGCGCGCATGCGATGCAAACGCGAAAAAGCGGAGAGCCCTATCTCTCGCACCCAATCGCCATCGCACAACACCTTGCAACACTTGGTATGGATGCTGCAACTATTGCCGCAGCACTCCTCCACGATGTGCTTGAAGATACCGCAACAGACCAAGCAGAGATTGCGCGCGCATGCGGGAATGACGTGCTCTTCCTTGTACAAGGCGTCACAAAGCTTTCACACCTTCCCTTTGCGCCTCGCACCACAGCGGAAGCACACGATGCATATGTAGCCTCTTTTAAAAACCTCGTCTTTGCCATGGCGGAAGATCTGCGCGTCATCATCATTAAACTCGCCGACCGCCGGCACAACCTCATGACCCTCGATGCGCTTCCTGAAGAAGACCGCCAGCGTATCGCGCGAGAGACGATAGAGATTTATGCGCCCATCGCTTCTCGGCTTGGCATGGGAACAATGCGTGGCGAGCTTGAGGATCTTGCCTTCCCATATGCGTACCCCGAAGCCCATGCTCACCTTTCTTCACTGGTACATGAGACCTATGATGACCGTCTCGCCTATACCAAACGCATCACCCCCATTGTTGCACGAACCCTTGATCTCGCCGGCGTGCGCGTGCGCGATATTCATGCACGCGCAAAACATACATGGAGTTTGTACCAAAAAATGCAACGCGACGGCCTCACAACGCTCGACACCATTTTCGATCTCGTGGCGCTGCGCGTCATCGTAGATTCAATTCCCGCATGCTATGAAGCCCTAGGCGCCATCCACGCCCGCTATAAACCTCTTCCAGGCCGCATTAAAGACTATATCGCCCTCCCGAAGCCAAACGGGTATCGCTCGCTCCACACGACAGTGTTTTGTGAAGAAGGCCGCGTCACCGAAATACAAATACGAACTCCGGATATGCACGCGCATGCAGAGCATGGTATTGCGGCGCACTGGGCGTATAGCGAGTCAGGAAAGGTACGAGGATTTACCGCCGACACCAATCACGCCGCGTGGGTTGCCTCTCTTCGCGACACCCTCAAAGATATTAAAACAAGCTCTGGCATGGCGCGCGCAACTAGCGACTTTTTGAAAAACCGCATGTATGTATTCACGCCACAAGGCGACGTAAAAGACCTCCCCGAAGGCTCGACTCCGGTCGACTTTGCATACGCGGTACACACAAATCTTGGGCACGCGATCGTAGGGGCAAAAATAAATGGGGCAATCGCACCACTGAGTGCCTCTTTGCATAATGGAGACGTCGTTGAGGTTCTCAAAAGTAAAACGCAAAAGCCGTCCTTTGACTGGTTGGCATTTGTACGCACATCGCACGCACGGCAAAGCATTCAGTCATGGTTCAAGAATAATGACCCACGAACCATGATAGCCAACGGGAAGGCCCTTCTCGCAAAAGAACTCCGACGCATTGGCATTGCGTGGGATAGTATCCCGCGCGCAACTATTGTCCAGATGATTCATACCTATTCCGCGCGCACCACTGATGGACTCCTTTCTCGTATCAGCGTGGGGGATGTAAGCGCATCTGAAGTAGTAAAAAAGTTTTTCCCTGAAGCGCGGACGCCTCGCAAGCAACAGAAAAGAAAGAAATCAACCAAGGCACCCCAGCGCACTCAAGCGCTTATCGTGGCGCACGACCCAACGCTCCCGTGGCGTATTGGCAAGTGCTGCGCCCCAGAGCAACCCGAGCGCATTATCGGATACATCACCCGCGGCAAGGGCATTACTGTACACGCACGCACGTGCACAAACGCACAAACCGCCCCCAAGGAGCGGCTTGTGTCTGCAAAGTGGAATGCAGATTAGTCAATAATATTTCGAGCGATGAGGTTGAGCTCTTCGTGATCTGCGAAGCGAATAACAATTTGTCCGCCACGAGCGCCCGTCTTGATAAGTACCGGGGCTTTTAAGCGCTCACACAGCGTACTCTGAAGCTCTTCAAACCGACGATCTGCGTTCGTACCCGCACGGCCGCCCTTATCACGTGACGAAGCAAGTTCGATGTCAGACTTTGAAAACCCGTCCTCAACGATGCGCCGGAACATTTCTTGCTGCTTCGTAGGGTCAGAGAACGCCAAGAGTGCGCGCCCATGCGTAGCGCCAATTTTCCCACTACGAATCGCCTGTTTAATGTTATCCGGCAACTTCATGAGACGCATGGTGTTGGCCACCGTTTCACGAGACTTCCCCACTTTTTGAGCAATTTCTTGCTGGGTAAGGCCAAACTCGCTTGCGAGACGAGCATAAGCTTCCGCTTCTTCCATGCCGTTCAGATCATCGCGCTGTACGTTTTCAATGAGCGCTACCTGAAGGCGCGTAGACTTCTCATTGCCAAGATCGTCTTTGATGATAACAGGAACGGTTGGTAGACCCGCCATCTGCGCTGCGCGTAAACGACGTTCACCGGCAATAAGCTCATAGAACACGTCCATGCCCCGCGGACCATGATCCTCTTTCTTTGAAACCAAAAGCGGCTGGAGCACCCCATAGCGCCGGATAGAATTCGAAAGTTCCTTCAACGCATCTGCGTCAAAATCCTGGCGCGGCTGATCTGGGTTCGGACGAATCTTGCCGACTTCAATATAAAAGACACTCTCTTTCACTGCAGTCGCCTCTGCGCTCCGCACGCTTGAGTCTGCAGGAATGAGCGATCCGAGCCCCTTACCAAGTCCAAATAATTTTTTCACCATAATTACGCCAGTTTAATAATTTCTTCTGCAAGCTGTCGGTATGCGTACGCTGCTTTTGAATACGGATCGAACTGAAGAATTGTTTTTCCAAAACTCGGCGCCTCTGCAAGCGATACGGTGCGCGGAATGACTGAAGAAAACACTCGGCCCGGGAAATGTTTCATCACTTCGTTCACGACTTGGTTCGCCAACTGGTTACGCTTGTCATACATTGTAAGCACCACACCGAGTACTTGCAAATCATGATTCAATCCATTGCGCACCAACTCGACAGTGCGCAATAGCTGCCCCAATCCTTCAAGCGCAAAATATTCACACTGCACTGGGATCATCACCTTCTCCGCAGCCGCAAGCGCGTTAATAGTGAGAAGGCCAAGTGATGGCGGGCAATCAATGAGCACGTAGTCATAGTTGTGCCGCACTGCGTCAATCGCACGCTTGAGACGACTCTCGCGAGCATCCATAGACACGAGTTCAACGGTAGCGCCCGCAAGATTCTGCGCCGCGGGTAGCACATCAAACCCAAAAAGCTGCGTGCGCTTTAGGATGCGTTGCGGATTTTGATCACTGACAAGCACGTGGTACACATTCGCGCCTTCATTGTCTTCGTGGCCCAATCCCAAGCCTAATGTTGCGTTTGCTTGAGAGTCTAAATCTACCAAAAGCACATACTTTCCGAGCGCCGCCAAATATGCGGCAGTGTTGATAGCCGTCGTTGTTTTTCCTACGCCCCCCTTCTGGTTGCACACTGCGATAACGCGGGCCATAGCTGTACCTGCATCGTAGCACGCAGGCATACGGGGGGCAATGAAGAAGCGTTGAAAAACCGGCTTTTCCGTGGTACGCTATGCCCGCAGTAGTTAGCGCAGTGAAGCGAAAAAATGCCGGGGTGGGTTGATATCGAGCATCATGCACAGATATCAACGGGTTTCAACAGAAACCCGGGCCACAACCCCGCTCCGCTTTTACAGCGGAACACAGTGAAGCGAAAAAATGCCGGGGTGGGTTGATATCGAGCATCATGCACAGATATCAACGGGTTTCAACAGAAACCCGGGCCACAACCCCGCTCCGCTTTTACAGCGGAACACAGTGAAGCGAAAAAATGCCGGGGTGGTGGAATGGCAGACACGATGGACTCAAAATCCATTGAGGGCAACCTCGTGAGGGTTCAAGTCCCTCCCTCGGCACCAGATCAGATGACCCCCCAAGAAGCCACGTTCCATAAGCTCGTAGACCCAACAAAAGTGCAGGTGTTTGTATTCACGTGCCCTGCGAATATCCCAACGAACATCGGTGCGCACCCTTGGTTCGTCGTTAATCGACACGGCACGCTCTCGCGATGGGAGGTGCTTTTTCAGAAAAAATCACGATCCGCACAGCATTGGGGCCACATTTTTAAAGATGCCTTCCCTCCATTCTCTGGCATCAACATTTTTCCCTTTTTCTACGCTCCACGCTGGAATGCTACGCTTCTCGAAGTAGTTGAGGGCGAGACCGCAGAACTACTCGCTCAACGTATAGAAAACTCACCAACAGAATATCCATTGCGGGATACTTATTTCATCCTCGGCCCCAATAGCAACACGTACGGACAATGGGTTTTAGATACGCTCCCCATCCCTACCATCAAACTTCCCTGGAACTCATTTGGAAAAAACTACAGGCCCCGCACCTAGAGCTCGCAGAGATTTTCAAGCATTGCGGCAACCATAATAGGCCCCATGCCGCTGGGCACAGGAGTGAGAAGGTCGGTAAGCGAAGCAACCGATGTTGCGTCCACATCCCCCACTACCTTTCCTTTCTGGAGTGCGTAGCCAAAATCAATCACTGTCGCACCTTCTTTGATCCATTTTTTCGTAATCAGTTTTGGCTTACCTACTCCTGAAACAATGAGGTCTGCACGTGATGCGATTGTGGCGGGATCTTTTGTGTACTCATCAATAACCGCAACGACTGCACCTTGCGCCTGAAGCCAGCGCGCGACGGGCTCGCCAACGAGCTGGCCCCCGCCCACGACAGCACACTGCATGCCGGGCAACACAACACCGCGCAACTCGCACACTTCACGCAACGCTCGTACCGTTGGAGGCAAGAGCACGAGACCAGCGGGATCGGCATGGAACATCGCGCGGCGCTGGGAAGTGAGCACATCAACATCCTTACGAGGATCAATGAGATCCATACATACACTTGAGTCCATACCAAGAGGCAATGGAAGCTCTAAAAAGATGCCGGTTACTTCATCATCTGCATTGAGAAACGCAATGGTCTCGCGCAAGCTCGCATCAGAAACATCTTCGAGAACGTATGATGAAAACAATATGCCGCACCGTTCAGCGGCCTTCTTTTTGATAGCAATAAACTTTTCAACCGCGGGATTTTTTCCCACAGACACTGCCGCGAGCATGGGCGCGACGCCAAGCGCATCAACGCGCGCGCGAATACGCTCATGCATGTGCTCCGCGATGATAGTGCCATCAAGAATGGTTGCCATGGGCTTCTGTTGCATGAGTAATGAGCGAGAATGTACGGAGTAGGTCTTCTGGTTTTGCTGCACCAACGCGCGTAATGCGCGGCTGCGCCCCCGTGAGATCTACAATGGTAGACGGGGCCGATGCAGGCAGCGTTCCCACGTCAATCACAATATCAGGTTTGAGACGAGAAAACGATGCCAAGATGCTCTCAACATCACGAAGCGGCTCCTGCCCTGAAACATTCGCCAATGTGAGCGTGATTGGGTACCCGAATGACCGAAGCACGGCGTCAACGAGAGGAGCAGCGGGGGCCCGAAGCGCAACCGCCTGCGTGTGCGCCGTAACGATCTGTGGCACGATATCGCGCGCTTCAAGCACTACACAAACGGGACCAGGCCACACAGCCTTAAGGAAGGCCCCTTGCCTGGTGTTCACATGCGCAAGCTCTGTCGCCCACCGATCATCACGCACGCCAACGGGTACTGGCTTATGCTCTGGCCTCCCTTTAATGCGAAACACGTGGCGCACATCTTTTTCATTGAGTGCATTAGCGCACAACGCATAAAGCGTATCAGTGGGAAGCATAGCAACGCCACCACGAGAGAGCACCCACGTCACACGTTGGACAATGTCTTCGGAGATAGTGTCGGGGGTACAGCGAATAACTTCCATGGGATAAAACACAACGAGGGCCCCGTGGCCCTCGTTCTCTGCTCGGGCATTACGCCGTCGCCGCTTTCTTCTTTGGCTTCCAACTCTGCACTTTCTCGCGGTCAAGAATCTTGTGATTTGCGAGAAGATTATTAGCCGTTGGGCTCAAGAGTGCGCCTTGGCTCAGCCAGAACGTAATGCGCTCAGTTTGCGCCGCAAGCCTCTTTGCGTGCGGATCATAGGTACCCAAAAGCTCCTGGTATTCACCCTGGGGCTTTTTGGTGTGCTCAGTGAGCACAACGCGAAAATAGGCTTGTTTCTTCTTGCCAACGCGTTGGAGACGGATCATTAACATGGTGCGGAATATACTAGCACAGACTCAAAAAAAGACAAGTAGCGCCATTCGGTAATGGCCTCAGCCTTTTGGGCATGAAAAGCATAGGGGTCCCGAGACCATTCGGAGCCCGAGCGGGCAGGGTGTCTCCGTGAGGAGACGAGCGAGGGCGAGTGAGACCGCGCAGTCCCGCTGGGACTGCGACGGGAGTCGGAGGGACCTCTGTGCTGCATCATGCCCCATGCCCTATTTCCCCCACTTTTTCCTTGCGAGAGCGTCCTGCGCTGCCGCCTGTTGTGCATCTTGCTTCGATGGACCCTCGCCTACGCCAACCTGCTCGCCGTTTAGGAGCACCCCGACACGGAAATGTCTCGCATGATCTGGGCCCCACTCTTCAAGCACTTCATATGTGGGCGTGGCGCTGACGCGCTCTTGCGCCTCTTCTTGCAAGACGCTCTTTGGGTCGCGATAAAGACGCTTTTCAATAATATCAGGAAGGCGGCTCAGTACGTGCGTTTGGATAAGGGCTGCCGCGGGAGCATACCCTCCGTCTAGATATACAGCACCAATGAGTGCTTCCATAGCATTTGCGAGAATGTACTGTCGTGCGCGACCGATATCACGAGCCTCCCCCTTAGAAAGGAGCATGCACTCATTCAGCGCAAGGTCGCTCGCGATAATGGCCAGCGTATTGGCGTTCACGAGCGCTGCGCGCCAATTCGTAAGCTCCCCTTCGGGATTTGGGTATGTTTGGTAGAGGTGCTCCGTCACCACAAGCTCCAGTACGGCGTCGCCCAAAAACTCAAGACGCTCATTGTGATCCAATGGCCACGAAGGATTCTCGTTGAGGTAGGAGCGGTGCGTCACCGCCTGCTTGAGTAGCTCTGGCTGTGCGAACGTATGCCCGATAGCCTCTTGAAGGCGGGCAAGAAGTGCGTCGTGTTCCATGCGAGGTTCACGCATGGCAACAGAGAACATGACGATTCACAACTTACGATTGTGCACTGTCATGTGCGCTGTCTGCCTCTGCGGTATCAGCGGAATCTGAAGGCTTTTTTGCGCCCTCACTGCGATGGGGGGCGTCGTCTTTTCCTGGCTCCCCGATCTCACGATAGACCGTCCCTAAAACACCATTCACAAATCGTCCTGATGCCTCGCCGCCAAATGATTTTGCCAGTTCAATCGCCTCATTAATAGCAACTTTCGGAGGAACCGCGGAACGATCTCCGAACAAAAGCTCATAGAGACCGAGGCGGAGAATGTTGCGATCAACAATTGCGATCTGATCGAGCGGCCATGCAGGCGCCGCTTTTTCAATAATCTGGTCGAGCGCTTCGCGATGCGCCAAAACGCCCTTGATAAGGTCGCGGACGAACTGTGCGTCGTCGAGTCCGGTTCCGAATTCGACGAGATTCTTTTCAATAACAGCATCTAACTTCTCCTCATTTTTGTCTCGGAAATCCCACTCGTAGAGTGTCTGCAGTGCGATCGATCGAGAGAGGTGTCGTGATGCCATGCTTGAAAACCTAGGATGCGGTGCGCTGACGGGCTTTCTCCTGCTTGCGGAGCGCCTTGCCAACAACGTCCACTACCTGACGCCCTTTGTAATACCCACAGTATTTGCAGGTTGTGTGGGGGCGAATCATTTTTTTACAGTGTCCGCACGCGCTCAACCCTGCTGGCTTTCGTGCCAGGTGGCTGCGACGGCGACCCTGTCGGCCTTTGGCCAAATGGTGTCGTGGTACTGCCATACGTGAGGCACAGAATACCACGGAAAGATGCCCCCTGCAAGCGTCATCGGTTATCCATTGCAGACAGCCTCTGGTCGGGCCACAATGGGGACGCATGCGGTTCACTCATTTGCACACCCATTCGCACTACTCCCTCCTCGACGGCCTTTCAAAGGTTGATGCCATTGTCTCACGCGTCAAAGAGGCTGGGATGGATTCAGTCGCCATTACGGACCACGGCGTCATGTATGGCGCTATTGAGTTTTATAAAAAAGCAACAAAGGCCGGCATCAAGCCAATCATCGGGTGTGAAATGTACATCACGAGCGGATCGCGACATGACAAACGACCCGGGATCGATGATCAACGCTATCACCTTATCCTCCTTGCAGAAACAAATGAAGGCTACCGCAACCTCATGAAGCTGGTTACGGCAGCGCACCTTGAAGGCTTCTACTACAAGCCGCGCATCGACAAAGAAATTCTGCGCCAGCACAGTAAAGGACTCATTGGCCTTTCGGCATGTCTTGCCGGAGAAATCTCACGTGCGCTCACTGGCAATGATTACCCCGCTGCGTGCGCAAAAGCGCGTGAGTATGAAGACATTTTTGGAAAAGGAAATTTCTTTATTGAGCTCCAACAGCACACCAGCATCCCCGACCAAAATATGGTGACGCCCCAGCTCGTGCGCCTTGCACGCGAGCTCGACATCCCTATGGTTGCCACACAAGACTCTCACTACACACACCACCACGATCAAGAGGCCCACGACATTCTCCTTGCAGTCCAAACGGGCAATAAGCTCGACGATAAAGATCGCTTCAGTATGAATCAAGATGACTTCTCCCTTCTCACCGTTGAAGAGATGCGCGAGAAATTTCTACCACTGGGAGAAGATGTCATGCACGAGGCATTTGAGAACACGGCGAGGATCGCAGATCGCTGTTCCCTCACTATTGAGATCGGCAAAACACAACTCCCCTCGTTTCCTCTTCCCACGGGACACACCGACGCTTTCGCGTACCTCACCGAGCTCGTCGCACAAGGCGTGAAACGCCGATTTGGCGAAACAGAGCGCGTTGATGTCACCGAGCGTATCGCCTATGAAATGGGGGTTATCAAAGAAACCGGGTTCGCCTCCTACTTCCTCATCGTCCAAGACTTTGTGAACTGGGCAAAGCGTCAAGGCATCATTGTGGGACCAGGCCGTGGCTCCGCCGCAGGAAGTCTTGTCGCCTATGTTTTAAACATTACCAACATAGACCCACTCCACTACAGCCTCCTCTTTGAGCGATTCTTGAACCCCGCGCGTATCTCCATGCCTGATATCGACCTCGACTTTGCCGATCATCGACGCGATGAAGTACTGCACTACGTGTCAGAAAAGTATGGCAAAGATCACGTCGCGCAGATTATCACTTTCGGAACGATGGCTGCTCGTGGGAGCATCCGCGACACCGGTCGTGCGCTTGGACTCAGTTATGATTTTTGTGATCGCGTCGCGAAGATGATCCCGTTCAACCCGAATGCGGGCGGCGACAAAACGGGACAACTAGCGAAGGCTCTTGAAAGTGTTGCGGAACTCAAAGAAGCATACGATAAAGATCCCGACATCAAGCGCCTCATTGATTCCGCTGCCAAGCTTGAGGGCGTCGCACGACATGCATCTACACACGCGTGCGCTGTAGTGATCTCCCCACAGCCACTCACGGAATATCTCCCCCTCCAACAGGGCACCGATGATGGCGACATTATCACGCAGTATGAAATGCATGCTGTTGAAGATCTTGGGCTCTTGAAGATGGACTTTTTAGGACTTGCCAACCTCACCATCATTGAGCGCGCCCTGTCTATGATTAAAGAGCGTCACAACGTCAGTATAGACATGGACGCCCTCCCCCTTGATGACGCAAAAGCATTCAAACTCCTGCAAGAGGCAAAAACAACAGGAGTATTCCAGCTAGAGTCCGCCGGCATGAAGCGCTACCTCAAAGAACTGCGCCCCACCACTATTGAAGACATCATCGCCATGTGCGCCCTGTACCGCCCAGGACCAATGGACCTCATCCCCGACTACATCAATCGCAAACACGGACGCAGTAAAGTCACCTATCTTCACCCCGCGCTTGAACCAATCCTCAAAAACACCTACGGCATCATGGTATATCAAGAGCAGCTCATGGCCGCCGTGCGCGCGTTGGCCGGATTCAGCCTTGCTGAAGCGGACATCATGAGAAAGGCGGTTGGCAAGAAGATTAAATCACTCCTCGACGAGCAGGAGGGCAAATTTAAAGACGGATGTGCGCGCGTTGGAACCCCGAAAGATGTTGCCGAAACATTCTGGGGACTCGTTGAACCATTCAACCGCTATGCGTTCAATAGAAGCCATGCCGCATGCTATGCAGTCATCGCCTACCAAACGGCCTATTTGAAAGCCAACTTCCCCGCCGAGTTCATGGCCTCATTCATGAATAGTGAAACGGGTGACGTAGAACGTATTGCCTTTTTAATCGATGAGTGCCGCTCCATGAAGATTGAGGTCCTCCCTCCTGACATCAATCAGAGTGGTGAAAGGTTTGCTGTCGTCTCAGATTCACCGGCAGCAATCCGCTTTGGGCTCACCGCCATTAAAAACGTTGGCGAACATGCCGTACAGGCGCTCATCGCTGAACGTGCAAAGAACGGCCCCTTCACCAGCGTCGCCGACTTCGTCACTCGCATTCCTTCAAAGGACCTCAATAAAAAATCACTGGAGAGCCTTATTAAATCAGGCGCGCTTGATGCATTTGGTGAGCGTGGCGCATTACTGGCGAGTATGGACAATCTTCTCAGCTACGCACGTGATCACCAAAAAAATGCGTCGAGTGGTCAAGTAAGTCTCTTTGGTGAACACACTGCAACGGCGCTTCCTCCAGTCAGTTTAGTGAAGGCAGAACCAGCAACGACATGGTCGCGCCTCTCGTGGGAAAAAGAGCTTCTCGGACTCTATGTCTCCGAGCATCCGCTCGATTCATTTAAAACACAGCTTGCGCAAGAACGCGTCATTCCTATTAAAAATATCGTGCCGCGCGTCACGCACTCATTTGCCATCGGAGGTATGGTGACTCGGGTGCAAAAGATTATTACCAAAACAGGAAAGCCGATGGCGTTTCTAGAACTTGAAGACCTTACGGGGAAAATGGAGGCGGTAGTTTTTCCAACAGTGCTCGCAAAGTTTCAAGACATTTGCACCGAAAACCACATTCTTGTCGCACAAGGAAAAGTGAACGAACGAGATGGACGTGTTTCATTCCTCTGCGATTCACTTAAGTCACTCGCGGAGCTCGGAAAATAAAAGAAGGCCGGCGACACCCTAAGGTATCTCCGGCCCGGAAAGAACTTGAGCTAGTGGGCCTCGCGGCACCACACGTGGGGAGGGGCGCACACAGGACGAGACGAATTCGACACGAGGATCTCTCGCTTGAGCTCCTCGACGGCGCGCTCCATCTCCTTGAGCGCGGTCGCAACGGGCACGCCGCGCGCCATGTCGTCCTGGAGAATCTTCTCCAGACGACCCTTCGTTTCGAGCTTCATGCCTCCTCCTATCCCACGCCGCCAACGGCGATGAACCGGGCGGTTGCCTCGGGCACCAGGCGCACGGTGCGCAAGTGGGCAGCGCGCAGGCCGTGCGGTTCGCCGAACACCTTGCGCTCCGCAGCGGTGTCCGTGGTATGCCCCGTCACGTGAAGCACGCTCATGGCCTCTTCACGCGAAGCGCCACGCTCCCGCATGCCACACAGGAACTCCTCCTTCAGCTCGAGGGATTTTTCCTCGAACGTCTTCTGCTTCATCTGCCCTCCTTGATGTAACGACGAGAGAAGCCATTATAATACAGTTTTATGGATAAGTCAAAACCTTTCATTCGTGGGCATTATTCGGTATTCTACAGAAACTATGGCACAGCAATTAGAACACATTCGGCATTCTCTCGCGCACCTGTTAGCCGCCGCGGTTATCAAACACTTCCCCGACGCACAGCGAACGCTCGGGCCAGCTATCGAGCATGGGTTTTACTACGACTTTCTCTTCCCGACGCCCGTCAGCGAGCATGACCTTGAAAAAATAGAGGCAACCATGCGTAAGCTGCTTCCTGCGTGGACTTCATTCACACATCGAGAAGTATCTGCAGATGAGGCGCGCGAAGCGTTCAAAGGCAACCCTTTCAAGCTGGAAATGATCGAAGAGATTGTTGCCAAGGGCGAGCCCATCACCCTCTACACGAGCGGCGAATTCACCGACCTGTGCCGTGGAGGCCACGTCGAAAACCCTGCACAAGAAATCCCCGCCGATAGCTTTAAGCTTGAGAAGCTCGCAGGCGCCTACTGGCGCGGCGACGAAACCAAAGCACAGCTGACGCGCATCTACGGGCTCGCCTTTGAATCAAAAGAAAAACTTGAAGCGCACATCGCCATGGTTGAGGAAGCAAAAAAGCGCGACCATAAAATCCTCGGGCCCGCGCTCGACCTCTTCACCTTCTCGGACCTTGTTGGCGCCGGATTGCCGCTCTGGACACCAAAAGGAACCCTTCTCCGCAACATTCTCGACGACTTTGTGTGGTCGCTCCGCGCAAAGCGCGGCTACATGAAAGTAGAGATTCCACACATCACCAAGAAAGACCTCTACGTCACCTCGGGCCACTGGGAGAAATTTAAAGACGACCTCTTCCGCATCACCACGCGCGAGAAGCATGAGTTCGCTATGAAGCCAATGAACTGCCCGCACCACACGCAGATCTACGCACGTAAGCAGTGGAGCTATCGTGAGCTCCCCCAGCGCTATGCGAATACCACGATGTGCTATCGCGACGAACAGTCAGGTGAGCTTTCAGGCCTCTCTCGCGTACGAAGCTTCGCGCAAGACGATGCGCACGTCTTTTGCCGCATGTCACAGGCACGAGAAGAATTCTTGAAGATCTGGGATATTATTCACGAATTCTACACACCATTTGGCTTTGAGCTCCGCGTACGCCTCTCGCGGCACGATCCCGCACAGCCAGAAAAATATCTTGGGGATCCGCAGCGCTGGGAAGCTGCAGAAGGCATTTTGCGAGACATAGTCAAAGAAAAGAACGTCGACGCAATAGACGGGCTTGGCGAAGCTGCATTCTATGGACCGAAGCTCGATTTCCTTGCACAAGATTCTCTGGGCCGCGAGTGGCAAGTTGCCACCATCCAGCTCGACATGAACATGCCCGAGCGCTTTGACCTCACCTGCGTAAACGAAAAGGCAGAGAAGGAACGCATCGTCATGATCCACGCCGCAATCATGGGTTCCATTGAGCGCTTCCTCTCCATCGCCATCGAACACTTTGCGGGAGCATTTCCACTCTGGCTCGCGCCGGTGCAAGTTGCCGTGCTGCCTATTTCAGAAAAACAGCTTGAGTATGCACAGAGCGTTGTGAGCGCGCTCGCCACTGCAGGATTTCGCGTAGAACTGCGCGATGAGAACGAAAGTATCGGCAAGAAAATCCGCGCCGCAGAGATGATGAAGATTCCATATCTTCTCGTAGTGGGTGCGAAAGAAGTAGAAGCGCAAGCCGTGGCCGTACGTCAGCGCGGTGCTGGCGACACGGGCGCCGTATCACTCGAAGCATTTATTGGGAAGGCAAAGGGAGAGATAGCGCAGAAATCACAGTAAGAAAAAAGCCCCCGGTGGAGTGAGTGTGTTTGGTAAACACTCCACGCGCGGGGGCCGGTTGCTACTCGGATGACATTATGGGCCGCGATGCCCTCCTGTCTCCTTTCGCGTCCCCACCTTCAGGCGGGGACTTTTTCATGTCACCCAGGGATTCAGATTACCTGTCCCCGGGCCCGGTTATGCTGTCCGCTTACTGGGCCTCGAACCCAGTGCGGAAGCCGGCAACCTTGGCAGCCATTGCATATATATTACCATATGGTATATATTCTGTCAAATGTCTCAAAAAGGCTCCCCAGACAAGCCGAAGCTCATCGTTATCGCCGGCCCCACTGCATCAGGAAAATCTGATCTTGCTATTCGTCTTGCTCGCGCGCTCAACGGCGAGATCATTTCCGCAGACTCGCGGCAAGTGTATAAGGGCATGGATATTGGGACCGGCAAAGTTACGAAGCGCGAGCAAAAACTCGCACGACACTGGCTCATTGATGTCGCCTCCCCTACGCGCCAGTACACGGTCGCCCACTTCGTGCGCAACGCTACAAAAGCAATCCGCGACATCACCAAGCGCGGTAAGGTGCCTATCATCTGCGGTGGGACAGGTTTTTGGATTGATGCGCTCGTCTATGGCACTTCCATTCCTGATGTAAAACCTGATGCCAAACTGCGCGCTAAATTACAGAAACTTTCAACCTCACAGCTTTTTTCAAAACTACAGAAGCTTGATCCCACCCGCGCCCAATCCATTGATCCCAAAAACCCTGTGCGCCTCATCCGCGCGCTGGAGATTGTAATGAAAACAGGAAAGCCGGTGCCCCAGCAAAGCGCTACCACTCCCTATCACGTCCTCTATCTCTGTGTTTCGCGTAACGCGGAAGAGCTCCGCGCTCGCATTGAAAAGCGTCTTGATGCACGCTTGCGCCAAGGCATGATTGCGGAAGTACAAAAACTCCACACACAAGGCGTAAGCTGGAAAAAGCTTGAATCTTTCGGCCTTGAGTACCGCTGGGTTGCG